>CADDZM010000133.1 GCA_902812345.1 Chloroflexota bacterium | reverse complement strand
CATATCGATGCTGACCAGACCCCGGCTAAAGGAAAGCACTTTGGCAGCGGTCACATAAGGATTACCGGCCCCGAAGATTTTGAAGGCTTTGGGGACCGACTCGGTGCCGTAAGCCATCGCGGCAATGGCCTGGGCGCCGCCGATTTTATAGAGGCGCATGTTCGGCAAATTCAAGAGGGCGGCGGCGGCGGCAATCGGGGCCGGGAGTTTGCCTTCGCGGGTCGGCGGCGAACAGACAATAATTTCGGGACAACCGGCAATCGAGGCCGGGACTGCCGTCATCAGCAGGGACGAAGGCAGCGGGGAACGCCCGCCCGGTACATAGAGGCCGACCCGTTCGATAGGCCGCCAGACCCGCCAGAGTTCCACGCCCTCGGCGGTCCAGACATGATTTTCTTCAAGTTGGACGTGAGTCTGGTGGAAGGCGGTCAGGTTGCGGATAGCCTGGCGCATAGCGTCGAGAAATTCAGGATCGGCGGCGGCGTAGGCTTCCTGCAGCTCGGATTGAGTTACCTCGAAAGAGGCCAGGTCTACTTTATCCAGTTGCAAAGTGAGTTCGCGGATAGCCGCATCGCCCCTGGTGCGGACCGCTTCCATAATCTGGCCGGTTCGTTCGTTGACCGGGCCAGACTCCCCGGCGGCGCGCTGCTTGATGCGGTTGATTTCCGGCTGGCTTAACTCTTTGAGTCGAACAGGGCGCATAAAAAACCTCGTTAAACGTAAAATGTTAAACGTTGAATTTGAAAATATTTGCAGAACCGGTTGGGAAAATAATTTCCTCCCACAGGTGAATAGTTACAATTATTCAACGTGAATTTTAGCGATAAATTTATTCAAACCGCTACCGGCGATAATGAAATTGGTTTTACCGTTTAACGTTGAAAGTTCAACGTTAAACGAAAATAAAACGAGCGCAGAGAAACGCAATCAGGTTTCTCCGCGCTCAAAACGTTAAATCGCCGGGTTAAAACCTAGCGGCGAGGGGCAGCCGTACCCGTGGTCGGGGCCGGGGCGCCGGTTCGTTCGGCTTTCTTGCGGTCGCGGAGCTTCTTGGCAGTAGCTCGGTGCTTGCGCAAGGCAACATTTTTCCGTTTGTTCATGATGAAAATCCTCTCTAGCTTTTAAGTTCAAAATTTATAAAAACACCCTGCTTCCGCGCGGCCTGCCGGGCCTTTTAAGCAAAGGGATTGCGTCCCCGCGAGTCCGGTTCGCGTTCGTTGCCCGGTTCGGGCCGGTCGTAACGGTTGCCGCCCATCGGGCGATTTCCCAGGGGCCGGTTTCCACCGCCACCCGGACGGCCGCCGCCACCCATCGGGCGATTTCCCATCGGCCTGCCGCCGCCGCCCATCGGTCGGTTGCCGCCGGGTTTGCGACCTCCCCCGCCGCCGCGAGGGCCGTCCCCGACCGAAGAGCCTTTTTTGAGCGGCCACCATTTTTTTATGGCGTGGCGCTGCAAAATGGTCTTTACGCCGGTGTTAAGCTCGACGATTTTGATGATACTGCTGTCCGCGCCGTCCACCGTACCGGCCAACGTTTCACCGTTCATAAGGAGAAAACCGACCTGGGGCCGCCGCTCCTTTTTCAACAGTTCCATGAACCGGGCGTGGGTGCTGCGGGCGTAATCCGCGAAATCTTCTACCGGAATATTGAAGTAGTTCGCGAGTTTAGTCCGCGAATCGTTATCCCCGGCGTGCTTTTCCAGTTCAATCGCGTGGATATAGTGTTCGGGCATATCCAGTTCCTGGGCGACTTCCCTGGGCGTAATGCCTTCTTTGTGGGCGCGCAGGTAAAGGATGTAAGAACCAAGACTCATTCTTACACCTCCTCCGGTTTAATCCCGTTTTGGGCAGCGTTGCGGGCTTCTTCCACCGCATCGGCTTTGCGATAGTAAGCCATCGCCAGCTTGCGCAAGATTATTTCTTCGCCGGTTGTCGCGTCCTGGATATGGACCGTAAAAGGCGTAAAATCGGTGACGACGCCGGTGTACTCTTTGCCGTTCATGAAAGTGAATTTCAAAGGAACCTTCAGGTCGCGTTGCTTGCGCAGGTAAGCCGACTCAATATCACCAAGCTGCTCGGCGGTATACTTCATTACCGGCTTGGGTTCGCCACTATTGGACTGTTTCTCGGCGCGTGGTTTGGGAGCGGGTTTCGGCGCGGGTTTAGCCGGGCGTTCACCTTCGTCACCGCCGCGCTGGGGAGGCCGCTGAGGCCGGTCCTGAAAGTTGCCGGGGCCGCGCTGAGGCCGGTCCTGGAAGTTGCCGGGGCCGCGCTGCGGTCTATCCTGGAAGTTACCGGGCCCGCGTGGCGGCCTATCCTGGAAGTTACCGGGCCCGCGTGGCGGCCTATCCTGGAAGTTGCTGGGCTGGCGCGGTTCGTAATTGCCCCGGTCGTAAGTATTGCCGCGGTCATAGCCGCCCTGGCGCGGTTCGTAATTGCCCCGATTTTCCCGGTTGTCGTAGCCGCCCTGGTCGTAACCGCCGCCCATGGGCCGCCGGTCGTTCTCGTAGCGACTTCCGCCGCCGGGCCGGTCGTAACCGCCACCGCCGCCAAAGCTGCCCCGGTCGTACCCGCCCTGGCGCGGTTCGTAATTGCGTTCAGGAGGGCCGAAGTTGCCCCTTTCGGAGGCTCCGCCAAAATTACCCCTTTCAGGAGGGCCGAAGTTACCCCTTTCGGGGGCTCCACCAAAGTTGCCGCGTTCGCCGGTAAAGCCAGGCTGGTCGTTACCATAACCGGGCTGGGTTGGCGGCATATAAGGCGGGCGGTCCAGCGGGGGCTGATTATAGCCGGTGGGCGCGGGCCGGATGGGTGAAGCCGGGGGCCGGGGCGTGGGGACACCAACGCCACCGCCTACCGGCCCAATTCCGCCCAGGCCAAGTTCTTCCGGGGGTTGGTTATAGAAGTCGGCGAAACGGCGGCGTTCGATCTCGGTCGGTTCCCGCTCGTTTTCCTCAAGCTGAATAATCCTTTCGCGGCTTATTTTCAAGCCGGAAGTCAGTTCCGCATATGTTTTGTTGTAAGTTCGTTTGAGATCTTTAATCTTGCGGCCAAAATTGAAGGCTTCTGAAGAACTCATATGGCTTTGCCTCCCTGTCGCTCTGCAACTCGCTATCCACTTACCCTATTAGGATTTAACAATTTAACCGACAATCCGCTGCTTATCCCGGATTGTAAAATTCAAGCTGGTTGAGCCTCCAACCAATCGTTTCCCGAAGCTCTGTCCGACTTGCCCAAATCGTTGGTTGCTCCTGATTGCCGGGTTGCCCTCACCTGACACGCCTAATTTGTGGTGTACCACTCCCACAATTGAGGCTGGCTTATTGCTGGGAAAATGATTAAGGAGTCAAATAAGCCTTTAGACCGGCAGCAATTTTTATCAATAGGGTTAAGTTTAAGCCCTGGCGGCTAATGCGCTCTTTAATTTAGCGTGCACGCAGTTGCTTTTATTGCTTGATATACAATTATTAACCTGATAATTCGATTCATAACAGCATTTTAAAACCTGGCAGCGCCGCCATCTTCAATGCTGTTAACATGCCTTAATCATATACCAGCCCTGGACCGGTGTCAATTGATTTGCTATCTGCCCGGCAAGTGTCAGCCTTTTCGAACGGTTGGAAGGAGCTTACCGCGCGTCTATTGACATTGTTTGGTGGAATTGTATAATTTGATTAGATCAGAAAAGCAAAGAGGGACTGGAGAAAAAGAGAAAGGTTCTTTCTGGCAGGACTGGCACTACCTTATTCAGGTTTGCCTTCCCCCGGAAATGGACCTTTTTTGTTGTTAGTTTTCCCGCCGCTAGCCGGACTGAGTTCTGTCGCAAAGAGGGGCGGACAAAGTTCAACAACCGGGTGTTACCCGGGCAATCAGCCGGAAGCTAAAAAGAAAACAGGTTCTTACAGCCAGGACAGGCAATTATTAAGTTAAGAGGCGCGAAATGATGCGAAGTGAATTAATACAGAGAATGCAAGCGGAAGAAAAGTGGGACGTGCTTGTTATCGGCGGCGGCGCGACCGGGCTGGGTACGGCGGTGGACGCGGCTTCCCGCGGGTTTAAAACTTTGCTGCTGGAAGCCTACGATTTTGCCAAAGGCACTTCCAGCCGCAGCACCAAGTTAGTCCACGGCGGGGTGCGCTACCTGGCCCAGGGAAACGTTAGCCTGGTCTATGAAGCGCTGCACGAACGGGGCCGGTTGCAGCATAACGCCCCGCACATTGTAAAGCCGCTCTCTTTCGTGGTACCGGGTTACAGGTGGTGGAATTTGCCCTGGTACGGCTCCGGCCTGGTGCTATACAGCCTGATGGCCGGGAAGCTCGGCTTTGGCATTTCCAAACCTATCACGAAGAAAGAAGCCCTGAAACTGGCCCCGACCCTGGAGCCAAAAGGCTTGATGGGCGGCATTACCTACTATGACGGCCAGTTCGACGATACCCGGCTTGCTATTTCGCTGATGCGGACTATCGAGGACAAAGGCGGGTTCGCTATCAACTATATGCGCGTGACCGAACTGCCCAAAATAAACGGCATGGTTGACGGCGTGGTGGTCCAGGATACCATCGGCGGTAAGGAATACAGGCTCCGGGCCAAAGCAATCGTCAACGCCACGGGGGTCTTTGTGGACCAGGTGCGCCAGTTGGACGAACCGGGCGCAAGCAAGCTTATCTCGCCGAGCCAAGGCATCCACTTCGTACTGGATAAATCGTTTTTGCCGGGCGACCATGCTATTATGATACCGAAAACCGATGATGGCCGGGTGCTGTTCGCGGTTCCCTGGCACGACCGGGTTATCCTGGGTACGACCGATACGCCGGTCAAGGAAGTAAAGATTGAGCCGCGCCCGCTGCACGAAGAAATCGAGTATTTGCTGGGTCACGCGGCCCGCTATCTTTCCAAAGACCCGACCCCGGCGGATGTTTTAAGCGTCTACACCGGGTTACGGCCTCTGATGAAGGGTGAAGCCGGGGACAGCACCGCCTCGCTTTCCCGCGAACACACTTTGCTGGTCTCACCGTCCGGCCTGATAACCATAACCGGCGGCAAATGGACCACCTACCGCAAGATGGGCGAGGTGACAGTAGACAAGGCGATAGCGGTAGGCGGGCTGCTCCAGGTTCCCTGCGTGACCCAGGACTTGCCGATTCACGGCTGGAAGCAGGAGCCGCAGCCCGAACCTTTTGGCGTTTACGGTTCGGACGCACCGGCCTTGAAAGGGTTGCTGGCCGAGCAACCGGGCTGGGACAAGCCGCTTCACGCCAATTTGCCCTACCTGGCCGGGGAAGTAGTCTGGGCGGCCCGTTATGAACAGGCCCGCACCGTCGAGGATTTCCTGGCCCGGCGGACCCGCGCCCTGCTCCTGGACGCCAGGGCCAGCCAGGAGATGGCCCCGAATGTAGCCGAATTGCTGGCGGGCGAACTTGGTTACGATGAAACCTGGCAGGCCGAGCAGGTCCGGCTCTATCGCGAACTGGCCGACGGCTATCTGTTGCAGCCAAAAAAAGCGGAAGCAGCCCCGGTAACGACCGGGTAAAGCAGGTTCGTCTACCAATTAAAAGCGGAAATTGCGAGGAGGCATGATGGCTGAAGGAAACGACGGCGCGAAATTCATCCTGGCGATTGACCAGGGGACTACCGGCACGACCACGATTATCTTTGATAAGGAAACCAATATCGTGGGCCGGGCCTACAGTCCGGTCAAGCAAATCTATCCGAAGCCCGGCTGGGTCGAACACGACCCGCTCGACATCTGGCAGGGCGTTTTAACCAGCGCCCGCGAAGCACTCAAGGAAGCCAGCATAAGTTTTGCTCAAATTGAGGCTATCGGCATCACCAACCAGCGCGAAACGGTGGTGGTGTGGGACAAGGCTACCGGCGAACCGGTCCATAACGCGATTGTCTGGCAGGACCGCCGCACCGCCGAATTTTGCGAACGGCTTAAAAAGGAAAGCATCGCCGCCAGCATCAGGTCTAAAACCGGGCTGGTGATTGACCCTTACTTTAGCGGCACCAAGCTAAACTGGCTGCTGCAAAAAGTCGAGGGTTTGAAAGAGCGGGCGGAAAAGGGCGAAATCCTTTTCGGGACGGTGGATAGCTGGCTTATCTGGAAGTTGAGCAACGGCCAGGCCCATGTCACCGATTTTTCGAATGCCAGCCGAACCCTGCTTTTCGATATTCGCAAGCTGGCCTGGGACGAGGAAATTCTAAACTATTTCAAAATCCCGGCGGCTATGTTGCCGCAGGTCTGCCCCAATTCCTACCGGTTCGCCGAGGTTCCGGCGGGCCTTTTCACGGAGGATAGCCCGGCTATCCCGATTTGCGGCGTGGCGGGCGACCAGCAGGCGGCCCTTTTCGGCCAGGCCTGTTACGACCCCGGCAACATCAAGACGACCTACGGCACCGGGGCTTTTATGCTGCTTAACACCGGGACTGAGCTAAAAGAGTCCAAAAACGGCCTCTTGACGACGATTGCCTGGAAGTTAAACGACCGGGTGGAGTACGCCCTGGAAGGCAGCGCCTTTATCGCCGGGGCGGCGGTCCAGTGGCTTCGCGACGAGCTAAACCTTATCGAACACGCCGGGGAAACCGAGCAGATGGCCCTGAGCGTGCCGGATAACGGCGGCGTTTATATGGTCCCGGCCTTTGTGGGGCTGGGCGCGCCTTACTGGGATAGCTCGGCGCGGGGCGCGATTTTTGGTATGACGCGAGGCAGTTCGCGCAATCACCTGGCACGGGCGGCCCTGGAAGGCATCGCTTACCAGGTGCGCGATGTGCTGGACGCGCTAAAAGAGGATAGCGGCCTTGATTTCGCCGAGATGAAGGCGGACGGCGGGGCGGCGGCGAACAATTTTCTGATGCAGTTCCAGGCCGATATTTTAGACCGCAAGATTGTCCGGCCTAAAGTTATCGAGACTACGGCCCTGGGCGCGGCTTACCTGGCCGGGCTAGAAGTCGGCTACTGGTCTTCCCAGGACGAAATCCGGCAGTTGTGGCAGGTGGACCGGGTCTTTGAACCTGAACTTGACCCGGCCTTGCGCAAGAAGTATTACGCCAACTGGAAGAAGGCGGTCAAACGCTCGCTCGAATGGGACGACGAGGACAGCAACCAGGTTTAACCTGATTTAGAAACAAGTTAATTATTAACCTGCAATCCGGCCGCTTTTCCCAGTTCTTTTCTCCGGGGAAGGTTACCGGATTTATTTTTAAAGTCTGCATTTTGTAATTTTTTTTTCGCAAAACAACACCCTGTTCAAAAAAAAAAGCGGCAAGTCGGCCTGTCCTTTGGTACAGCTTAGAAACTGTCCGGGGGTTCGATGTATTGCCGCGCCCGAAAAGGTACATTATGAGAGAAGAAAAAGAAAAGTTAAGACAATCATCCAAAAGGGGGTTTTTTAACAAAATTTTGTGGAACTAGGCAGCCACCCGGCTTTAAGTTGTGGGAGGGAATTATTTTCCCGATTTTTGGAGAACCAGTCGGGAATACAATTCCCTCCCACAGGTGAAGGGTTACAAATTTGAATAATAAAGATTTTGAATAATAAAGAGGAAAAAACAGGAGAACCAAAGATGAGCGGAACAAACCATAAAACAGCCCTGATAACCGGGGCCAGCCAGGGATTAGGCCTGGCGCTGGCCGGGCAACTTGTTAAAGACGGCTGGAAACTGATTATTGACGCGCGTGGTGAAACGGCTCTCGCGGCGGCTTACCGGATTTTAGCTCCGCATGGCCGGGTGGTAGCGGTCCCCGGTGATGTAACCGAACCGGCTCACCGCCAGGAACTGGCCGAAGCCGCCGCCCGGTTGGGTGGGCTTGATTTGCTGGTGAATAACGCCGGGATGCTCGGCCCCAGCCCGCAGCCTGAACTGCTCGATTACCCCCTGGAAATTCTCGAACAGGTCTACCGGGCCAACGTTATCGCGCCCCTCGGCGTAGTCCAGGCCGTGCGAAAGCACCTGAAACCAGGCGCGGTCGTCCTTAATATCACGTCCGACGCGGGGGTAGAGGCTTATCCGGGCTGGGGCGGGTACGGTTCCAGCAAAGCCGCCCTTGAACAACTTTCCAATATATTAGCGGCGGAAAACCCGGCCTGGCGGGTTTACTGGCTCGACCCCGGCGATATGCGGACGGCCATGCACCAGGCCGCTTTCCCCGGTGAAAACATCAGCGACCGCCCCTTACCCGAAGCCAGCGTGCCGGGGATTATGGCGCTCATCCAGAGCGACCGCCCCAGCGGACGTTACCGGGCCAGCCAGTTTGCCGGGGCGGCATCCACCATTTAGAAAGCAGGCTTTTTCAATGTTAAGCACTCCAACTGCCGGGAAGAATTTTAATTTAACTTACCTGGTTGACGCTAAATTACCGTTGGGCCGGGCGCTTGATTTCACACTACCGCCCCACCTCGAAGCCGCCGAGCCGCCCGAAGCGCGCGGTCTCGAACGGGACGAAGTGCGGCTGATGGTTTCGTACCTGCACGATAACAGCGTGATTCACACCAACTTTCGCCGGATTGACAAATTTCTGGAGGCGGGCGATGTGCTGGTGATAAATACCAGCGGCACTCTCAACGCTGCTTTACCCGCTGCCCGGGCTGACGGCCAGCCGCTTGAACTGCATCTTTCGACGCGATTACCGGGCGACACCTGGACGGTGGAGGTACGCCAGCCGGACGGGGGTACTACCCGGCCTTTCCGGGAAGTGGCCGCAGGGGAGAAATTAACTCTCCCTGCGGGCGGAAGTGTTACCTTAAATGCCCCTTACCATCCCGGTAGGCTGGCCGGACCGCCCGCCCGGCTCTGGTTGGCGGCCTTTGACCTGCCCGAAGCAATTGAAACTTACCTGGCGAAACACGGCTTTCCGATCCGTTACGGTTATGTCCGGCAACAGTGGCCGGTCGAGTATTACCAGACGGTTTATACCACCGAGCCGGGCAGCGCCGAGATGCCTTCGGCAGGCCGGGCTTTCTCCGAAAAAGTGATAACCCGGTTGGTGGCGAAAGGGGTGCAGATGGCCCCGCTGCTGCTGCATACGGGTGTCGCCAGCCTGGAAGACCACGAACCGCCCTACGAGGAGTACTACCGGGTGTCCCAGGAAACGGCCGGCCTGGTGAACCGGGCCAGGGTCGCCGGAAAACGGGTCGTGGCTGTAGGTACTACCGCTATCCGCGCCCTCGAAACCGTTACGGACCGCAACGGCATTATCCAGGCCGGGGAAGGCTGGACCGGCCTGGTAATCACGCCCGAACGGAGGCTGCGCTCGGTGAACGGCCTGTTGAGCGGGTTTCACGAACCCCGGGCGACGCACCTGGCGATGATTGAAGCCCTGGCGGGGCTGCAACACCTTAAAATGACATATCCCCTGGCTCTACAACAGGGTTATTTATGGCACGAGTTCGGCGACCTGCATCTCATTCTCCCCTGACCCTTCGTGGAGGGAGCCCTGAAGTAGGACTCCTGTAACCGTCCTGTAGCCTTAACAGGGACTAATGGTTAATTTAAGCATAGGAATAATGTTTTACGGCCCCCATGACTAATGTAAGGGGCCGTTCTATTGCTAATTTTCAGGCATAATTTAAAATAGAGGAATTAAATCGATACTTTGAACGACTTACGAGTAACATATTTAGGTCTTAGCAATAGGAGTACTTCTTATGAGGTGTAACAGATGTAACACGTTTAACCCGGAGGGCTATCGCTTTTGCGCTTCCTGTGGCCGGGCTCTTTTATATAAGCCTTCGAAACCTTTAATATCTCCTAAATCTACCACCTGGAATAATACAATGACGCCAAAAAAGCCGAAGTCCGGCTGGTTTAGCTGGCACTCCGGCAGCAAATCTTAACCCATTAGCCGGTCGGTTTGTTGCCCCAGGTCTACCACCGGCTAATGTACCTTAAACAAAATTCTGCTTCCTTCAGGTCGGCTCCCCCAGAGCCGGCCATTATTTTATATAACTTATCCTGGTTTCCGGCAAAGCGTTGTCGCGGGCAACCTGCGCGTACCAGAACCCGCTGTCTTTAATCGTACGCTGCTGGGTCGGATAGTCCACGTAAATTATGCCAAAGCGCCGGGTGTAGCCCCAGGCCCATTCGTAGTTGTCCATCAGGCTCCAGGCGAAATACCCCGCCAGCGGCACTCCGTCCTGGATGGCCCGGTGCGCCTGAACGAGGTGTTCCTGTAGATAGTACTGCCGCAGGGTATCGTGGACCTCGCCGTTGGAGTCGGGCGACTCCTCGCCGCTCGAACCGTTCTCGGTAATAAAAATTTTCGGGATGGTGTACTCGCGGCTGAGGCGCACCAGCAGGTCGTACAGGCCCGGCGGGTAAACCTCCCAGTTCATGGTCGTGTAGAGGCCGGGCGGCAAAACTTCTTCACCGCCCACAACACCCGGCGCAGCCTTACGGACGTGCCGGATGTAGTAGTTGATACCCAGGAAGTCAACCGGCGCTTTCATTGTTTCGAGGTCGCCGGGCTGGACCGGGATATTTACCTCTGCCGGCAGCGAATCCAGGTAGGTCCGGGGATACTCGCCCCGGAAGATAGGGTCGAGATAGACCCGGTTGTCCAGGTCGTAGCCTTCCTCGGCGGCCTGCTTGTCGGCGGGTGAATCGGTGGCCGGGTCGAAACTCCACAGGTTCAGGGTGATGCCGACCTCGGCCTTGGGAGCGTTCCGGCGCAGCACCGGAACGGCCATTCCGTGAGCCAGGAGCAGGTGATGGGTAGCGGCAACCTGGGAGGCCGGGTCGGTCAGGCCGGGCGCGTGGATGCCCAGGCCGTAACCCAGCACCGCCGAGCACCAGGGCTCATTGAAAGTGGTGTAGCTGTTAATTCGGTCGCCCAGGCGGCGCGAAACAAGGTCGGCGTATTCCACAAAGGCTTCGGCGGTCGCCCGGTTGGTCCAACCGCCCTGGTCTTCGAGCGCCTGGGGCAAGTCCCAGTGGTAGAGGGTGGCATAGGGCTTAATGCCTGCCTCCAGAAGTTCATCGGTCAGGCGGTCGTAGAAATCAAGGCCCTTTTCATTTAGGGCGCCCCGACCGTCCGGCACAATGCGCGGCCAGGCAATCGAAAAGCGGTACGCGCCCAGGTTAAGCTGCTTCATCAGGGCGATGTCCGCCGGGTAACGGTGGTAGTGGTCGCAGGCAATATCCCCGGTGTCGCCGTTCAGCACTTTGCCGGGCGTGCGGCTGAAAGTATCCCAGATAGAGGGTTTGCGCCCGTCCTCGCTGACCGCGCCTTCGATTTGATAAGCCGCGGTAGCCGAACCCCAGACGAAATTGGCCGGGAATTGCAAGCGGTTGCTCTGGTCGGGCGAGTGCTCGGTAGTTGACATGTTAAGCCTTTTCTCCTTTGCGTTTCATTTATAGGGCTTTCGCTTGAAACAATTATTTTGATTTTGTTTTCCTTGTAACCCAGGGCTTCCCAGGGTCCAAAGCGAAAGCCATGGTTTTTATATCCGGCAAATTATTTAAGGCTGCGGACCGACTCGCGCTCGATTAGCTGAGTGTAGAGCAACGTTTGATTGATAGGCAGGCCCAGGTTTTTTACTCGTTCGATCAACTTGCGCACAGCCGTGCGGCCTAGCCCTACGGGGTCTACCCGGACGGTCGTCAGGGTCGGGGAGATAAGTTTAGCGGTCTCCGCGTCGTCAAAACCTATAATAGAGACATCTTCCGGGACGCGCAAGCCCCGCGCGTGTAAGCCCTGGATAAAGCCAAAGGCGCTCCAATCGTTCGAGCAAAAGTAGGCGGTGCAGTCGAGTTCTCGTTCAAAAACGGTCTGAGCGGCGGCGATTCCGCCATCAAGGGTCAAGTTGCCAGGGACCACATAGGCCGGGTCGAACATTATCCCGGCCTCTTCCAGGGAGCGGCGGTAGCCTTCAAAACGCTGCTGGACCGTGATATGGGGCAGGCCGTTGAGAAAGCCGATGCGGCGGCGGCCTTTTTTAATCAGGTGCCGCACCGCCGAAATTCCGCCTGAATAGTTGTCATTGGAAACGGTGTCGAGCGGCAAGTCGGGAAAGAGATGGTCCACCAGGACGGCGGGTAAACCTATATCGGTCAGACCGGCGACCAGCCGGTGGTCAATAAAATTTATGAGGAGTAAAGCGTCGGCGTGCGACTCTAGCAGCATCTTACGGCCCTATTCGAGGGCGCGGCTTTCATCTTCGATGATGCGGTAGATCAGGTGTAACCCGTGCCGGCGGCACTCCACCTCGACCCCGCGCAAAACCGAAGGAAAATAGGGGTCTTCCTCGCCGCTCCGCAAAGGCGAAATCACCGGGCGGCAGCAAAAGGCAATGTGCGAAATTTCGGTTACGCTCTCGGTGGCAGGGTAGCCGCCGGACGACCTGGCGCTGCCGCCTGGCGCGACCCGGCGGGGTAACTGGTAGTTGAGTTCGCGGGCCGCTTTTAGGACTCTTTCGCGCAAAACTTCTTCCACGCCGGGCCGGTTGTTGAGCGAACGGGAAACTGTCCCAACCGAAACCAGGGCGCGGTTGGCGATATCGCGGATATTAACCTCATTGTGGCGTTTGGTCGTCTGGGTCATACCTTACTCCTTCGAAATGCCTGTGAACGTTTCAACCTGTTCATTTTGTTCAACTCTGAACGACACTTTTATTTATCCAAAAGTACTTTTGAACTCAATTTCAACCTTGAAATCATATATAAAAGGGCTAAAGGTTGTAGAGCTTGAGCCCGTTAAAGCTGACTACTTTCGGTTCCAACCGGGCAACCTTTTCTTCCAGCGCCGCACCGCTGGCCCGGTAAACGCTGACCGGCACGGCTGTTTCATTGGCCGAGGGCGTATCAATCACGAAGTTCGTGAGGCCGATGCCGAACTCGGGCAGCAAAACGTCTTCTTCCGGTTTGAGGAGGCGCGAGGTCAGCCCGGCCTTGAAAAGCAGGCGGTAGAAGTTATTGACCGGGTTGGCGTAATGGTGACCGCTGGCCCAGGACACCAGCGACGGGTTAAAACCAACAATTAGCAGGTCTAAATTTTCGGCCAGGATGTCCGGCAGGTGGTCAGGCGCCAGGCTCATAGTCTCCTCGTTTCAGCCGGGATTTTCCCGGCGAGGCCATGATATCACACCGGCGCAGCCCGGAGGCAAAAAAAGACCACTTAAACATCAAGCGGTCTTGTGGGTGTCTATGCAATTAGGTTTGAGGTTTGTGGAAGAGTTTCGGTTGGCCCGGTTCGGTAGAAACCGGTCCTTCCTTTACCCGAAATTCGGATAAAACTTTATCCAACCTCATCCTACCCGGCCCAGGTAAAAATCAAGGTTAAAATTCGGCCCGCATATTTCAAAAGCTCTTTCTTCAGAGTTTGATGATAAGATACTTTAGAAATCTTAAATACCGCGCCGCTAAAGGAGAAGACTTGTGCCGAAAAATCCCAGAGAGAACCGCTTGCAACGCCTGAAAGCCCTGGCGGACGACCCCCGGGAACAGGCCGCTTACGCCCGGAATTTGCTGGAAACCGAAAAGGAAAAACAGGTTTTAGAGGCGACCCTGCGCGTCCTGCAAGATAATCCCGATCCTGGAAACCGCCCCTTGCTGCTCGACCTTTACCGCACTTATGCGGATAATGGGCCAAAGCGCGACCCCGGTATGTATCTCCGGGCAGCCCTTCTGCGGGCTTTACGCCCCCTTACTCGCCACGCCGACCTGGCCCTGGTCGAGCAGGCCGCCCTTACCTACGAGTTAATGCCTTCTCGTCACGATGCCGAGGGCGCGGAAATGCGGGCTTTGGCCCTTTCTATCCTGAACGACCTTGACGAAAAGGTGGCCGGATACTACGCCGTCAAACTGCTGGTAGACCGCACTACTTCCGAGATGTCGGGTGAACCGGCCCTGACCGCGGCTAAAATCCTGGCCGACCAGCGTTTAACTCTGCCGCTTTACCAGTACCTAGTCGGCACGAACGACAAAGCCCCTGAAGTAGTCGCGGCTTGCCTGCGCGGCCTGGAAAGTCTGCCGGAAACCTTGCTGACAAAACTGGTGGCGGATTACCGTTTCAACGGCTCGGAAATTGTGCTGCTGGGTCTCTTTGACCTGCTGCTCATCCATCCCCAGGGCAAAAACTTCAGCAACGTTTTAACCGGTTTCCTGGCAACCACCGGCAGTTTTGAACTTTACCGCTACGTGGCCCTGGCCCTGATTACAAGCGGCAAACCGGAATTACTGGCCGGGTTCCTTGAAGGGGTAAAGGCGGAAAACGACCCGCTCAAATGGGAAATAATCCTTGAACTGTTGCCGCTCATCCAGGGGAACGAGCTTAAGGCTAAAGCCGCCGAAGTACAACAAAAATTCGGTAAGACCAAACCTTAATCGCGAAACTATCTTTAAGACCCTTTTTCGGTTTATAATAGGGCCAAATTAATTATGGTTTCTGGAAAGAAAGGGTTTTAACGATGAAAGTAAAATTTAATGGCATTAACCACCTGGCCCTGATTACCCCGGACATGGACCAGACCGTCCGTTTTTACCGGGACGTGATAGGGTTGCCGCTGGTCGGGGCAGTAAGCACCGATACTTTCCGGCACTACTTCTTTGATTTGGGCAACCACAACACCATCGCCTTCTTCGAATATTTTGGCGTGACCGATACCGGCGGCGAGAAACCGGCCGGAATTGCCGCGAGCGGTCGCCAGTTTGACCATCTTAGCTTTAATGTCGAGACCGAACAGGATATGCTGAACCTGGCTGAACGCCTCCGCGGGCTCGGCGTTGAGGTCACCCGGGTCGTTGACCACGACTTTATTCAGTCGATTTATTTTACCGACCCCAGTGGCATTTCCCTTGAAGCAAGTTACTGGGTGCGCGATATAACCGTTCAGCCTTCGCTCAAAGACTCTAACCCGGTCCCGGCCCTGCGCGAGCAGGATACTTCCAGCCCAGGACGGGCCGCCGCCGGAAGCGGCGTAGCTCTACGCAACGAAGATGATTACAAACTTTAACGGCAATTTTAAAAATACCGCTAACCGGCCGAGATAGGCCGGTTTTGCTATTTATAGGCTTTAATTCAGGGAAATTTGGGTGATTGATTCCAGCCAAAAATTGTTGCACCCTTTATAAGCAATCCCTGGATGGGCAGAAATTACCCCAACCTAAATTTAAAAATTGTAACCAAACTCAGGGAAGGAATTTTGATACCAATGGAGCAACAACTACCCTATCAGGTAAAGTATACCGTTCGCTACCACAACGAAAGCCCGGAAAAAGATGGCCGGTTTGCTTTAGCCACCAATGACCCGACCGACCCGACCATCCTCAAAAACATCATTGAGCGAGAACCGGTCTTAAATAACGTTGACTATATTCTCGGCAGCATCTTACCGGTCCAGGAACCGGACCCCAACCAGCGCAGCACTACCAACCCGATTTTTAGTTTTAGCGGCGCGGAAATCCGCCATTACCTTGAAACTCTTTAACCGGCTGACCAACCGGGCTTAATCAGGTCAGGTTTAACCGGCAATTGCTGCACCGCAAATAATTTTCCTGCATCAACAGGCCGACCCAGGCCAGCGGAAAGAACAGGGCTGCCATAACGGCAAATGTTACCCAACCGCTGTTCGAAATCCGGCGGTTATTGATAGGCGGGTAGGGGGTGTTGCAATACGGGCAGCGGTAGTGGTTCCCCATCGCCAGGTAATAAGCGTAGGCGTTGGCCGGGGCACTACCCCAACGGACCGGCGGATAGTACCCCGGTTGCGGGTAATAGGGTTGCGCATAGCTCTGCGGTCCCGGATAGTAAGGCTGCGGGTAACGCTGGGTCGGGTAGGGTTGGTAGGC
>CADDZM010000132.1 GCA_902812345.1 Chloroflexota bacterium | reverse complement strand
CTGGCCTGCCAGTTGTTGGTTGATAAGGGCGATTACATCATAGTGGAGGCTCCGACCTTTTTAGGCGCGGTCCGTACTTTCCTCAACGCCGAAGCCCAGGTGGCCGAAGCGCCCATAGACGAAGAAGGCTTGATAATCGAGGAACTGGATAAAGTTATTACTGGACTGAAAGAGGCCGGGGAGCGGGTCAAGTTCATCTATACCATTCCGACCTTCCACAACCCGACCGGCGTTACGCTCAGCCTGGAACGGCGCAAGGCTCTGCTTGCCCTGGCGAAAAAGCACCAGGTCATGATTCTGGAGGACGACGCTTACGCCGGACTTATTTTCGAAGGACAGGTGCCGCCCTGGCTCTGGACCCTTGACGAAGATGGCATTGTTTTGCATTGCGGCACTTTCTCTAAGGTGCTGGCCGCCGGGTTGCGCCTGGGCTGGATTGGCGGGCCTCCCGCTATCATTGGGAAAATCGCCGCCTTAAAAGTGGATGGCGGCACCAGCCCGTTTGCCGGGAACATTGCCGCCCAGTATGCCAGAGATGGGCGATTGGAAAAGCATATTGTGAAACTGCGCGAGATTTATCGCCGCAAGCGCGACCGCACCCTGGCCGGGCTGGAACGCTACATGCCGGACGGCACCCGCTGGACCCGCCCGCACGGCGGCTTCTTTATATGGTTGGAGTTGCCTGAAAGCGTAGATACTGTTAAAATGTTAAGGGACGCTGTCGCGGCAGGTGTCAACTATACGCCGGGTCCGGCCTGTTTTGCCAGCCGCAAGGGTAAGAACACTATCCGGTTGGCTTTCAGTCACGTGACGGTTGATAAAATTGAGCCGGGGCTGCGAATCCTGGGCGAAGTTATCGAGCAACACATGGCTGCCGGTACCTCACCAGCCTTTAAATTAAGAAAATAAGGTTTTCTTAATCACCGGACCCTTTTAACAAAATTTTTTACAAGAGAACTGTTATTTTTTAGACTAACTTACAATAAGAGCGAGGTGGTATTATGGGACAAAATGTAGGCGTCTTCGTCGACGTTTCCAATTTGTTTTATTCAGCAAAAAGCGCCGGGGTGGAAGTTAATTACTGCCGCCTGCTGGACTACGCGACCAGGGGCCGGGATTTAATCCGCGCCTGCGCTTATACCGGCATTGACCCGGAAAACAACAGCCAGAAGAAATTTATTGATTTTCTCAGCGCCAACGGTTACAAAGTAATCTGCAAGGACATTCACAAGTACGATACGGGGCGTATCAAGGCCAACCTGGACATCGAAATTGCCGTGGATATGATGCTGCTGGCCCAGAACCTGGACGTGGCGGTGCTGGTCAGCGGCGATGGCGATTTCGCCCGGTTGGTGCGGGCTATCCAGGACAAAGGCGTGCGCTTTGAACTGGTCAGCTTCGGCATCAGCACCTCGAATGAGTTGATAAATTTAGTGGACCACTTCACCGAAATTTCGACCATTCCCGACATCTTTCGCAATGGCGGCTGCCGGACCCCGAATGTAAACCTCGAACTGGACCGCCAGTTGACCGGGCAGCACCAGGTCTTGCCGTACATCAGCTTGCCGCACGGAGTAGGAAACTAGCCTGGTGCAAGCTGAACTTCAACTGATTTCGACTATCCTGGCCGGACCCGCCCAACGGGACCGCTGGGATAATTTTGTTTCGGGCCATCCCAAAGGCCACCTTTTGCAATGCTGGGCCTGGGGTGAGTTTAAAGAACGGCACCGCTGGCCTGCCCAGCGCGTCCTGGTGAGCGATGCTGGCGGTAAGCCGCTGGCCGGGGCGCAGATCCTCTACCGGGAAGTGGCCGGGGTAGCCCTGGCCTATGTGCCAAAAGGCCCGGTGGTAGACTGGGATAATCGCCCGGTGGCTGACGAGTTAATGCGGGCCATCCGGCAGGCTGCCGGAAAACGCCGGGCGCTTTACCTCAAAATCGAGCCAAACGAGCCGCACAACCCGGCCCTGGCCCGGATGCTGGCCGAAAGGTACGGCTTCCAGGTTTCAGCCGAAACTATCCAGCCGCGCAGCACTATCCGGGTGGATTTAGCAGGCGAACCGGGCGACCTTGACGCCAACCCTAAAAAAGAACAGCCCGGCACCTGGTTGGCCCGGCTGGATTCCAAACACCGCTATAATATCCGGCTTGCCAGACGCCGGGGCGTGACCTGCCGCCTGGCGGAACCGGCTGATTTTGGCACTTTCTACCAGTTAATGGTTGTTACCGGGCAGCGCGACCGGTTCGGCACTCACGCCGCTTCTTACTACCGCGACGCCTGGGAAATTTTCCAGAGGTCGCCGCAGGGGAACGCTGCTCTGGTGCTGGCCGAGTTTGATGGAAAAGTAGTCGCTGCCGCGATGGTGTTTGCCTTTGGCAGCGAGTCGGCTTACCTGTACGGGGCCAGCAGCGACGAACACCGCCGCGAAATGCCGACTTATCTGGTCCAGTGGACGGCTATGCTCTGGGCCAAAGAGCAGGGCGCACGCTATTACGACTTCTGGGGTATCCCCGACGAGGTGGGCGAGCAGCAAAGCCCCCTTGAGAATGACAAACTCGAGCAAAAGAACGTCCGTGACGGCCTGTGGGGGGTTTATCGTTTCAAGCAAGGCTTTGGCGGCGAGACTGTCCGGTACGCCGGGGCTTTTGACTTGCCCTACAACCGCCCGCTTTACAAAATCTGGCAAAAGGTCCAAAAATTCGTTGAACGTTGAACCTTAAAAGTTGAACGTTAAAAGCAACATATTCAGGTGTTGGGTATTTTCCTAGCAGTTGCACTTTTCCTGTTATGCTTAAAATCCATCCAACAATAATTCAAGGTGCCACCACTGACGTACCCCGTTCAACGCTTAAGGTGTCCTTTTGGGGCAACCGTTTAACAAACGCCAGGGTTTTTGCGCGCGCGCATTGGGCCGGGATTGTGCTTGGTTTGATTTTGCTGGCCGGGGCTGCCCTGCGCCTGTATATCCTCTTTAAATCGCACGGCATCGGTGACGGCGATGAAGCCCTTACCGGCGTGATGGCCCTGGATATTCAAAAGGGCCAGTTCCCGGCATTTACCTACGGCCAACCCTACATGGCCGCGACGGAAGCTTATTTTACGGCCCTGGTTTATTACCTGACCGGGTTCCATAGCTGGGGCATGAAAGTCGCCCCGTTCCTGGTGTCGCTCGGTATCATCTGGCTGAATTATTTGCTGGGACGCCGCTTCCTGGCTAGCAAATTGGCCGGGCTTTTCGCCGCCGCCCTTACCGCCCTGCCGTCGCTATATTTCGCGGTCCTGGGCCTGCGTTCTTACAACCACTCGACCGAAACAATGCTTGGCGGGCAACTACTGCTGCTGGTAGCCGGGGCTATTGTGTGCTGCAGACCGGTCGCCGCTAAAGAGCAGGCCGGACCGGTTCCCCAAAGGACAGCAGAGGAAACCTTGAAATGGGGTTACACCAGGCGGGAATGGCTGTTATGGCTGGCGCTCGGGTTGGTGGCCGGGGTAAACTTCTACGGGCATGGCCTATCGCTTTTTTACTTTGTCCCGGTTATCTTCTTCCTCTTTTTAAAAGATAAGCTCTTTTTCGTCAGGCCGGTCGCCCTGGCAACTATCCTGGGCTTCCTGGTGGGCAGTTTTCCGTGGTGGCTTTACAACCTTTTGACCAACTGGCACACCCTCGGTTACTACTTCAAACCGCCCGACCCTAACAAAAAGGCCGCCCTGGATGTCCTGGGACACTTTTTCGGGTTCTCCTGGCCGGTCTCGACCGGGGCGTATACCTACTGGTTCACAACGCCGCCGGTTATCGGGATTTTCCTCAACGGGGTGTTCTCCCTGGCGGCCCTGGGCTGGCTGGCGGCGCGGCGGCGCGGCGCGGCGGGCTGGTTCAGGCTCTCTTTACGGCCTTCCCACCCGGTGGATTTGCTGCTTCTGACCGCCCTTATCATGCCGGTGTTGTACCTGCTGTGGGGGTTCGGGAATGTCGCCTTCACCAATCTGGATACCACCGGGCGCTACCTGATTCCGCTTATGAGCATTTTGCCGGTGCTGGTTGGCGGTGGTCTGGCGAAACTGGCTGAAACCTTGCCCGGTAAAATCCCGGCTCTGGGTGGTTGGAGCGATTTGAGGCAAAAAGGACTCTTTTACGGGTTGAGCCTGGTTTTGCTGCTGGGAATTATCGGCGGGAATTTATGGCTCTACCGGGGGGTAGACTATCCTTCGGTCTATCAGTCGCCCTACTTTCCCCAGATACGACCGCCGCTCGACAATACTCCCCTGATAAATTATCTCAAAAGCCAGCATATCGAGTACGCTACCTGCAACCATTGGGTCGGCAACCGGATAATCCTCGATTCGGCGGAAGCAGTCAAGTGCGTTGATTATCACGACCTGTCGGTGGGCGGGCTGGACCGCTTTGAAAAATACAGCGAAGCAATTAAAAAGCCCGGCCTGCGAGTGGCGTTTGTCCTGCTCAACCTGGATGATGGAGCCGCCCCGATGGAAAAACGCCTGCAGCAACTGGGCGTAACCTACACCCGCCAGGATTTCCCCCCTTATATTGTTATAATTCCAACCTCGCGCCCGGTCAGCCCCGACGAGGTTATCGAGCAACTTCACTACCCGCTTTAAATCTCCCCCTTTAGTAAGATAAAATAAGCAAAAGGAGTAAAACCGTGACCAATTGTTGGACGGCACGCCCGGTAATGGTGGGTACTATACCAAATAGTTTTGTCTAAAAAAGAGCGCCCCGTTAATGGACGCTCTTTCTTTATTGCTCTTTCTTTATTGCTCTTTCTTTATTGCTCTTTCTTTATTGCTCTTTCTTTATTGCTCTTTCTTTATTGCTCTTTCTTTATTGCTCTTTCTTTATTGCTCTTTCTTTATTACTGAGAGGGTCTGGACCCTTTAGAAAACCAGGACAGTAGTCCCGGCAGGCAGTTTGAAGACAAGACCGGCATCATATACCGTCGCATTGACGCAGCCGTGGCTTTGTGGGTAAAGACCATAGCTGGCGTGCCAGTAGCTTCCGTGGATAGCATAATCCTGGTAGAAGTAGCTGACGTTACGAATGTCCTCAATGCTGTAGTAGCCCGGCAGCGCCTTATCGCTGGCGCCCCCGCTCATCGTCTGGGAGGCCGGACGATAGCTGCCGTTAATCTTGAACACGCCGGTAGGAGTCCGGTGGTCTTCAGCCGGGTTGCTGCTTGGAATACCGGTAGCGACCATCGTCTTATAGACCAGTGTATCACCGTTAAAGATTGCCATCATTTGCTTGCTCAGGCTAACCGCAACCCAGGCGCCTTTAAAAGTCTGGGTCGGTTTCGGGAAGTCCGGCACCGTATAGGGAGCGGTGTAAGCGCTATAGACAAACAGGTCAGGCTTCTCGTAAATCTGGAACCAGGTGTTATTGCCCGGTTCAATCTCCTCGCCTTTAACCGAGCGGATAACCTGGATATGGTTGCCTTTTACCGCCTGGGTCAGGAAGGGATGGGTCGAGGTATGCTCAACAATCGGCGCGGAAGAAGTCGGGGCGGTCCGGATATTAAGCGCGTCACCCGTCACAATATACCAGGGCAAACCTGCCACTGTGGTAGGCGGTTGAGGCTGCGGCTGTGGTTTGGAAGAAGGCGGCACATCGCTAACCGTCGGCGCTCCGTTCGGGTAACGCCAGCTCAGGTAATGCATGCCAACGTTGCCCATTTCAACCTTATACGCGTCCGGGTTGGAGGGGGTATAAGTCAGGGTGCGGCGTTCGAAAGCCTGGAACAGCACGTCCTTCTCAACCCCGCCAACCTTCACTTTGGTCCAGTAAGCCTCAGTAATCGGCAAACCGGTGCTAAAGAGCCAGTCGCTAATGGTAGCCTCGCTATAAACTCCGTCGGTATAAACCGGGCCTTTGCGGTTCAAGAAATTCCAGAACCCGGCCGGAATACCCAGGCCGTTTTGCTGGACGGCGATTTTGGTGGCCGGGTCGTCCTTATAATTGTTAAACTCAGCCTTGCCGGTCGGGTTCCAGCTTAAATTCTCGGCTTCGCCAATCTTCAGGGCACCGGGTTTGAGGTAAACCCCGGCAAGGCCGGCATAGGTCGGCCAGGCGTTATTGGGGTCACCGGCAATCGGGATAGCGGCCGGGTTAACCCCCGTAAAGAGCTTGTCGCCATCCTGGCGGCGGCCGGTAATCATTTCAACCACCAGCAGACCATTGGTGATAGTTGATTTGCTTGGATCGTTAATTTCCATGCGGGCTTTATCAAAATACTGCACTTCCCGCTTACCATTCGGCGAATCGGCATAGTTTTCCATAAAGCCTACGGTTGAAGGCGCCGGGCCCCAATACCAGCTTCGAGAAGTTTTGCTATCGGCGATAGGTTTATCTGTCCGGTTCCAGTTGGCCTGGAATAAAACGTTTGAAAATTCCGGGGCTTTAGGGGCCGCCGCCATTGCGGGGGTGCTCTCAAAAGCCAGTAATCCTACTGACATAAAAACAACCAGAGCCATCAGGATTCCCACCCTGTTTTCTGGTCGGCTTTTTGCCCGGTTAATAATGTTAATTGCCATTATGCTTATGAACCATCCTACAAATAACTATCTGCACATCAATTATAAATGTTGGTTTCGCATTTGCGAGGTCTTGCCGGGCCATTGTACCACATTAAACTCTCCCCAACAGCCAAAACTCGCTATAATTCGGCTGCTAAAACCTCACAATAAGATTAGAAAAGCATTAAACTTCGCTTTCCGGCCTCCGGTTCTGTCCTGATTTACGCTCAGGAGTGAAAGGTCAGTCAGGTTTTGGCTGATTCGCCTTCCTTACCTTATTTATAACGTATGAATAAACCTTTAGTTACGAAAAAACACCAAACAAAGGGGCTAATGGATTATTTTTTAAAGGCACGGTTAATTCATTCTTTATCCCCTGAAACCTGAGATTTTGTTTTTTAAGAGCCGGAAGTGTAAAATTAGCTTATTCTCATTTTAACGCCGGGCGGCCACTATTTAAGAGCTAGAAGGGTTTAGAAATTCATGCCGATTGACCCGCTAAAATTTAGCCTGAAACTCGACGACCAGCGCGAACATATTCAGCGCCGGATTCAGGACCGCCACGACAATTTACAGGCCGCCCTGGCGGCCTACCGCGAATGTTCTCCACCGGCCTGGAAAGCCCTCGCAACGACCACTCAGACCAATTATAACCTGGCTTACCTGGCCCAATCCAGCCCTGAAGCGTCCCTGGTCGAAGTGGTCGCGGTCGAGGACGGCCCCCCAAGTTATACGGTGGTGGCGACCGATAGCAGCCCAATGCCGCCCGACCGGCACGGCGGCATGGCTGCTTTTCACCTGATAAACCTGGGCCTGGTGATGTTGCGTTATGGCCCGGAACCTGGGGCCGAGCTTGAAAACCGGCCGCTGGTCTATTTCGATATGCTCGACGAAGAAGGCGGCGAGGCTAACGCGGCCCAGTTGATTGATATGCGAGCTTCAGTCGAGGAGTTGCGGACGGGTATGGAGTTTGCCCGCCACTTCGGGGCCGACCTGGTGCTGCGGGACGGGCCGCTTTCACTCTGGACGAACGCCCGCGATACCGGTGAAGGCGGCAAGCGTCTCCGCGACGAATATTTTTACCTGCTTGAAAAGCAAAAAGAGGAGGGCGTGCCGCTGCTCGGCTATATTTCGAGCGCCCACAGCCAGGTGGTAATCAACACCTTGAACCTTTACCTTGAAGAGCTGCCGCCCAGCCTGTGGGAAGGTCTGGACGACGGCCCGGCCCCAACCGGCCCTAAGACTAAGACCAAACGGGCTAAATCCCAGACCCCGGGCGGAATTTTTGCCAGGGCCGGGCTGGTGGACGCGGATTTGTTCCGGTTGCTCTTAAAGCCGGGCGAACGCGGCCCGATATTTAAGACCTCTATCGGGCGCAAGCCGGGCGAGGCTCACAAACAGGTGCTTGAAACCTGTTTCACCTACTACCACACGCCCTACAGCGGCGAGATTGCCCGGATTGAGTTTGGCGAATGGCTGCTGGACGAACCGGCCTTGCTGGACCGGGCGCTGGGCCTGGTCCAGAACCAGTACCACGCCGGGCAGGGCTACCCGGTAGCTCTTATGGAAGCCCACGAACAGGCAGTCTTGCGAGGCGGCGACCGGGCGCTCATCCGGGATATGCTCGAACTGGAAGGCTTGCTGGAAGAAGAGTCGGAGAAAGGCCGTTCCAAACGGCTGCGCGGCCTTTAGGTTTTCGCTAAATCAGCCCGGCCAGCAATTTTTCGAGGATATTCTGGTAGCGTTCGACCAGGGCGGGGTCGGCAGGGATAGGTTCGTCCCGGTTGAATTTCTGGCCGATTTCGCTCATAAAGCTGACGCAATGGACGGCCGTGTAAACATTAAAGACCTGGCGTTGAGTTGGGTTCAGGTGCAGCTCATCGCACCAGAATTCGATATAATCAATGGTGTAAGCGCGGCTGAGCAGGGCCATATTGGTAAGGGCGACTACGAACAATGGGTCGCCAAAGCAAACCACGTCCACGTCCACAATCCCGCTTAACCGCCCCTCGTTTATCAAGACATTTTTAGTAGTGGTGTCGTCCAGGAAGGGTTTTGGGGCTATTTCGGCAAAGTAGGGTTCAAACCGGGCTAAAGCTTTTCGCACCCGGTCAACCACCTGGGGCTTGAAAACCCCGGCCTGCTTGATCCAGAGGCGAGTTCTTGCTAAATCTCCCAGCACAACGGTCCAGCTTGCTTTCAAATTGGCCTCATAACTCAGGGCAAAGCCGTAACCGGGGCCGGGCGGCAAAGCGTTGACAATGCCCTGTATCCGGGCGATTTCACGGGCCAGGTCGCGTTTCTGGGGAACGCTCAGCCCGGGATAGACCAGGCCCAAATCCTGGCCGGGGAGCCGTTCCAGCAGCAAATAAGCATAGTTAAACTTTTGCCGGGTCAGGTCGTAGGCCAGTAACTCCGGCAAAGGCACGCCCAGGGGCCGCAGTTTTTGCGACCAGTAGACCGCGCCCGCCAGGGTAGCGTCATTCCCCGGAGAGGCCAACCGGGCCACGACTTTCCGCCCATCTCCCAGGGTTACATCATAGACATAATGGGCCAGCCCGGTTTCGAAGCGTTCAATCGAAATAACCGGCTGGCGGGCGAAGCTTTCGGCTATTCTAACAGCCTCTTCTTTAAACGACATATCCCTAAACAACCTCAAACAATAATTAACAAAACACTGAACCAGAAAGACTGAAATTACCTGACTTTGCCTGGAATAACATTTACGCGAAGGAACATTCAGGCCAGGTGACCGGCCCAGAGTTGTTGAAATTCCGGGCTGACGGCTAACAACTCCGCCGCAGGGCCTTCCGCTTCGACCCGGCCACCTTTAAGCAGGATGATATGGTCGGCCCGGCGTAAAGCGGCCCGGCGGTGGGAAACAGCCAGGCAGGTCAGGTTCGGCTGGCTGAATAATTGCTGCCACAACTTTTCTTCAGTTGCCACGTCCAGGGCGCTCGAAAGGTCGTCCACCACCCACAAATCAGCCCGGCGCACGAACATGCGGGCGGCGGCGGCTCGTTGCAGTTGCCCGCCGGAGAGCTTTACCCCGCGCGGCCCAATCTGTGTTTCCAGGCCTTCTTCCAGGGTTAAAATGTCCTGTTCTAGCACGGCGTCCCGCAGGGCGGCTTCCATGACCGCTTTTTCTTCCGGAATACCCTGCAACAAATTTTCCCGCAGCGTTTCGCTAAAAAGGCGCGGCACCTGGGGCGTGTAGGCGGCCCTCGGCGGAATGAGAAAGGTGCCGGGGTTTTCCACTTCCTGCCCGTTCCAGCAGATTTCGCCTTCCTGGGCCGTCAACAGGCCGAGCATGGTTCTAATCAGGGTCGTTTTACCTGCGCCGACCTGCCCGGTAATAACCGTAAAGGTGCCGGGTTTAAGCTTGAAACTGATGCCCTCGATACCCTGCCCCGAGCCTGGATAATGAAAAGTTAAATTTTTCACTTCAAGCTGGCGCAAATGGTCCTGGCCAGTGCTGGTGATAGCGGGCAGGTCGGGCGCTTTGCCGTTCAGATAGATTTTGCTGTGTTTGACCATCTGGCCGGGCGGCGCGTCTTCCATCAATTGCCCCAGGCGGTTGACCGACACCCCGGCCTGGCGGTAGTTAGTCAGGTAGATACCGAACATCGAAGTTACAACGCCAATCCAGCTTAAGTACGAAACGAACAGGGCCAGGTCGCCCACGCTAAAGTCGCCGCTCTGCATGGATTGGGCGACCAGCAGCAGGATTATGCCGGTGCCGACATTGGCCGCATTCGAGAAAATCGAACCCAGGATGCGCTCGAACAACACATCTTTAAGGGTGGCTTTGCGCCGTTTTTCGTTCAGGTTCTCGAAATGCTTTAAGACCTGCTTCTCGGACCCGGCCACTTTGACTGCCTGGATGGCCCCAAAGACCTCGCCCAGCAGCCCGGTAATATTGCCAATAGATTCGTGGTTGGCCTTCCGGTTGCGCTGGATGCTTTTCCCGACCAGGTTCACCAGGATAAGAGTTACCAGGAGCGGCAGGAAAACTATCAGTGTAATGTAAAAATTAACGCTTGACAGCACCAGCAGCGAAATTATAAAGACCGAGGCCTGACCGACCGGATCGGCGGTCCAGGTAAAAAAGTGGCTAAACTTTTCCATGTCGTCGCGGAACCGGCTGACCGCTTCGCCGGGGGAGGAGGGCAGTTTGCTTGCGCCGGGCCGGGCCAGGATATGGTCAAAAATGTTCTTCCTGATAAGGGCCGAGGCGGTCAACTGAGCGGTGGTTTCGGCGGTGACTGCTCCTAAAAGAGCCACAAACCGGCCAATCTCGGCGGCGAGGAAGACCGCAATCAAGCTCCACAGGCCAAAGTCAGCTCTGGCGTTTTTTGACAGCAAATCGAAAAACTGCTGGGCAATCAGGCCCGGCACCAGTGGGAAGACATAAAACAAAAAGCTGGCAGTCAGGCTGGAAAGCATGTACAAAAAAGGCCGGAAAAATATCAGGCGGACAATATATTGCCAGGTCTTCATACCAGGGTATCCTCCAGGCCCACCCGTAACAGGGTGGCGAACCGGGACGCAGGGTCGTTTGCCAGGGTCTCGCGGCGGCCAAATTCGGCGATGCAGCCCTGGTCCAGAATCATAATCTGGTCCACCCGCTGGACCGTCGCCAGGCGGTGCGCGATAATAATGGCAGTCCGGCCTTTTAACAGGCGGCTGACCGCCAGTTCGACCCGGTTTTCGGTGACGGGGTCCAGCCGGGAAGTTGCCTCGTCCAGAATTACAAGCTGGGGGTTCTTTAAAAAGACCCGGGCGAACGAAAGAAGTTGGGCCTCGCCGCCGGAAAGGCTGTTGCCGGTCGGGGCCAGCTTTGTTTCAAGGCCGTTTTCCAGGCGGCTGTACCAGCTTTCAAGGCCCAGTTCTTTGATTACCTCCACTATCCGCTCGTCGGGAATTTCAGCATCGAAAAAGGTCAGGTTGTCGCGGACGGTCCCGTGGAAAAGCTGAATGTCCTGGGTCACCAGGCCGATATGGCGGCGTAACTCGGCCAGCGGCAATTCGGAAATATCCAGCCCGCCCAGCCGGATAACCCCTGCGGTCGGGTCGTAAAGGCGGAACAGCAACCGGCTCAGAGTTGTCTTCCCACTGCCGCTTCGTCCCAGTAGGCCGAGCGCCTGGCCCGCCGTCAGTTCAAAAGAAACGTCCTGCAAGACCGGCTCGTCCTCGGCGTATTCAAAGGAAACGCCCGCGAACTCAACCGTAGGTGGGCGAGCGGGTAGGGTTAACTCGGAACCGGCGTTATCTTTAATTAAAATGGGCGTGTTTAGCAAGTCTTTGACCCGAACGATGCTGGCGGTAGCTTGCTGGAAGTCCTGCATCTGGCGGGTAATTTCCTCGACCGGGCGGGAGAGCATATCGGTGTAGCGGTAAATCAGAAAGGCGGTGCCGAGAGTTATCTCGCCGCCCCGGAACAAAAAGACAATCATGGCAAAGGCCGCCGCGATACCGATAGCCAGAAAGAAGCGGGTGTTATTGGCAATCAGGGTAGTTATAAGACCGGCCTTGCGCTGCTTGATGAGGGTCTGGCCCTGGTGGCGGTGCAGGTGGCTCATGGTGTAGTTAATAGCCCCGGCTGAGCGAATATCCTCGGTGCCGTTCAGCCGTTCTTCGATAAAGCCGAACATTTCAGCCCGGGCCTGACGGTTGGCCTGCCACATGGGGGTAGCCATATCCCGGATCCGGGCCATAACCAGGAACGCCACGATTGTTATGAGGAGCAGGACCAGTCCAAGCCGCCAGTCCACGAAAAAAAGCAGGCCAAGCACGCACAGCAGCAAAAGTAAATTTCCCAGCAAATAAATCACAAAACGGGAGAAGAAATTGCCCAGGGCTGAAACATCACCGTCAATCCGTTCGATGAGTTCGCCGGGGGTGTAGCGGTTGTGGAAGCCCATATCAAGGTTCAAACAGTGGGCGGCCACATCCGAGCGGAGGCGGTTGGTCGAAACCCAGCCCAGGTTTTCAGCCACAAAGACCTCCACCACCGAGGCTACCTGGGTCAGTAAAGCCAGCCCCAGGAAGCCCAGGGCCAGCCAGAAAAGGGTCTGCTCATTTGCGCCTGCGGTGGCGTTATCAATAAAACTGCCCAGGAGCAGCGGGCTGACGAACTGCAAACCGGTGAAAACTATCAGCAAAAAGACCAGGGCCAGGGCCAGCGGCCAGTGCGGCTTCAGGTATTTTGCCAGCAAATCAAGGTAAATCCGGTTGGAGACTTTCATTCCAGGGACTGCGCCATTCTGCCCGCAGGTGCGAGACTTCTTGTAAACTGCCGTCTATTGGTTAGCTAGTTATATTATATATATCCGGCCCTAAAGAGTCAACATTTGAAAGAACAGTAGCCAGTGGTCAGTGGTCAGTAAAATTTTGCAAGGATTAAAATATGCTTGACTCCAGAGGAATATTGTAAAATGAAGCATGGAAAACTCGAATTCAAAGCAAAGGAGACAAAAGATGGTCGGATGGAACCCAAAAGCCTTGGCGCAAGAATTTTTGGCAGTGCGGGAAAAAGGCAGTTCCCTCACACCGCCTTCGCACCGTTACGAGAACTGGAATCTGGCGGCGGCTTACGAGGTTGGCACCGAACTTTATAACAAACGCCGGGAAGCGGGTTGGGTTCCGGTCGGGCGCAAAATTGGCTTTACCAACAAAACTATCTGGCCCTCTCTCGGTATGGACACGGTTATCTGGGCCTACATTTACGAGCAGACGGTCAGTTTCGCCGCCGGGAACCGGGCCGAGTTGTCGCTGGCAAATACCTATTCGTGCCTTATTGAGCCTGAGATTGTCTTCAAGTTAAAAGCCCCTATCCTGGCGAGTGACACCGAGGCCGCCGCCATCCTCGAAAAAGTGGGATGGCTGGCCCTCGGTTACGAGGTGGTGGACTGCAATTTCCCGGAGTGGAAGTTTGTGCCGACGGACGCGGTAGCCGACTTTGGGCTGCACTTCCGCCTGATTATTGGCGACACTTTCCCTGTAACCGGCCCGGCCCGCCTGGCCGAAGAACTCCGCACTTTTAAGGCAACTCTCTACAAAAATGGCGAAGTAGCCGCCCGGGGTACCGGTAGCGATGTGCTGGATAGCCCGCCTTTGGCCCTCGGTTGGCTGGCCCGGGCCCTAGAACAACAGGGGGCCGCACCCCTGGCCGCCGGAGAAATCGTCACCACCGGCACGATTACCCCCGCCCCAATCGTCCAACCAGGCGAAACCTGGAAGACTACTCTCGAGGGCATTAACCTTTCGCCTCTAACGTTACACTTTACCTGAAAATAAAAATGCCTCTCCGCTCTGAAGGGGCATTTTTACTAAAACTAAATCAAGACTAGCTAGGCGGCGGCGATGGTTACGTCCTGGCTGTAGAGGACCGTTTCCGCGCCGTTGTTGGCGGAAAATACCACAACCTGCAACTTGCCGGCGGTAGCCGTCGCCGGGGCGGTCCAACTCAGGTCCGCCTCGAAGGGACCGGGAATGGCAATGTCAGGCCGCTGGACTATAGTAGACTTTTCAGCCAGAACCGTCCCGGCGACGGTTTTGAGCCTGACCGTTATAGTAGCCTCAAAAGCCTGGCCGTTCTCGAAACCCTGCACTCGCAAGGGGCTGCGGACGGTCGAACCGGGCTGGACATTGGTAATCCGGGCCGGGCTGCCGCTCAGGATGTCGCTGTAACGCCACTTGTAATAGTGCTGCCCGACGTTGCCCATTTCGACCTGGTACTGGGCCGGGTTTGCGGGCGTGTAAGTCAGAATGCGGCGTTCGAAAGCCTGGAACATCACGTCTCTCTCGACCCCTGCGACTTTAACCTTTACCCAGTACGGGTCGGAAATCGGGTTGCCGGTGACATAAAGCCAGTTGAATAAAGGCTGCTGGTAGATGAAGGCGTTATTCACGTAGACGGTGCCGCCCCGCGTCAGGAAGTTCCAGAAAGCGCGCGGAATACCGTAGTTTTGCTGGATCTGGACAATCTGGCTGGCCGGGTCGTTAGCGTACTGCGGAAAAGTCGAGAAGCCGTTGGGTACAAGACCTGTGGTTATATGGTCGCCCATTTTAACCTTTGAGCCGACATTGTAGAGCCGCTGCAAATCGCTGTAGTAAGGGAAGGTGTTGGTGGCGTCCCCGGCGACACAAATGCGGGCCGGGTTAGCCGGGATAAACTTAACGTCGCCCACCTGGACCTGGCCTAGAATCATATCCCGCACCAGCAGGCCGTTCGTGACGTACCAGTCGGTGTTCGGGTTGCCGGACGGGTCGTTGATTTCCATGCGCGACTTGTCGAAATACTGGACAATGCGGTGTCCGCCAGGGCTACCGGTGTACCATTCTCGCATTTCGCCGGTAAAAGGCTGCGGCCCCCACACCCAGGAATAATCGGCCCGGCCCTGCTGGACCGGGTAATCGGTCCGGTTCCAGACCTTTTTAAAATTCGGGTTGCCGAAATCGGCTGCGCTCACACTCAGGGTTGTAAACATTAATAGCGCCAAAAGTAGGCTGAGTCTCGCTGACCACTTCGTAAGTGCCATGTGGTCTTACTCCTTTCGTAAACACTAAATCACTGGTGCTTAGCCTCACCTTTTTGCCAATAGTTTCCTTTTGAGGCTAAAATTTACAAAACCTTTGCAAATCCCAGGCTATATTTAACCGTTTAGAAACAATTTCCAATACACCTGTAACAAGTAAGAATTATAATAGTTTTGTAAAAGGGAGGGACGGTATCAAACTTTTTATATCGTTATAACGTGCGTTTTATGATTTTTACAACGAACGGGTTTTTCCGTTCTGTATCGGCTATTGTCCAAACCTGGCATCTATATATCACAAATTAAATATAAAGTCATTTAAAATAATAACTTTACAGGGAAAAAGTTACGATGAGTGTTGTGCAAGACCAAGAACCTGCCCAGGAAACAATCCTTACGAGGACTAGCGGCCTTTTGCAACGGCGAAGGCTGGCGTTCACCTGGCATCAAATCGGCCTGGGAGCGATTTTGCTCCTTTCGGCCTGTCTTAACTTATTCCGGCTCGACCAGCAGGGCTATACCAATCAATTTTACGCGGCGGCGGTCCGCAGCATGCTGCTCAACTGGCATAATTTTTTCTTCAATTCCTTCGACCCCGGCGGCTTTATCACGATTGACAAACCGCCCGTAGCCTTCTGGCTCCAGGCTCTTAGCGCCGGGATTTTTGGCTTTAGCGGGGTAACAATTTTGTTGCCTTCGGCCCTGGCGGGTATCGCCAGCGTCGGGCTGGTTTATCTCACCGTCAAGCGGGTCTTTGGGCCGACCGCCGGGCTGATTGCCGCCCTGGCCCTGGCTGTAAACCCCATTTTCGTGGTGA
>CADDZM010000131.1 GCA_902812345.1 Chloroflexota bacterium | reverse complement strand
GGTAACATCAGGGGCCAGAATATTGTCGCCCGGCTCGGTTAGCAGGGCGAAAAGCAAGGAGTAAGCTTCGCTGGTGCTGGCTGCGATAAAAATCTGGCCGGGGTCGAGCGGCAGGGCCGGGGTCCGCCCGGCGTAATAGCGGGTAATGGCCTGGCGGGCCGGGAGCCAGCCAAAGGGGTCGGGCCGGTAGCGCCGGGCGGACCAGTAACCGGCGGCGGCTTCGGACAGGATTTCCGGCGGAAACAAAAGACCCTGCTCGGTCGGGTTGCTGCTGGTGAGGTCAACATAGCCGGTCAGGCGCTGCCGGGCTTGCTCTATCAGGTTGGGGGTAAGGTCGCCTTCCGCGAAAAAACCGCTCATGGTGCCGCAAAACTCTCTTTCCAGTTTAAATTCTATTCAGCCGCCACCAGCCAAACGGGTTGTAAAGTAAATCGCCGGGCCGGTAGGGCAGGCATTTCTCACCTTTCAGACGGTAATGCGGCAGGTCCGGTTGCGTGCTGAAAATGGTGCCTTCTTTAGGGGTAGGGTTTTCCTGCATAAGATAAAGCAGAAAAGTCTGGAGAGTTTGCACCGGCTCTTCCAGAACGTTCTTTATTGAGATTACTCCGTCCCGCAAGCCTAAATTATGCATCCCGCAAGAAAAGACCAGTTCGCCCTGCCGGTTCAACATTACAAAGGCCTCGAAAATAGCCGTTAAATCGCTGTCCTGGTAACGGACACAGTTCAACCACCGCCCGGCGCTATGGACCGTCCCGGACGACTCGACCCGCAAAGCGATGCCGCCTGCCCACAAGAGGGCTGCCGCCGCCTGCATAATTTGCCGGGCTGTTTCAAGGGAGCCGCCTGGCCCGCTCAGGTAGAGTGTAAAAGTGTGGTGGTCAAGGGCGGCGAAATCTTTCAGGGAAAGCTGCCCGCGCCCCGCCGGAATAAAAGTTTCTATCAGGTCCGGGTTGTGGTTGGCGATTTCAAGGTCGAAGCTTTCCCCGCTGGCCGGGTTGGTAAGCATGTCACCTGTGAGGCGGTAACCCCGACCCTTTTGGGCGATAGCGGTCACGATACCGGTCCGGTTCAGCCAGTTACCTGGTACAGCCAGCACAATTTCAACCAGATTTTGTTCTTGCATTATTCTCCTGCACTCTACCCTTCACCCTCTCACAATGCCCATTCTTTTAATTGGCTTATTATACCTTAATCGAGCGGTCCTTTTTGTTTAACGACTTTATGTTTCCGGTTCGTGGTAAAATACCAGTATAATAAGAGGGCAAAATAAAGGATTTTGAGAATGAACAGCTTGAACAGGTCAAAAATGCCGGGGCGTTGCCCGAACTGCGGCAGCAATAATATCCAGGCCGAACCGCTTTACCCTTATGAAGATTTGTGGGAGGAAGATTATCCCGGCAACGACGAGGAAATAGGTGACGTGGCCGTGTTTTGCGTGAGTTGCGGCCATTACCTGGGGGAAATGCAGTCCGAACTTACCGGCCGGATGCAGGATTTCCAGCAGCGGTTGCGCGGCCAATTTAGCCAGTTTTAATAATTATATCGTTGCCCAGCCGAATTAAAAGCATGGACCACAAACTGATAATCTTTGCCGGAGCCTGCCCGGGCATCGGCAAATCAACCCTTTCTTCGTTCCTTTACAAACAACTCCAACTGACCGGAATTAAATCGCGCTGGTTTTATGAGGAAGATGTTTCGGACGAATTATTTTTCCCTGGCGTGGTGCAGGCGGTCGAAACAGTAGGCCCCCAGGTCCGGGAAGTTTTATTGGAGTCGGCCCGCTTATTGGTCGAGGGAAGTTTGCGCTCGGACGAAGTTTTCATTACCGATTCGCTGTTGCCGTTCTTTAACTGGCTTTTTACGATAAACCTGGACGCCGCTAAAATTGCCGCCTTCAGCCGGAACCTTGAAAAAGCGCTGGCTCCCGCCAACCCATTGATGGTCTATCTGGATGGCAACATAGCAAAGGCTTTCCGCCGGGCCTTGTCCCACCGGGGCGCGAAATATGAAACGAATTTTTACGGCTACACGGCCCAATGGACCTATTTTAAGGCCAGAGGCATCCAACCCGAAAAGTTTGAGGAAATTGTAGACTTTTTTGAAACCGAGAACCGGCTCAATTTAACCTTACTGGCCGAATGGCGTTGCGAGAAACTGATTTTAAATACTACCTCGACTGGATTGGATACGCTTAAAGGGGCTTTATTGGAGAAACTTGGCCTGGAAGAAAAGGCCGTACCGGCCCCGCCCGGTCCAGAACTTTTGCAAAAGTTCGAGGGGGGTTTTAATAATACAACGGGGGGAAATGTCCCTGAAACTTTGCGGATAACCTTAAAAGGGCCGGATTTGTGGGTAGACACTTACTGGCCTGACGGCACTCGCCTGGTCGCGCTTAACGCCAGCGATTTTCAGTTACAGGACACCAGCCATTACTTGCTTTTTAATTTTTCGCCGGAAAGCGAAATTACCGGGTTGAGCTACCGGATTGGAAACAAAGAATACAGTTATGTCAAAAGGGTTTAGAGAGGTTTTACTACTGGTTTGGCTTGCCCTGGCGCTGGAAGGTTGCGCCAGCGACCAGGTCACCAGCACACCTGCCAGTGAGTCGAGCGTACAGCCCACCGCTATACCAACCTTTACGCCCCAACCGGCTACCCCTCTAATTGTTCCGACCATTACCCCGACGCCTATTGTGGTGCCGCCTACCGAAACACCCACGCCGACAATAACGCCTCTTCCAACCTCCACGCCTACCCGGCTTCCGACTATCACTCCGACGCCCACGCCCACGCCCCGACCCACCGCTGCTTTACCAACCGTGAGCCAGGGGCAATACCAGGAAATAAGCGTAGCCCAGGCCCGCAACCTGAAAGGTTACCGCACCCTGTTACCCACTTATCTCCCGACCGGGTTCAAACTGACCCGGATTACCTACAGCCAGGTTACCAATTCGCCGGTCTTTAGCCTGGTTGTCGTGTTTGAGAACGACCAGACCCAGACTTTTTACCTCAATATCCAGTACGTTCCGCCGCAACCAACGGCCACGGCCACCGCAACCCCGGCTGAAAGACCCCTCCAGACCTTGCCGCCGGTAGCGCCCCTGGCAACGCCAACCCTGCCGCCTTTGCGGGCTGAGCCATATCCGACCGCCGCAAGCGGCGATTTTGTCCAGTATGCGGTGCGGGTGCGAAACACGGCGGGCCTTTTAAGCTATAGCAACTCCTTTACCTCTTTAAGCTGGTCCGAGGCTTCCGGCAGTTATGCCCTGAACGGCGTTATTTCGCCTGATAAAGCCCTCAAAGTGGCCGCGTCATTGAGCTAATCCGGTAGACAAACCCGGCCTTTTGTGCTATGATTTAAATCTAAAAATAAATCCTACCCGGTCTCTTGTGCCGTCTGTTCTGGCCGGCCGGTCAAACTAAAAAGATAGTTATTATTATAAATCGGAGGCTTTAGATGGTTACTTTAACGCAGGAAGCGGCTGTACAGCTTAAAAGAATTTTGGAAGAAGAAACCGACCCGGACCTCGGGCTGCGGGTTTTCGTAGCCGGGGGCGGTTGCAGCGGGTTCCAGTACCAGATGGTTTTGGAGAATGAAATTCGCGATGGTGATGAAATTAATGAGGTGGATGGTCTCAAGGTCTACGTGGACCAGTTCAGCAGCAAATATCTCGATGGCGCTCAAATTGACTTTGTGGACCAGTTAATGGGGGGCGGCTTTACCGTTCACAACCCGAACGCGGTTTCCACCTGCTCTTGCGGCACCTCCTTTGATACCGCTGATGGCGGCGGCTCGGCGCGCGCCTGCGGTCACTAATTCACCGCTTTTCTTAAAAGATTAAAAGATAAAAAAAGAACTCCTTCCGCCTGGAAGGAGTTTTTAATTTTCGCTGGTACCGGCTTAGCCTTCTTGCTGCTGCGGTTGATAGAGGTTAGCCGCGCAAATCGTAACCGTCAGCCAGAACCCGCCCAACAAATACCCGCCCAGCACATCCGAAGCATAGTGTTCTTTCAAGTAAGCCCGGCTGAAGCCAATCATCAAAATAAAATAAACCATCAGAAAGGCCCAACCAACCCTGGTCATTGGTTGCTTGAAGAATTTTAAACCCAGCCACGCCAGCATACCGTAAAGACCGATAGCTACAACGGTGTGTCCGCTGGGGAAACTGTGGGCATCAGGGTGATTTTTCAAGGTGTTGGGCGAAAGAGGGCGCGGGCGTTTAACCAGCATTTTCACCGGACGGCTTAACAGCCAGCCGCCCCAGGTCGAAATCAAAACCAGCCAGGCCGCGAGTGGTTGCTTGCGCCGCAGCAAAATACCGAAGGCGACTACCGCCAGGCTGAGCGTGGCCGGTTCGCTCCCTGCCACCGTAAACCCTTTTAAATATTTCGCTAGCCCATCATTATTTTTTTTAGATAGCCAGCCGTCAAAGCCCCGGTCGAGGGCAAGGGGTTTCTTTTGGGCGGCAGCGCCGGTAAGCAGGCTGAAAAAACTTAAAAGTAAGAGGCTGCCCGCCGGACCAACCAGGGATTTGAGCTGGTTGTCTGGCTTGCCATCTTCTAATTCCGTCGTAACGTTGTTTAAATCATTTAAATGGTCTTTTAGCTTCATTCTTTTTAACCCTTTATTTTAGTCAATATAAAAGCCCCGGCCTTCTTTGCTTTCAAAAGAGCCCTGAGAAGTATTATTCAGCAAAGCCCTTGATCTCGTTGCACTTTTTATGCCCGTACCAACCGGCCAGGATTTAGTTTTTTATAAAATAAACAACAAAACCCCAGGTTTAGTTTGCCAGGGATTAAAAAAGTAAAGATTAATAAGCCAGCCGGTAGAAAACCTGGGCCAGCAGGGCGATACCCGGCATAATCTGTTCGAGCGGCGTAAATTCGGCCCGGCTGTGGCTGCGACCGTCCTTGCTCGGTACAAAAATCATAGCGCTGGGGATTTTCTCGACCATTACCTGTGAATCATGCCCCGCCCCACTGACCATCGGCATGCTTGAAATGCCAAGCTCGGCGGCACAATCTTCCAGCGCTTTTACTATAGCGGGAGTCATAGGGGCGGCCTGCTTTTCCATTAAGAGTTCGACCTGCACCCCGCAGCTCTGAGAAGCGGCGGCATTCTGGCAAATTTCGTGGGCGCGCCGGTTTAGTTCGGCCAGCGTCGCCGGGTCGGGATGGCGAATATCTACCGTGAGTTCGACCCGGGCCGGGACGATATTGGTCGCGCCCGGTTGGACTGATAGCTTGCCAACCGTTCCCACTGCCGGGCGGCCCAGGTCACGGGCCAGGCTGTTGATGTTCGTTATAGCCTGGGCAGCGGCCACCAGCGCGTCCGAACGCAAATCCATCGGAGTGGTCCCGGCGTGGTCGGCCTGCCCTTCAAAAACCACCCCCAGGTGCTTGATGCCGGTAATAGATTGGACGATGCCGGTATCGGTATGGGTTGTTTCCAGCAGGCGGCCCTGCTCGATGTGCAATTCAAGCCACCCGGCCAGGTCATTTCTTTGGGCGGCGGCAAGCTGTCCCGGGTCGAAACCGCATGCCCGGGCAGCTTGCCGGACCGAGATACCCTCCGCGTCGCGGCTCTGGTCAAGTTCTTCCGCCGGGAAATTCCCGGTAATGGCCCGCGACCCTAAAAAGCTCTTGCTAAAGCGGCTCCCTTCTTCCTCGCAAAGCTGCACGACTTCGAGGTTCAAGCGGGGCGGCCCGTACAATTCTTTCAGGAAGCGGACCGCGCTAAGAGCGGCCAGGATACCCAACGCGCCGTCGAATTTCCCGCCCTCTTTGACCGTATCCAGGTGCGAACCGCTGGCGTAACCGGGGCCGCTCTCTTTTCCCTTGGAAAGTCCCCACAGGTTGCCGATGCCGTCGGCCCGCACTTCCAACCCGGCTTCCCGCATCCAGGCGGCCAGTTTTCGGTGCGCCTCTAACCAGGCCGCGGAAAAGACCGGGCGGATTATCCCGCCGCTCGGCTGCATGCCGGAAGCGCCCAGCGTTTCTATATAGTCCTCCACCAGGCGGGCGTTTTTCTTTACATAGTCGTAAATTTCCTTTGGGTCAAGCTGGGTTTTTTCCTGGGTCATGTACTCTCCTTTGGTGAGCAGACTGCCTTCAAATAAATTTTGACCAGTATAGCCGAATCCGGCGGTTTGCCAAATCAAAAAGCAAGCCTCAAAAGTGAAGCATATTATAGATTATCTGGAGTTATCTTCATTTAATTTGACCACCTGTTCAAATATTGTATTGACAGCCTTATTTTCTTTTGATAAAATTCTACCAATCGTTCAAATTTTGAAATGTGTTTATGTATTCAGGATACGTGCATTGAGGCACGGGGAGGTAAGAAGCAATGGCTACCGAAACTTTCAACGGCTTAAACCAGACAATGGCTGACCCGAAGAGCCCCGGTTCGCTGGTGGAGTACCGGGTTGAAGACGGCCTGGCGATTCTCGAACTTAACAATGCCCCGGCCAATACTTATTCCTACGAAATGTTCCGGGCCATGGACGAAGCCATCCTCCGGGCCAGGATGGACGAGGAAGCCTATGTGATTGTCATTCGCGGCAAGGGCGACAAATTCTTCTCCGCCGGGGCTGACATTGCGATGCTGCAGCGGGTTACTCCCCGCTTCAAATATTACTTCTGCCTGCACGCTAACGAAACCCTCAACCGCCTCGAACAAACACCCAAGCTGGTAATTGCCGCTCTCAACGGTCATACCGTTGGCGGGGGCCTGGAAATCGCGCTGGCCTGTGATATTCGGATTGCCCGCAAAGACGCCGGGCGGATTGGCCTGCCGGAAGTGGCCCTGGGCGTATTGCCCGGCACCGGCGGCACCCAGCGCCTGACCCGCATTTTGCCAAAGAATAAGGCTATCGAACTGATGGTGGAAGGCCGGGTCTATTCCTTTGAGGAAGCCCTGGAATGGGGCATTATTAACTACATCTATGAAGGGAACCCCCAGGATTACTGGGAAGAGGTCTGCGATTACGCCCGCCAGTTCTGCCCGCCCAACAAAGCCAGCAAAGCAGTCGGCCTGATTAAACGCTCGGTCCAGAGCGGCGCGGAAGTTGATTTCAACAGCGGCCTGGCGATTGAACGCGAACTGCAACAACAACTTTTCCAGAGTGACGACGCCAAACTGGGCCTGGCGGCTTACACCAACAAGACCATGGCGAACTTTACCGGCAAATAAGAAAGAGGCCGGGAGTGGCCTTAAGGAGGCGTGAGAAATGGCCCGTATAAGCACTTTTGATGATTGGGTAGGCCTGTTCGACATGTGGCGCACCGAAATGGGGGTGGACCATCCCTATATCAAAAACTACCATTTTGAAGTTAAATACGGCGACCTGGAAACCGACGAGGTAGAGTTCGGCGCTTTCAAAGGGCGCAAGAAATGGGAGCGGGTCGCCCAGATACCTGACCAGCGCATGCGCGACGCTCTTCTGAACTATATCGTTTACCAGGGCGACACCGAATTTGCCTCGGTCGAGCAGCAGCGTTTTCTCTTTAACACCGCGCCGAGCGAGTACGATGCCGCCAGCCTGGCCCGCATTATGACCGAAGAAATGCGCCACGGGTGGCAGATGAGCCATTTGCTGGTAACTTACTTTGGCGATAGCGGCAAACTGGAAGCCCAGAAGCTTCTGGAGCGGCGGGCTTTCCAGAAGAACCGCCTCCTGGGCAGTTTTAACGGCGATACCGAAAACTGGCTGGACCTTTTCACCTATACCCAGTTTATTGACCGGGACGGCAAATTTCAGCTTGGAATGCTCCGGCACAGCGGGTTCGCGCCCCTGGCCCGCTCGATGGGTCCGATGCTCAAAGAGGAAAGTTATCACCTGGGGACCGGCAACAACGGCATGCTGCGGATTGTGAAGGCGGGGGTTATTCCGCTCTCCATTGTCCAGAAGTATATTAACAAGTGGGTGCCGACCGCCTACGACCTCTTTGGCACAGACCATTCCGGCTCGGCCCACTGGGCCTATACCTGGGGACTCAAAGGCCGCTACGACGAGAGCGAAAACCAGCAGCCCGCCGACCTCGACTTTATGAACGAGTATGCCCGCAACCTTTATATCAGGGAGTGCCAGGGTCTGCTCGACCGGATTAACAAACTTGTGCCGGAAGACCGGCCGAAACTGTTCTTACCCGACCTGAAGTTTAACCGCAGCATCGGCGATTATGCTAACCAACCTTTCGACCTGCAAGGTCACCTGCTGCCCGCCGAGCAATTCCCGGCCTACCTGGAAGCGCATCTGCCCAACGCCGCCGACAAAGAAATGCTCAACGGCCTATTAAAAGGCCGCGAGTGGCTGGCCGAGCGCGAGCTAAAAACCGGGGCTTAAAAACCCCGGTCCCGCCAATTTCCGTCATTATTGGTGAATAATGACGGTTTTTATTCGCCAAAAATTATGGTGTTCGAAGTACCGTCGGTAATAGTACCCGGTGTAGGGGTGGTGTTTGTATCCCCACCAATGAACCGTACGCTGCCGTCCCCGGTATTTTTATTATTTCCCTTGCCGGAATTACCATGACCATGGCCGTTATTGTGACCACCGCTTACCCCATCGAGATCTGAATCGCTAAGATTATCCTCGTCAGGGCTGGAGACATTCAGTTCCCGGGTATTAACCTCTTTGTTAAAATCTTGTGAGTTTTGCATAATTACTTCCTTTTTTGTTCTACACTAATCGAATTGTCGTGCCATTAAGAGAATTATAACCATTGAGTATGTTAAAAACAATATGCCAGGTAGTGGAATTTAGCACATTCTTCATGTAATGAACGTCACACGCGGCCAGGGGCAAGCGGCCTACCTTCCGCAAGGCAGAATTTAAACAAAGGTTTTGTAGTTTCTTTTTTATTAAGAATTTATGATTTGGTCGGCTTTCAAAGGGACACCATGTTCGGCCAGCCGGGCCACGGCGTCATCGAACTCGCCCCGGCGGAGGTTATCCAGGAATGGTCCGGCTCAGCGGAACGAAAGAAAGAGAGCGCCCCGAAAGTGGTTTAACTTTCGGCCAACTCGGCGAACCAGACTTCCCAGTCGACCCAGACCTGGTTAAAAGTTCCAGGCGGCGCAGAGTGTGATAAAGCACGAGCATTTCGACCGCCGAAGGCGGCGACCCGGCCCGCACTTCCAGCACTGTCACGGCAAGTTCGTGCCTTGAAAAAGCGGCGTACCTGGTCGGGAGATAAGACAACTATTTCAACCACTATCATTTTTATCAGACCTTTTATATCCCCAAAAAAACATTGCCAGCTTTTGATTATTTTAATTAAATCAAAAAGCCGGCATTGTATCAAATTTTATCAGGTTATTTCTTGGCTTCTTGTCCTTCTTTTATTACTACATCACCACGATTCGGGACATAAAAGGGCATTGTATGTGGCCAGTCTTTCTAAAAAATTGCTTTGCCAACGGCTGGCCCGGTGCTTATTTCTTCGGGGCGGGAATAACTCTTGCTGTCTACAACTTCACTCGGGATAAAAGTTGAAATTTGGATTTTATAAAAATGGCTTGCCACCATAGAAAAGAGTGTGAAAAATTGAAGATTTTAACCTGGCATATACACGGCAGTTATATGTATTACCTGCTCCATGCCCCCCACGAATTTTACCTGGTTGTAAAAAAGGACGGCGCGGGCAGCATAGGCAATAACACCCACTGGCCCTCCAACGTCCACGACGTGCCGGAAGAACAGGTCAAGGACCTGGACTTTGACCTGATATTATTCCAGACCCGCCAGAATTACGAGAAGGACCAGTATGAAATCTTTACTGAACGCCAGCGCCGCCTGCCCCGCATCTACCTTGAACACGACCCGCCCCGCCAGACCCCGACCGATACCAAGCACTGGGTGGATGACCCGAGCATGTTGCTGGTGCATTGTACTCATTTTAATAACCTGATGTGGGACAACAATCGCACGCCCAGCCGGGTAATCGACCACGGCGTGGTAGTACCTGAGAACGTGCGCTACACCGGCGAACTGGCGAAAGGCATCGTGGTTATCAATGACCTCAAAAGGCGCGGCAGGCGGTTAGGTTCGGATATTTTCGAGCAAACCCGCAAGGAAATTCCGCTTGACCTGGTAGGTATTCACTACGAGGAAAGCCAGGGTCTGGGCGAAGTACGTTTGCCTGATTTGCCCGCTTTTGAAGCCCGCTACCGCTTCTTCTTCAACCCGATACGCTATACCAGCCTGGGCCTGGCCGTCCTGGAGGCGATGATGGTCGGGCTGCCAATCGTGGGACTGGCGACAACCGAAATGGTCACAGTTATTGAGGACGGCGTAAATGGGTTTATTGATACCAACCCGGTCTGTCTGGTGGAAAAGATGCGCGCACTGCTGGCTGACCCGTGCTTAGCCCGCCGCCTGGGAGAAGGGGCGCGAAAGACCGCTAAAGAAAGGTTTAACATCGAGCGGTTCGCCCGTGATTGGGACGAAACTTTCCGCCTGGTAGCCGGGAAAGATTGACAGATTGGGCGTGAAATAATACCTTATGAAAAATTTCGTTGGAAATCTGCTCAACAGGAGGGGGTTTTAATAAACCTGACTCAATATCTATCAGGAGAAAGCAATGACACAGTACAGCCCAAAAGTAGCCCTCGTTACGGGGACCGGGCGCGGTATCGGGGAGGCGGTCGCCCTTGAATTGGCCCGCCGGGGACTTAAAGTGGCCCTGGTAGCGCGCAGCCAGTCCGAACTGGACCGGGTAGCCGCCCAGATTCGAGAAACCGGCGGAACGAGCATGAGCCTGCCGTTTAATCTGGCCGAAGTTGAGGCTATCGATGAGTTGGTAGGGCGCGTCGAGAAAGAATTAGGGCCAGTGGACGTTTTGATAAATAACGCCGCCATCGCGGGTCCATTCGGGGCAGGTTGGGAAGTTGACCCGGAGGAGTGGACCCGGGCCATCGAGGTAAACCTGGTTGCCCCTTTCCGGCTCACCAGGGCAGTGCTGCCGCCCATGCGAGAAAACAACTGGGGCCGGGTAATCAACATTTCTTCCGGGGCGGCAACTTTTCCCATGGCGCGGGCCGGGGCTTATTCAACCACGAAAGCAGCCCTCGATATGATAAGCCGCCAGTTTGGGGTCGAACTGGAAGGCACGGGTATTTCGGTTATCAGCCTTTACCCCGGCATCGTGGATACCGCTATGCAGACTGAGATACGCACTCAGCCCGTCGAGAAAATCGGCAGCGAAATGTCCGAACGCTTCAAAGGCTATCATTCCAGTGGGAGCCTATCCACCGCCGAACCGGTCGCCAGGATTATCGCGGCTCTTTCGGGCGAAGCCGGGCAAGAGTTCGCGGGCAAGGTTATAAATATCAGCGACCCGGCGGTCCAGGCTCTTTTAAACGAATAAAGGCAAACATCATCCTGAGCAAAGCGAAGAACCTCCGGTCTGTTGGACAATATTCGAGGCCTTCGCCAATGCGACCCCCTCGTGGTGGAAAAGATTTCTAGACTTCGCTCGGAATGACAAGTATTCTGCCGGATTTGGTATTAGACCTGATAATTTCAAACACAAAACCACCCTTGCGAAAATCGTCAGGGTGGTTTTTTCAACAAAGTTGTTGTTATGGTTATTTTGCCGCGGTAGGAGTTCCGGTTGGGCTGCCCGCGCCGGGGTCGCTGCCGCCTGTAATAGCCTGCAAAAGATTGTTCCCGCTTATGACCAGCAGAAGATTGTTATAGCCTTTGACGCGGATACTGTTCACGCCGTTTTCAAAGTCAATGCCGCCGCTATAATAAGCCGTCTTGCTCAAACGGCTCACCTCGTCCGCGCTTGCAATGCTCACCAGGTTTAGATACAAATCAGGCTGGCCTGCTTTTTTGGCCATTATATAAATTCCACCAACCGGTAATTTAGCAGGAAAGCTGGAAGGTTTAAGCGGTGGCGTTACCTCGTAACCTGCCCCCTTCAGGGCAACGGGAAGGTTGTTAAGGATAATAGCCGGGTCGTTTTTAGAAGCGTAAAAATGGACTTGCGGGTTAGTCGCCAGCATATGACCCGGCAATGTTTTGTAATCAAACGCCACCGGGACATTTGCCAGGCCGTTTACCGTAACATTTTCAACCCCCAAAAGGTTTAAAGGCGCCGTATCAGTACCGTTTGGGGCCGTAACAGTAGCCGGGAGTGGGGTCGGGGTGGCCGCCGGGTTGTTTGAAGGCTGAACAGTCGTTTTGCCGTCAAAAGGCACCGGGGTTGGGCTGGCCTTAGGGTCCACCGTGACCGGCAAAGGTGACAGGCTATAGGTGGGCGGCGGTGTCGGTGCCGATTCCGGTTTTATGGTGTTGGTAGCAACCGGTTGCCCGGCTACTTTAGGATTGCCGGACGGACCTTTACCGCTTGTCAGGGCCAAAACTGCCACCAGGCCAAGCACCAGCGCCAGGGCGGCCAATCCACCCACCAACGACCCGACCCTGTTGCGGGTGGGCGCTTTCTCCCTCAGAAAATCGGTTTCGTCATGTTCTAATAAAGGTATTTCATTTTTCATCCGGTATTCCGCTTCCTTGTTTCTTTTAATTTGTAGATAATTGAACCAGCGCCCAAAGCGGCGCGGCCTGGGCGGGATTGACTTTAGTTGCGGCCCCAGCCTTTGCCACAAATGTTCGGCCCTGTTTGAATCAAGCGGTTGTTCGCTGTAAAAGGCGGTTAAAAGCGATTCGATTTCACTCTGGCTGAAATCCGGCTGGCTGGAGTTTTTTTCAAAATCTTGCGGCATAATTATTCTCTTGCCATTTGATTTTCACCCTGCTTTTTTGGGGAGAGGGCTTTTCGTAATTTTTCAAGGATGCGGTGCTGCCTGGATTTAACTGTCCCGGTTGGCAGCCCAAGCAGGGTGGCGATTTCAGGCACTTCCAGGCCCACAAAATAGCGGAGTTCCAGGATTTGCCGGTTCTCCGGGGATAGCTCGGCCAGGGCATCCCGTATTTCGGCCCTGGCCTCAGCCCGCAGCACCGGCCCGGCGGCGTCCTCAACTGCCGGGAGCGCATGCAAATCCAGGCTATCCAGTGACACCGTTTTAAACCGGCCCCGACGCAAGGCCATCCGGCAGCGGTTGGCGACCAGTTTACAAATCCAGGGCCGGAAGGGTTTGTCCGGTTGAAAGCGTCCCAGGGAACGCCAGGCATCCAGCCAGGCTTCCTGCAAAACATCTTCGGCGGCGCGGCGGTCCCGCAGGAATGTTTCGGCCAGCCTCCCGGTCAGTTCAGCGTACCTATCGACCATTTGCTGAAAAGCCAGCGTATCTCCGTTGATAGCGCGTTTGATTAAATCTTCTTCCAAAATTTGGTTCCGCAACAGTTTTTAATAATTCTTGCCTGACGCATCGCACCCTGGTTTGCTTTGTGTTACATCAATAATATGCGGGCAAAGGCCCAAACGTTCCATTTTTGCAGCAGCAATTTTAAAAACCGGGATGGGAGGCCCGTTTCAGGGTTAATATATAATGACAGCCTATTTGTTCAATTGTAAGGTTCTATCCTATTAACACTAAATTTATAGCATCAAGTTTGACACTCGTCTGCTAAGTAACTAGAATAATTTTAGTTTGTTTTTGAAAATAAAAGTGCAAAAGGAGAGGCCATGAAGATACACGAGTATCAGGCCAAGCAAATTCTGAGCCGGTACAACATCCCGGTCCAGAAAGGCGAAGTTGCCAGCAGCCCTGAAGAAGCCCGTGAACTTGCCAAAAATATTGGCGGAATGGTAGTCGTCAAGGCCCAGGTCCATGCCGGGGGACGCGGTAAAGCCGGCGGGGTAAAACTCGCCAAGACCCCTGACGAGGCCGAAGAGAAAGCCCAGGCTATTCTGGGAATGAACATCAAAGGCAGCACCGTCCGCCGGGTATTGGTTACTCAGGCCGCCGATATAGCCAAAGAATTTTACCTGGGCGTCATCATTGACCGGGGCGCGAAAGGTATAACGCTGATGGGAAGCAGCGAGGGCGGCGTCGAAATCGAAGAAGTCGCCAAAACCAACCCTGAAAAGATTATCCGCGTGACCGCCGACCCCTTCCTGGGCCTGGGCGATTTCCAGGCGCGCGAACTGGCCTTCGGCATGGGCATTGCTAAAGATAAAATCAATGGCTTTGTAACCATTGCCAAAGAACTTTACCGGGCCTTTGTGGAAAATGACGCCGATATTTTAGAGATTAACCCGCTCATCCTTAACGACAAAGGCGATTGGCAGGCGCTCGACGCAAAAATGGTTTACGACGATAACGCCCTTTATCGCCACCGGGAAGCCGAAGATATGCGCGACCTGGGTGAAGAAGACCAGGCTGAAATCGAAGCCCGCAAGGCCGGTCTTTCTTACGTGAAACTGGACGGCAATATCGGTTGCGTGGTCAACGGCGCGGGCCTGGCGATGGCGACAATGGATACCCTCTTGCTCTACGGCGGCGAACCGGCTAACTTCCTTGATATTGGCGGTGGCGCAAAAGCCGATAAAGTGGCTGCCGCTATCCGCATCATTCTAAGTGAGCCTAACGTTAAGGCCATTCTTTTTAACATCTTTGGCGGCATCACGCGCGGTGATGACGTGGCGAAAGGCATTATCGCCGGTCTGGAACAGATTAAGACTGATGTGCCGATTGTTATCCGGTTGGTCGGAACTAACAGCGAAGAGGGCCGGAAGATTCTGGAAGAAGCCAACTTGAAGTCAGCCGAGACACTGGCCGAAGCGGCCCAGAAAGTCGTTAATGTGGCGAAGGAGCGCAGCTAATGAGTATCCTGATTGACAAGAATACGCGCCTCCTGGTCCAGGGCATCACCGGCCGGGAGGGCGCATATCATACCCGGCAAATGCTGGAATACGGCACGAACGTGGTCGCCGGGGTTACTCCCGGACGCGGCGGCGAAAAAGCCGAGGGGGTGCCGGTATTTAATACGGCGAAAGAGGCGGTAGCCGCGACCAGGGCTAACACTTCGGTGATTTACGTCCCGGCCCGGTTTGCGCCCGATTCGATTATAGAGGCGGTAGACGCTGGCATCGCCCTGGTGGTCTGCATCACGGAAGGTATCCCGGTTCGCGATATGGTGCCGGTCTACCACTACGTCAGGATGAAAGGGGCGCGGCTGATAGGCCCGAACTGCCCCGGCCTGATAACTCCCGGCGAGTCGAAGGTCGGTATTATCCCCGGCTATATTCTGACCCCCGGCAACATCGGCGTGGTTTCCAAGAGCGGCACCCTGACTTACGAAGTGGTCAATGCCCTGACTATGAAAGGCATGGGCCAGTCCACGGCAGTCGGTATCGGGGGCGACCCTATAATCGGCACCAGTTTTATTGATGTCCTCGAACTGTTCCAGAACGACCCCAAGACCGAGAAAATCGTGATGCTGGGTGAAATCGGCGGCAATGCTGAAGTTCTGGCCGCCGAGTACGTCAAGGAGCATGTCACCAAGCCGGTCTATGGATTTATCGCCGGGCAGACCGCCCCGCCCGGCAAGCGCATGGGCCACGCGGGCGCGATTATCAGCGGCGGCGAGGGTACGGCCGCCGAGAAAATCAAAGCCTTCCGGGATAACGGCATCAAAGTCGGGGAAAGCCCGGCCCAGATTGCCGAGATTATCTAAAATAAGTTCGTAAAAATAGGATTGAGAGAGACAAAAACCTTTCTCAATCCTTTTTGTTTTCTGCGCAAAGTGATAATATATCCCGGTTTTGAATTTATAAACAATATAGGTTTGTAATCGCATTTGGAAGTAACTTGTAAGGATTAGCCTTAAAACAAATAACAGAAAAATAGTAAAAATTATGATAAATAAGATAAATAAGATAAATGGTAGCACCCCATTAAACGGTGAAGTTTTTAACTGCGTTTTTGGGCGGTCGCCCTCGGCGCTTCGGTGGCACAAAAGGCGGCGGCGCCACCTTGTACTTTAACAATTCATCCACGCTCCATATA
>CADDZM010000130.1 GCA_902812345.1 Chloroflexota bacterium | reverse complement strand
CGAAACAATTATCAGGTCCGGCCTGAACTGCTCGGCCAGTTCTGGCACGACAAGTTCAAAAAGGGCCAGGTAAGAAGAATCGCCGGTCCTGGCCGGTAGCGGCAAATTGACCGAAAAACCCTCTCCGGCGACGCGGCCAGTTTCGTGAAAATCCCCTTTTTCTGGGTAAAGCTCCGGGCCAAACTGGTGCAGCGAGAGATAAAGTACCCCGGCGTCTTCCTCAAATATCGCCTGGGTGCCGTCCCCGTGATGCAAGTCCCAGTCAATAATCAGGGTTTTTTGCCACCCAAAGCGGCGCGCGGTTACGGCTGCCAGGGCTGCGTTATTAAAAATGCAAAATCCGCCGCCGCTTTCCCTTCCGGCGTGATGGCCGGGGGGCCGGGCCAGGACCAGGGCGCTGTTCCTCTCCTTACTTCCCAGCAGTTCGACGGCGTGGATGGCCGCCCCGGCCGCTAATTGGGCTGCTTCAAATGCGCCCTTGCTGATATAGGTCGCCCCGGCTAACTCGCCGCCGGTCTGGCTTAACTCCTCGACTTTTTTAATATACCCGGTGGAATGGACCCCGGCAAGTTCGGCAAAGGAGGCGGGACGCGGTGCGTGCAGCTTGAACTGCCCGGTCTCCTCCGGCCCGACCAGGCCGAACCCCAGCAAAGCCTCGTAGCAGGTCGTCACGCGTAAAGGTTGTTCGGGGTACGGCACGCAGGCCGGCAGCGGGTAGGGATACTGCAGTTTGCTAACGGTAAAAAGAGGGTCAATTAGCGACAGCCCGGCTACGTGGTGGACCAGGTCGTCGCCATCAAAAGAAATTTCGCCGGTATAGGGGCGGGCGAATTCGGCTGAATAAATTAAGGCTGGCGGCGGATGTGGTTCCATATGCGGTTAAAAGCTGGCGGTGTGTTCTTGCAGCGAACGAATCCGCCGGGTCAGGATAGGCAGCATCGCTACGGCGATATTCGGCTCGCGGCGCAAGGCATCGAGAAAGACCCAGCGGTCAAGCTCGACCACCTGGGTCTCGTCCCGGGCGGTCACGGTCGCGCTGCGCGGGTAGCCGTCTATCAGGGACATCTCGCCGAAGAACTCGCCTTTGGAAAGAGTATTAAGTTTAATTTCCGGTTTGCCGGGTTTTTCGCGAAAGGTTACATTGACCGAACCAGCAATAATGACAAAAAGGCCGGCTCCCGGGTCGCCCTGCCGGATGATAACTTCGTCCTGGCTGAAGGTCCGTATGTTCGCCAACTTGCTCAACATTTCAAGATGTTCCTCTTTCAGGGCGGCAAGAATCGGCACTCGTCTTAAAGTATCGGCCAGGCTTTCCATGACAATAGTTCTTTCTATTTTGTGGGACTGAAAAGAATTTGAAAAGCTTGTTAATTACCCGGTTCCTGCAAAAGCAGCATGGCGCGTTCGTAAAAAGTATCAGCCAGGTTCTTTTCAATAAATAACTGGGCTACCCGCCGGGCCTGGTCGCAGCAGTTCATCAGGGCCGGTAAATTCTCCCCGGCTTGAATTAATAACTGGACTACCCGGGTAGAGCGGTTGCCAAAGATTTCTTCGGCCAGTTCGATCAGTTCCAGTTTTATCTCGCGGACCGAGCGCGGGCGGCTGGCGTAATCAAAAAGGCGGTCCTGCGAAGGCGAGGTTAATACTTCGATAGTGCTGTCGGCGCGGGCCACCACCTGGTAGACCCGCAAAATACTTTCTTCCAGCACTTCTTCCACTTCGTAATAGCTGGCGAGCTTGCGCCCGGCGCTGAGGAAGATATAGCCATTTTCTGCCGCGCTGTTGACATGGACGACCCCGGTCCGGTTGGCCTGTTCCAGAGTATTTAGTAACTTATTTAATTTAACGCTTTGACTGCTCATTCCGTTTAGCTCCGGCTCTCCAATAATCAGGGCCGAAAAGCTGTGGACAAATTCCGGTTCGAGCGGGTAGACCAGCAGGCAGCTTGTTTCGTTGGGCGGGATTTGCTGGCCTGTTATCCGGCGCAAAGCCTCCTCTTCCTTGAAATAGCCGTGCCCGGTGTCGTCGGCAAAGCGACTATGGATAATCCGGCCCTGGTAAAGCAGCGAAAAGCCTTCGCTCCGGGGCAATACGTAAGTGATAAAGCCGGAAAAATTAGCTTTCCAGAGGCTATCATAAGCCGTCTTAACCATGCCGTCTTCCGGCTCGAAGACAAATGCGCTCACAAAAGGCAAGGGCAGACCGGTCCAGAACCGGAAACGCGGCGGGCGCAGCACTTCGTCGCCAAGCTGTTCGCGAAACTGTTCCGCCTCAATCTCGCTGCTTTCGGCGATTTCGCTTAAGGGATTGTGGCCGGCCGCGCCATTAGTAGCCAGCGTTTGGGGGACGGGCGTTGAGGCAGGGGGGGTTGCGGTCAGATTTTGGGCCATTTCGGCGGTCTGGGTAGGAAGCAGGCCGGTCAGGGGTAATTGTACACTCTCAGCGATTTCCACTTGTCCGTCCAGGGCGGGTTGCACTACCGGGCGTGGTATCAGGCTGCCGGTTTGCGGTCTTACCGTGCCTTCTTGGGGCAGGAGGCCGAGCGCGCCCAGGAGTACGCTTTCCTCGGCAGGGTTTATCGAATCTTCGGCGGGGGCAATATTGCGTTCCCAGCGAATCCGGGCTGTGCGGTTATCGAGCAGTTGGTAGATTACCTCGTTCCCGGTGGCACCTTTGTTTTTAGCATGGCGGAAGTGGCCTTTCTTGAAAAAAATTTCCGCGCCGGGCTGGTCCTCTTCCAGGAAAAGCAACCGCCCCGTTTGCGTGTGGTTGCGGACATATTTAACCAGCTCTATTATCGAGAATGAGTTAGTTGTTGGTTGGGGCATCGTATCTGGCCGGTCCTCTTTGGTTATTCGGATTTATTAGCGGAAAAGGTGACTTTGAATTTCCTGCTTAATCTCGAAATGCGGAACGCTAAAAGCTAAACGGTAACCGTTCAACCATTTACACTTATATTAGGTTAGCAATTAAGGCTTGTCAAGGTCAAAATGAGGCTCGTTACGGTACTTTTGGTGCAATTGCCTTTTAATAAGCCCTATTGTAAAATTTGAGTAGAAAACTCCTGGGGTTTCTTCTGGCCGGGCTTCCGGCATCTTTCACTGACTACCGGAACCCGAGCATAAAGAGAGTATAATGTCTTACACCAACCGTGTCTTGCGAGTAAATCTTACCACCCGTAAAGTAGTTTCCCTGCCTCTACCTGAACAATTAAAGCAGGACTATCTGGGCGGACGCGGTTTTGCGGTCAAAATGCTCTACGAACTCCTGCCCAGAGATACTGACCCGTTCGCGCCTGAAAATCTGCTTATCTTTGCCACCGGCCCGCTTAACGGTACGGTCGCGCCCGCCGGGGCCAGCCTGACTGCTGCCACCCGTTCCCCCCTGACCGGCCTTTTAGGGGTGGATACAACCTCCGGCTTCTGGGGCGCCGAGCTTAAATTCGCCGGGTACGACATGATTATCATCCAGGGGCAGGCCGACGAACTGGTCTACCTCGAAATTGACGACGACCACGTGGCTATCAAACCGGCGGACTGGTTGCGGCGGCACGGCGTCCACGACACCACCAATCTTTTGCAAGAGCGTCTTGGCGACGACTTCAAGGTTGCCGCTATCGGCCCGGCCGGGGAAAACCAGGTGCTTTACGCCAGCATCATCTGCGACCATATGGATAAGCTTAGCCGGACCGGCCTGGGAGCCGTGATGGGCGCCAAGAATCTCAAAGCAATCGCGGTCCACGGCACCCGGGATATTAACCTTGCCAATACCGACCGCTTCCTTAACAAAATGAAGGAGAGCCACAACGCGGTCAAAAACGACCCGATGTATATCCCTCTCAGCCGCTACGGCACGACCGAACTTTTCGAGGAAGCGCACTCGGCGGGCGCGCTGGCTATCCGCAACAACCAGGAAGGCCTCTTTAACCGGATTATCGGGGTCAGCCGCAACACCATTGATAACCTTTCGCGGGGACCGGACCGCCGGTTGGTCGAGCGACCGTGCAGCTTTTGCATAATGCCCTGCAAAGCTTATATTGAGATTAAAAAGAACGGTGAGCCGGTCCTGCGCAACCGTCCCAACTACCAGACCATTGCCAGCCTGGGGCCGCGCCTGGGTATTTCCAGCGCCCAGACTATTATCGAGGCTAACCACCTGTGCGAGGATATGGGCCTTGACCCGGTTTCGTTCGGCGGTTCGCTGGCCTTCCTGATGGAGTGTTACCAGCGCCACAAGTACGACCAGGATGTCCTCGAATGGGGCAGCGACAGCCAGTTACTCGACCTCATTCGCGAGACCGCTTTCAAGCAGGGTTCCGGGGAACTGCTCTCGCAGGGCGTGCGCCGGATGAGCCTTTTCTTCCCAGGCAGCCGCGAATTTGCAATGGAAGTCAAGGGGCTTGAACTGCCGGGATTGGAAGGCCGGGCCGCCAAAGCCCACGCCCTGGCGATGGCCGTCGGCAACCGGGGCGGCGACACGGGCTTACACTGGCCTCAGTTCGAAATACTGGAAAAGAGCGAGCAGGAAGCCGAAGACCTTTTTGTCTACGGTAGCGCCGCTGACCCGCAGGACTGGAACGGCAAGGCCAGCATGGTTATCTGGCACGAGTATTTCGCGGCCCTGCTCGACTCGGCGGGGATTTGCAAGCACTACGCTTTCTCGGCCTACGCCCTCAAACCGCGCGATATTGCCGAATTTTTAACCTATGCTACCGGCACAACTTACCGCGAAATGGATGTGATGATGCTGGGCGAACGGGTCAGTACGGTCGAGCGCATGTTTAATTTACGCTTCGGCATGAACCCTACCACCGACGACACTCTGCCCAAACGCCTTTTGAACGAACGCCTCACCGAGGGCAAAGCCCAGGGCCAGACTATCGAGCTTGGCCGGATGCTGCAGGAGTATTACACCCTGCGCGGCTACACCGAGGACGGCTATTTGCGGCTGGAATATCTCCAAAATTTAAACCTCGTTAGCCGGGAAGCCGTCGCTCATTAAGTTTGCTGTGACTTTTTATTCTCCTGCGTCCAGCTTTAGCCAGGTTGCTTTTCCGGCGAATTCTCCTCTATAATCATTTCCGAATGAGCGGCAAATTTTTATAAAAGTAAAAATCAGAAAGCGAAAATCTTGGAAACGAAAAGCTTCGACCTGACCCCTTATTTCGTGGAAACCGATTGGCTGGCCCAGCACCTGGGCGACCCCCAGGTGCGTATCGTTGATATGCGCTATTACTGGAACCATCCTGGCCTGGAAGATTATACCGCCGGGCATATCCCTGGGGCGCATTATATCCAGTGGGACCTGGAACTGAGTGACCCGAATTCTCCGGTCAAATTTATGGTGCTGCCGCCTGAAAAACTGGCTCACCTGATGAGCCGCCTGGGCGTGGATAACTCGATGACCGTCGTGGCTTACGACGACGAAGGCGGCCATTATTCTTCCCGCCTGCTCTGGACCCTTCTTTATTACGGCTTCGACAAAGTGCGGATTTTGCACGGCGGCTGGCAAAAGTGGCAAACCGAAGGCCGTCCTATCGTGGCCGAGGTGCCGCAGACCGACCCTAAAACTTTTGTGGTAGGCGAAATCCACCCGGAATGGCGGGCTACCGCCAGCGACGTGCTGGATCACCTGGCCGACTCTAAAACGGTCCTTTTAGATGTGCGGCGGTCGACCGAGTACACCGGCGAAGAAGTGCGGGCGGCCCGGGGCGGCCATATTCCAGGAGCGACCAACTTGCTCTGGCTGGAAAACCTCGAACCGGGTAAATGGACCTTCAAAGATGGCGGTACCCTCCGCGAACGCTTTGAAAAGGCCGGGGTCACGCCTGAAAAGCATGTAATTACGTATTGCCATGGCGGGGTCCGAGCCTGCCACACTGCTCTTGTCCTCAAAATGTTGGGTTATCCCGATGTTACCGTGTATGACGGCTCCTGGGAAGAATGGGGGAACGAGCTTGCCTTGCCGGTGGAGCAGGGATGAAGGTTGGGATAGATTATACCCCGGCGGTCCGGCAGGGCGGCGGCATCGGGCGCTGGACCCGCAGCCTGGTGGAAGCCCTGCTGGCCCTTGACGAGGCCCGTGAAGTTCAGTTCACCCTCTTTTACGCCGGGGGCGGCCTGAGTGAAAAGCAAGAAAAATTCGTCCGGGACGAGCAACTTAAATATGCCGTGCCGGGTGCGCCCCGGGTACAATTTGTGCGGCTGCCTTTCTCTGAACCAGCCCTGACCAGGCTCTGGCAAAGATTAAGGCTGCCCGTCCCCCTGGAACTAATCGCCCGCCTGGGCAGAGCGCCTTTCACAAGTAACCCGCTTGGCAAGCAGGACGTGCTGCATTTTCCCGACTTCGTGGTGCCGCCGCACTTGCACGGTCGTTCGCTCGTTACCGTCCACGACCTCAGTTTTATGATAACGCCCGATTGCGCCGAGGAAAATTTGCGCAAGTACCTGACTGCCGCGGTGCCGCGCAGCGTGCGTAAGGCCGACCGGATCAGCGTTGACGCTGCTGCCATCAAGAACGACCTGCACGAGCGGTTAGATGTGCCGCCCGCGAAAATGACCGTTATCTATGGCGGGGTCGGGCCGGAATTTAACCCGATTGCGGATAAAACCTATTTAGAGGAAGTGCGCGCTCGCCTGAAGCTGCCCGAAAAGTTCTTGCTGTTCCTGGGGACGATTGAGCCGCGCAAGAATCTGGCCCGGTTAGCCGAAGCCTGGGCCGGGTTGAAGGATACGGAAGTCGGGCGCGGGCGACGGTTGGTGCTGGGCGGGCGCAAAGGCTGGTTGTACGAGCCAATTCTGCAGCGTATTGATGAGCTTGGCTTGCGAGACGAAATCGTCTGGCTTGATTTCGTTCCCGAAGGCGACCTGGCGGCGGTCTACAACCTGGCCGATTTATTTTGTTTTCCGAGCCTCTATGAAGGTTTTGGCATTCCGCCCCTGGAAGCCCTGGCCTGCGGCACCCCGGTCGTCACGGCCAATAACTCGTCCCTGGCGGAAATCTTTACCGGGGCGGCGTTGATGTGCGAAGCTACCGATACCGCCTCTATAGTGGCAGCCATCCGGCAGGGTCTCGAAAGCCTTGATAGTAACGGCCAACTCCTGGCCGGGTTGCAGGCGGAGGGGCTAAAGCGGGTCAGCGCCTTTACCTGGGAACACGCCGCCCGCAAAGCCCTGGCCCTTTACCGCGAGATGGCCCATGATTCGTGAAACCTTGAACGTAGGATTTTAAATGTTTGTACCTATTCAGCCGCCCGCTTTAATTTGTGGGAGGGAATTATATTCCCGACTGGTTCTGCCTTAATCGGGAATGCAATTCCCTCCCACAGGTGAATAGTTGCAAAAGTTCAATGTAATCTTCGGTTTTCGTTTCAGCTTGTCATAAAAAATTTTCAACAGGGGAAATTAACCGAGCGCAATTTTAACCTGTGGCGGTTCGCAGGCAGCTTTAATCATCGCGACCAGGGCTTCTTCAAGATTATCCAACCCAACGACTTTTGTTCCATTTAACGCCTGGGATAATTCCTGCCGTTCTTCAGCGTTATTTTCTGCCACGACTATCATAATATTTTCCTTAGCCAATCCAAGCGGTTCTATCTTAATCAGATGTTTTGCCAAATCTCCAATTTTGGCATTTGTTTTCGCCTCGATACAAAATATATGGTCTCCTAGCGAGAAAAGAAGGTCCAGTTCGACTCCAGAATTTAAAGCTTGCTTATCTGCCATTTTCTTAAATTGAAGGTTGAGGTTTGGCCGCGCTTCGTAGCCGATGTCAGGATAGCACTCCTGTAAGATACCTTTTACCTCGTGTTTCAGGTATCTTTCAAACCATTTACCGTCTACAAAATTCTTGTTATGGCTTGTTATATTGATTGGGTTAAATTGTACCCAATAAACAGGTGCGCCGAGATACTCAAAATTTTCCAGAAGGTTAGCTTCTTTAAGTAATTTGCAAAATTTTTGGACCCTTGTATTCTTTTGTGCAGTAGCTCCATAAAGACTGTAGGTAATCCGTTCGTCCGTTCTATTAGCTTTTAAAGCTAGATATAGCTCCTTACATTCTATGAAGTATTTTCCCAGGTGTTGAGCTAATTTGTCCAGAATTTCATCTCTTTCAGGTGTAAATGCCTGCTTTTTTGGTAACAAAACTGTTACCTCACCCTTCTTTAAAAATTCTTCAATAACACTTGTTTGCGGGGAGAAAATTCCCGGTTTTGCTTCTGTTGCAATAACTGGGTTAGTCTTTTTAGGTTGAGTAGAGATTACCTGTTTAGCAGGTTGTAAAACTGAAGTCGTCTTATTTTCAAGTTGGCTTACCTTGCTTTCTCTCCCCTGGTTGGTAGGTTCTGACAAATTTGAAGTATCACCGCTCAACTTTTCGAGGGCAGTCGCGATTCGTTCAAGCGCGCTGGCTATCCGGTTAAGGTCTCTCCCAGTGGTTGGCATATCTTCGATACCCGGAAATTCTTCGGCATCGTATAAACTTGCAATTATTTTCTTCAATTATCTGACTTCTTGGGTGCGAATATGTTTACCGATCAAAATTTTTTTCTTACTCCAGTATATTGTAATATAACTTTATTTATCCTCGCAACAACCTTTTAGTACCTGTACCCGCACCTTAAAAAATTAAGACAAATTTTCTTAATTTCGATTTTAATTCCCCTTGCATGAATCTTTTTGGTGTGTTATTCTTTTGATATAGAGTTGATATATCCCAATGAGAAAGATATATCCCAGCGGGTCAATATTTTGCTTTTTCTCAAATATTTATTCAGAGGAAGTCGAGTTTATGCCTCGTCCACCTGCTTCGTTACGTAATTCCCCCAATCGCCCGACTGCGCCCGCGCCGAAACCGACCGAGACCGCCCCGGTCAACGCGAATGCCGTGGAAACGCCTGCCGCTCCGCCTCCTCCTGCCCAGCCCGAACAGCCGAGCCTCTTTGAAGCCGAGCCGACTGCGCCGCCCGCCCACGATACCGCCGCGCCACGCCGGGCGGCCTCTAATCGCGCCATCCAGCCTCAACTTTTTAATATTAACAGTAAAGGCGACATTGTCCAGCAACCAGCTGTGGAAATCCCGGTCCTGAACTCGCAAAGTACCCTGGAGGCCGCTTTCTGGTGGTTCCGCAACCATCTTGAACAACTCAACCGGCCCAAGAACACCATCGCCTCGTATATGTATGACCTGGCCGGGTTCGAAGAATTTGTCGGTCAGAAGACCCTCGATAAAGTGGTGTCGTCCGATGTGGCGAATTTTCTCGCCCAATCGCACAAGAAATCCACCCGCAAGCGCCGCCTGACCTCGCTGGGAGCCTTTTTCAAATATTTGATTCAGACCGAAAAAGTGCTGGATAAAGACCCGACCGACAATTTTTATGCTGATTTTATCCCGCTCAAGACGCCGGTCGTACTCGACCCGGTCGAACGGGAAGCCATGATGGACGCGGCCCGCCAGGAAAACACCCGTACTTTCCTCATGATATATTTCCTGCTGCAACTTGGTTTTACCCGGACCGAACTGCTGGCTATCCAACCCGAACACGTGGATACCACCGATCCTGAGCATCCCCAGGTCTACGTTGCTTACGACGACAAACGCTGGGCTAAAAAAGAGCGCAAAGTTTCCGCGACCGCCGAGTTTACCCCGGCCTTCAAAAGCTATATCGAAGAATTCCAGCCGGGCCGCAAGCTTTTCGAAATGCTGCCTCAATCGGTCAATAAACTGGTCGAGCGGGTGGCCCGGGACGCCGAGATAAATAAAAAGGTCACGCCCCAATCGCTGCGCGACACTTACGCCGTCGAAAGCGCCCGTAACGGCTCCAATTCTTCCGAGCTATTGAAAATCCTGGGGCTGGCTCCCGACCCACGCAACCGGATGAGCGTAGACCGCTATATCAAGCTGGCTGGTGGCGCGCCTCTTAGCGGTGAGATAAAAGTTACCGCCAAAGGTAAGGCCGTTTAAAGGGCGTTGAACCGAAAAGAACGGAAGCCGTAGAAAGCCCTGAAGAAAAAAGGCAACAAAAAAGGAGAAGCCTGGCTTCTCCCCTTTCGTTCTGGCCGGTAGAATTACTCTACCGGTAAATTCGTGATACTACCTGATTAGGTGCGTACCCGCTGACCGGTGATCAGGCGGTAAAGCGCAATTACCACGATAGCGCCGATAATTGCCACAATCAAGGTGGTAAAGTTGAAGCCGCTGATGTAATCGCCGCCCAACAGAATACCAGCCAGGAAACCACCGACCAGAGCGCCGACAATACCGATAATAAGATCGGCAAGTAATCCACCTGCGCCGCTGCTCATAATCATGTTCGCAATCCAGCCGGCCACCAGACCAACCAGAATCCACGAAATTATACTCATCTCATTTCTCCTTTCACCAAGTCTGTTAGGTCAACCCTTAAACTTGTGAATTACAGTAACGGTTCATCTTAACTAACTTCGCGGCTGCTTTCTGGTTATTCGCCGTGCCGCTTCTGCTTATTACTAAAGCATAGCCCGTGCCACAATTTATAGAGTTACGGCGGATTGGAGAGATGAGTTTTAAAAGAGGCGTTACCCGGCCAGGGTTTTTTCGCCTGAAGGGCCGGGTTGGAGTTCATCCACGGTTGTTTCCTGGGCGCTCTCCTCGTCCTCGTCGGGCGGCAAGTCTTCCGAGGCCGGGGTTTTGAGCCAGATAGTAAAGGTTGAGCCTTCCCCGGGCGCGCTTTCCAGGCTAATGCGGCCCCCATGCGCTTCCACTATATGCTTGACGATAGCCAGGCCGAGGCCGCTCCCGCCGCCCATTCCGGCGGTGCTCTGCCGGCTGCGGGCCTTATCCACCCGGTAGAAACGGTCGAAGATCAGCGCCTGGTCCTTTTCGGCGATGCCCGGCCCGTTATCCGACACCGTTACTCTCACCCACTGCTTGCCGCGCACCAGCGACAGGGTAATCTGGCCTTCTTCCGGGGTGTATTTGATGGCGTTGTCCACCAGATTCAAAATAGCCCGTTTAAGCCGGTCTCGGTCGCCTTCGATTACCACCGGGTCGAAGTGGCCGAGTTTTAACTGCTGGTGGCGCTGGTCAGCCAGCACTCGCGTTTCCTTAAAGACTTCCAGCACAATATCGTCAAGCGGCAGCGGGGCCATTTCAACCGCCTGGCGGGCGTCGGCTTGCGCCAGTAACAGCAAGTCCTGGACGAGCCGCTGCATCCGAGCGCTTTCACGCTCGATGGCCTGCAAAGATTCAATCTGGTTTTCGGGGTCGGGGTTGCGTTTAAGCAGGTCCACGTTGCCCCGTATAACTGTCAGAGGCGTGCGGAGTTCGTGTGAGGAGTCGGCAATAAACTGTTTTTGGGCCTTAAAGTTTTTGTCGAGCCGTTCGAGCATGGCGTTAAAAGCCCGGCCCAGGCGGCTGATTTCGTCGTTAGAGTGCGGGTCAGTCTTGATGCGCTCGTTGAGGTCGCCGTTCACGCCGATGCGGTAAGCTGTCTCGGTAATATCTTCGATAGGCGCGAAGGTCCGGCGAGTGAACCACCAGCCGAAAACCGCCAGCAGGCAAAACGCCACTATTGCCAGAATGATAAAGGGCCAGACCAGCCCGCTCACAATTGCGTCAGCTTCCTGAAGGCTGCGCACTACCTGGACATAGCCCCGGTTATTCACCCGGTCGAGTTGCAGGGTGTAGACCCGCGCCCGCTCACCGGTGGTAAGCTGAATATAGCTAAAGCCGGTGCCGTTTTTAAGTATCTGGGCGAGGGCGGCCTGGGTGCCGGGCTTGGTCATCACCTTTAATTCCGGGATGCGGCTCAAAACGGTTCCCTGGTTATCCACCAGTTGCAAATAAGTCAGGGCAGAGGCCAGGTTATTCGGGTCATTCATATTAAGGGCCGGGTTGTCCGGCATCGGCGTGGTTCCGGGGGTAACGCCGTAGGAACCTTTGGCCAACTGACCGCTGGTCCCGCCGTAAGTTTTGGCGAACTGGTCGAGGTCTTTGGGGTTAAAGCCATTGTGCACTAAAAAAGCCTGGGCCTGTTCGGCCCGGCTTTTCAGGTCGGCGTCTACGCCGGTTTCGAGATTGTTAATAACGGAGCGGTAAACTATAACCATAAAAGCAACCATAGTTATAAATACCACCACCGAATAGACCAGGGTTAGTTTGAAGCGGATGGAACTATGAAAAAAGACCCTTGACATCAGGCTTGGGCGACCTCATCGGGCTGGACCGCCGGTTCGGGTTCCCGCAACACGTAGCCGACGCCCCGGACGGTATGAATCAGCTTGGTCCGGCTGTTGGTTTCCAGCTTACTCCTCAAATAACGGACGTACACCTCGATTATATTCGATTCACCGCCGAAGTCATAGCCCCAGACTTTGTCATAAATAAATTCGCGGTTGAGAACCTGGCGGGGATGCTGCAAAAAGAGCATCAGCAGTTCAAATTCCTTGCTGGTAAGCTCGATAAGCTGCCCGTTGCGGCGGACTTCGTGGGTCGCCGTGTTAAGGGTCAGGTCCGAGAACTGCAAGAGTTGGGCTTCGCCGGGCAGTTTACGGCGCAGGTGGGCGCGGATACGGGCCAGCAGTTCATCGAAAACGAACGGCTTTACAATATAATCGTCAGCCCCGGCATCCAGACCGGCCACTTTATCGTTCACGGCGTCTTTAGCGGTCAGCATCAGGACCGGCGTATCGCGCAGCTTTCGCATTTCACGAGCAACCTCAATGCCGTCAATTCCCGGCATCATCACGTCCAGCAGCACCAGGTCAGGGGCGCTTTCGCGAAAGCGGGCAATCGCTTTCTCGCCGGTCTCGGCGGTTTCGACCTCGTAACCCTCGAACTTCAAACCCCTGCTTAGTAAGTTTAAAATTTCCGGGTCGTCATCAACGGCTAAAATTCTCATAATAATATTCCTAAAAATAGTCCTCGATAAAATTTAGAAGGTACTGCAAACCGGGCTTAAAACCCTGTTCAATAAGTAATACGTATTTTTATACCTAACGGTTTCACTGTTGAAAAAGTAGGACTATTGAGGCGGCCAGACCACTCGCCAGCCGTTATCCTGTTGCAAGAGGACCAGCGACTCGAACACAGGCAGTTTATGGTTGTCCTGGGTAGTAACCTCCACCTGGTAAGCCACGCTGGCCCGTTTGCCCACGATGTTTGGAGGTTGGACCTTTACAATGTCGGTGCGGGTTATCCCGGCTTCCTGTTTGGCCCTGGTCAGGCGGTCCACATACTGGCTGCGGCTGACCTTTAACTGGGAATCGCTGGACAACAAATCGTAAGCCGAGGTGTAAGCGGAGTCCCGGATATTTTCAAGGTAGCGCCGGGCAATATCGGCGGGCGGCGCGCTATCGCCGCAGGCTGTCAGGAGCAGGGGCAAGAGCAAGAGGCTAACGGCCAGCGCGGCCAGCCGCTTTTTAAGATTAAATTTTAATGAAAGCAGCCTGGAAAGAAAGTTAAAAGAGCGCAAACTCCAACCTTTATTTTTTAGGGGCCGGTTGGCCCAGCGCCCAACCGGGCGCTCCCAGCAAAATATCTTCAGGCCGGAAGCCAATCCAGCCGTCGTTGTTATAATCTTTTTGGCCGAGCATTTCGGCGACCCGGCCCGTGAAATCTTTTCGGGCCAGCCGTTGATTATACTCAGGCTCGCCCAGGTAGTCTACCGCCAGGCCGAGGGCGATCTGGGAAGCGTTCGGGTAGGCCGGGCTGCCGATAAAGGCGTCAAGGTCTCCCTGGCTGTCCATGCGGTCGCCGATTTCCTTTTGAAGGGCAAAAACTTTGTCGCCATCCTCGCTCTTGATAGCGGATGGACCTTCCGCGATAAGGGGGACGGCGTAATCGAACATGACACCGTTGAGCGATAGAAGGAGGTGGCCCCAATTTGTCTGGGCCGGAAGCAGACCCGCGCCCTGTCCGGCGTCCTGCCGCACATTCAGCTTCACGGTTAACTGGCCGTTGCCGTTGGCATTGACGAAGCGGTCCGGCAGCGGGTTGAGCCAGGGGGGCGCGGCGAACAGGCGGCCACGCACGCCGCCGCCCAGGTTCAGGGTATAAGTCTTGGTCAGAGGCGGGCTGTCGCCGAATTTAAGGATACCAAGGCTTACCATGTCGAAGGTAGGCGTGTCACTGGTAAAAATCGGCGCATCCAGGCCGTTCCAGTCAAGCGAGGCCGGGGCCGCCGGGAAAAGCAGCCGCAGCGACTCGGAAAGGTAATCGCTGGTCGCGCCATCCGCCGGTTGGCCCCGCTGGCCGGGTGGGCTTGATTGGGTTGGTATGGGCGGCCCGACCGGAGCGGTGGGAGTGGGTGTTAGGACAGGTGACGCGGCGGGGCCGCTCTGGGCCTGGCCTGTACCGGGAAACCCCCAAACCGCCAGCAATAACAGCAGCGCTACACCAAGACCGGCCCAGGTCCGCCTTTGGAACCCGACCGGTCGTTTTGGTCTGGTAGAATCTAAGGTCATTAAGGCTTCGTGGGGGGCTGGGTAGAGATAACCGTCACGTTAGCGCCCGCGCCGGGTGTGCCTGCCGGTTGGGTCTGGGCGCCTGGCGTTACTAGCGGAGAGTTGGGAGCCTCAGTTAGATTGTAGACATAGACCTTCTGGGCGTTTATAAGGTAAACCTTTTTGTTGGCCTCGTCCACAGCCACGTCTTTCAGCCCATTAAATTCAGTGTTACCGTCGGCGGACTGGAATTGCTGGATGTATGCGCCGTTGGATTTGGAGAATTGCAGCACCCGGTTTTCGGCGTCCAGCACGAAGATAAAAGGATAATCCAGGCTGCCCACGTTCAGTATGTAAGGCGCGTTAAGGGCCGGGCCGAGCCTGGCATCTTTGGTCAGGTCGAATTCTCGCACCACCTCGCCTTTTTCCTTGCCGCTGGGCCGGGCCATCTGGTAGACATGCCCCGCGCCTGTAAGTGCGTAGATGTTTCCGTCAATAGCGAACCCGCCCGATTTATCCAGATTGAGATTGGCAACCAGGCTGGGGTTAACCCACTCGTCCGGTTTGGCGGCATAATTTCCGGCATTGTATTTCAAAATCTGGCCGGTCCCGGTGCCGGTCAGGTAAAGGTTGCCTTCGTAGGAAGCGGCCTGAAGCTTGCCTTTGGGCGAACCGCCGAGGGCCTGGGCGGTCCAGGTGTTGGCGTTTTTGTTATAAGACCAGGCCAGGTTAGCGTCGTCCAGCACCAGCAGACCATCGGGCCGAGCTACCATCGCGACCGGCTTGCCAAAGGCGCTGTTTCCGGCCTTGTCACCGGATTTGAGAATCGGCTTGACCGCGCCCAGGACATCAGCGGTATAAATGGCATTCTGGCCGGTATCCATCAGGTAAAGCTGGTCGCCTTTAGCCGAGATTATAGCCTTACTCAGGTTGACGTTCGGTCCCTGGTTCGCCAGGTCAAGGGCTACTCGCAGGTCGAGTGGAATAGTCACTTTGTTGACCCTATTAAGGGTTTGCCTTACGGCGTTGGCGGTCGCCTGGATTTCCACCAGATCGGCTTTTTCCTTGCGTGCGTCCGCCAGAAGGGTATTGGCCTGGGCCAACAGGTCACGCGCGCCGTCCGGGTTATTTTCCACCAGTTGCAGTGCGCTCACCCGTTTGGCCTCAGCCTGGGTGACCAGTTGCCGGGCTTTACTTTCGTTGCCAACAATCGAACCGCCGGAGACCGAGAGAATCAACAGCACTACGGCAAGCCCCAGCGTGAGGCCAATCCCACCCATAACGAACGAGCGGTTGCGCACGCTCATATTGTTGAAGGACCATTTTTGCCTGGCGGGCGGAGCGTACCCATCCCCACCAACCATATCGAAATAAGGATTGTCGAGAGGTTCGGCGCTGACCTTGCCCTGGGGCGCGGCGGCTTTTTTAGCTCTCCTGTGTTTGCCGATTTCGATGGGTTCGTCGAATTGATCCGGGGGTGGGGGCGCTTCGGGGATAGGCGCGCGGAAGCTCTGGAC
>CADDZM010000129.1 GCA_902812345.1 Chloroflexota bacterium | reverse complement strand
TACTAAGAGCGCTCAAACTTATAACTTTTCTCATCACTCAACTCCTTACTTCTATTAAAGAGCTCTGTATCCAGCTTACCACAGTCAGTCTAGGTTTAATGCAATTGCCAGAACCTAAAGCCTGTTAGTGCGACCCCCGGTTACACACTAACAACCAAACTAACACCGGAGTGCCCTAAAATGAGGCTAAATCGCCTCTTTTCGCGGACAGCCCGGCGGACAGAGCTTCCTATCAACCATTCATTCTTACTCCTTACGGAGCAAGGTTCGCTGCGCGAACTAAGAATGACGGTTGATGCCCCGCTACGCACCTTTACGAGGCCCGCCGCCAGGGCACGGAAGCTCTGCGAGGCTTGGAACATTTCAGTTAATGATTACTAAGTACAACCGCTCGTAAATACGTGCCGGGATTGACGAGCGAACAATAAACTTTTAAAGTGGGTTAGTAGGTAAAAACCATTTTGATACAGAACCAAACAAAAGGGGTAACCATGAGTCAATTGAAGGAACTAGAAGCCGTTAATATAATAAAATTATGTAAACCACTGGTTGAGCAAGTTAGATTGAGTAGACATTATTTCGCTACCAGTGACAAAGAGGATAATTTTCTAAGACAACTTGTGACATTATTAGAAGGTGAATGGCAACCAGAAGAATTAATTAACTGGGAAGTGAAAGCTGACTTACGACCTCACGATATATTATTGTTGTTTGATTTGATTAGCATTAGGAATTTTAAGACCCATTCAAAGTTAGTTGAATGGTATAACAAAGCTATAAATAACACAATTGCGTGAATTTGATGTCTTTTTGATTAATGGAATCGTTTTAGCGAAATTCTTCTTGCTAATCACTTAGCCTAAATAAAGGCTAAGTGATTAGCAACAATCTAAAAGTAATGCTGATCTGAGGGTACTGGAGTTGGAGTAGGGCCAGGACCACCAGACATTGGACTTGGTTCGACTTTAAGATGTAAAGTTAGACCATTGCGTACAACCACCAAATCTAAAGATTGAACAGGTAAATTTTTAGCTTTTAGCTGTTGTTGGTTACTAATTTTCTCCTTAAAAGAATCTCTTGCTTGTTCTGAAGAAGAAAGAGGTAAGCCATCTAATGATACAAACTTATCACCTTTTTTAACGCCTGCTTTTTCAGCAGCACTTTTAGAGGCGACATCAACTACCTTTAAGTCAGCATCTATTGCCACCCCTATTACCTGACGTGGACTTATAAAGTGAGTTTCACTGTACCCACTAGATGGCACAACTATGGCGAATAATAGGCTAACTAACAAAAACATAACCAGGAATAAACCTATTACAATTGTTACAATGAACCCCAAAGGGATCTTTTTCTGGTTCTTATTAAGAATTGAAAGCATAACATTTTATCTTTCTTGAAGACGCTTATAATTTACATTATTTAGCAAGTATCATTCTGTCCCAGCTGTGATGCGTTAAGCTTTTCAGTCGACTCCACCCTAGAAGAAGGCTAGAAGTTGCAAGTAAATGAGGCTGGTGTAAAGCCGAAAATCAACTTGATTAAGGCTCGACAGGCCAAAGTTTTTCTTACCAACACCCTTTTCATAGACCCTGGTGACGCTTGGCCTTCTCATACTAGCCACTGACCTTGTCACTTTGAAAGGAAATCAGTTCATTCTGAACTGGCAAGTTCATAAATAAGCTCAACGCATCACAGATGATTCTGTCCTGTCATTTACGTGATGATTAGATAAGTCTATTGCCAAACTACCTTTATTAACTGTAAATTATAAGGGTTCCAATATGGACTTAATCGTTTCCATCCCAGAGATCACAAGGTCCAGAAGGGCTAGTAGTCGTTGAAGTATAAATGTATTTTGTACCATCAATCGCATCTTGATCTATTCCCCTTACTTGTTTCAAGTCTACATAGGCATCCATAAGGGTATTAGTATAACTATGGCATAAGCCTAAAGTATGTCCAAATTCGTGACGTAAGATAGTTCTTAGATCATAATAATTGTCAGGAACTGGATTACCACCAGGTTGAGTTCCATCATAGAATGCATAACCATTACCGGTATTTACTTTTATATGTAAGCCATCAAGGTAATTTCCTGTATAATGATTATAAGCTTCTGCTAAAGCTGTGTTGTTGAAAAAAGGTCCGGCGTCTAAAATATCGTTAATATCATTCTGATTGAGATAGTAGGAAAATGGCGCAGCACTGTTAGTCCAGTCGCTTGCTGCTCCTGTCCCGGTTGATGACCATCCACTACCCGAATATTTGAAACTATCTGTAAGAGAATAAGTAGCAGATTGACCAGCCCACCGTCCGATACTTCCATAAGGTCCGCCATCTTTGTAGGCTGTGTAAGCTTGTGCACTTCTTGCTTGTAACAGAGCAATTATAGCAATAAGTTCTAAAAGGCAAATTAAGCTATACTTTACATAGCTCGAATGTCGTGTTAAAAACACAATAAACCTCCTTCTTAAATTAAGATTTAAAGGTATTCTTCAGTAGCCTAGACCGTACTTTGTTTAGGCGAGGACTAGAAAGTAAATTATTGCCCAAAATTCGAGAGATATAGAGTTGTGAAATTAAATTGAGATGTTAAATGACTTGATTATTGTAAAGCGCTTAAAGAGTGTGTACTTAAAGCCTCCTTTTTCTCGACTATATTAATGATAATGCGTTTTTAAATTTTTGCTATCGGTCAAAGTACCCAAAATTTGAGCAAAAAGACTTACATCAAAATGACCGAAAAGGGGCAAAAAGTTGTAGTCTAATATGGTTTGTTCTCTGAAATTTTAGAGTGTTTATTACTAGACTTGCCTCAAAAGTTTAAAGTATGAGGGCTAATAATATTTTTAGAAATGGCATTTACTACCGCGTGAATGCGATTCTTCGCTCCTAGCTTGACGTTAATATGGTTCAGGTGAGTTTTGACGGTTTTACTGCTGATTTCCAGGTTGTAAGCTACGTCCTTATCACTCTTGCCAGCCGATATTAAACGTAAAATCTCTACTTCGCGGTTGGTTAAACCAAAGTTTTGAGAAAAGGAATGTGTTACAGATATTGCCCTGGCATATTGCTCCTTCAAGGTTTCGGTTTTATGGCCCAGCACCGCGTGAATAGCCTCCTTTAATTCTTCCGGGCTGGATGAAGTAGAAATAATACCCTGCACCTCGCTCTCTACTAACTCATCAAGACTTGGTATACTCAGCGGTGGACAAAGGATAATAACCGGCACTTTAACGCCAGCAGCACGATGTTTACCAACGAGGTGAAGGTCGGGAGCGCCCGAAAACCCAACCGGAAATAATATCAGATCAGAATGATGAATCAAGATAAGCTAGATTATCTTGACTGATTATTTACACTTTGTTCCCCTGATAAAAGCGGTGTACCGGCTCCATTCAGGAGATTAAATGCCGCTACCGGGTATCCCCTTCCGGCAACGGGGCAGTACGGGTGAAAGCGGGGGTTTTTCGGATAAGCCGGACCGGGAACCAGCCCCAATCAAATTGTATAACAGCTAATTGCTCAACAAGCCGGAATAGCACACAACTGCTACGGATTTTTGGCTAGGAAATAATCTTTTCTTCCTATATAGTTTAAATAACAATAAGAAGTTATAAAAGCTACTAAACGTAAAAAGGCATCAGGACTTTCGCTTGTCATTGCGCGTCGCCCGGCGCGAAGTCGAGGAATCTCGTAATCCGCTGTACTAGATTCTGTGGGGGCAAGCGAAAGTCTTAAGTATAAAATGATGGAAGGGAAAGTAGAAGTTGATAATAACCTATGATGAAAATATAGCCATAGCGCCCGCCCCGGCTCAATCCGGCCGGGTTGCTACAGCTACCCTTGAAGCGTCTTTACCGCCGGTAGAGAAAAAACACCTTTTAACGGCGGCCCAAATGGCCCACTTTGTCACCTTCGGTTTTGTAAAAGTCGAAAATCTGGTGCCGGACGAACTGAACCAGGCCGTCCTGGAAGACGAGAGAAAATGGTTCCAGAGCAAGTTTGATTTCTGGTATCTGTCGGAAAACATTCGCAAGGTTTTCGAGCAGCCCCAGGTGCGCGGCGCTTTGCAGAGCCTGGTGGGTGACGCGCCTATCTTTGACCACTCTTTTATTCATTACGTCCGCGCCCAGCACCACCGGGCCCAGAACTGGCACGCCGATTCGATTATTGACGTGCGGCCGTTTGGCTTTGATGTCCAGGCGTTCTACTGGACCCACGATGCGCCCCTGGAGATGGGTCCAACGATGGTGCTGCCCGGTTCACATCTGCGTAACGTAAACCTCAATAGCATCGGCCGGTACAAGAACTTCGCGGGCCAGGAGCAACTGCCTATCAAAGCCGGGACTATTACTTTCTTCCACCACGGCATCTGGCACTGCGCCCAGCCGAACTATACCGATACGGACCGCTTTGTCTTCAAGCTGCGGCTGCGTCCGAACCAGGAGCAGGTCCGGCTGTTTAATACGGACGGTTACGACAGCCCGGAGATCAGGGACTTTTTGCAAAAAGCTTCGATACCAGCCTTTATGCCCTGGCAAGCCAATTTTGACCGGCTGGACTCGGTCCAACGCGCCCGGCTTTGGCGGTATGTTACCGGCGACCCTGATATTGACGTTTCGTTTGAGACGACTTTATCAAGGATGCATCTCGAATAACTCTTTTAAAGGCTTGCGGGCAACCGAACAATTTATGGTAGTGGTTGCAATTCAGGTATGGGCAGCCGTTTAACGTCCCGGCGTTAGCACAAAAGCCACTATCTGGGCCAGGGGCTGCGTTTCACCTTGCTGCCATAATTTTGTATATAATCCCTCGTCCACCCTATTTCGTGCTTCCTGTACTACCGCGTCAAAGCGGGCCTGTTCGGTTATTGGGACAGGCATTTTTAAACTTTCGCGTAAGGCCGCCGCGCTTCCCAGCAGTAAAACGGCGTGTTCCGCCTCACCCCCGGCGATAGCGACCTGGGCCAGCCCTTCGAGACAGCGGGGCAGGCTTGAACGGCTATCAATCTCCCACATTATGCGAAGACTGCGCAGCAGCCATACTTTAGCGTGCGGATAATCTTTTTGATAGAGCGCGATCTCCCCGATATTAAAAGAACAAAAACCGAGGCCATCCCTGTCGCCAAGCTCGGTAAAAAGGGTGGTTGCCTCTTCATAGAGCGGCAAAGCCTGCGCGTACTCTCCTTTTAACACCAGGACAAACCCCAGGTTATTCAAGGACCGGGCCACCCCCAGGGTATAGCCGATTTCGCGTTTAAGCGTCAAACTTGTGGTGTAGAGAGCGGTAGCCCGGTCGTAGTCTTGCTGTTCCAGGGCGATAGTACCCAGGTTGTTGTAGGCGATAGCCATGCCCGCCGTATTGCCGAGCAGACGGTTGCGCTCCAGGCTTTCGCTGTAAAGGGTAAAAGCCTGGGGGTATTCGCCCTGTTCTTTGGCGATATTGCCAAGATTATTAAGCGCCAGGGCAATCCCGGCGTCATCATTGAGTTCGCGCCACACGGTCAGGGCGGTTGTGGAAAATGTTTTAGCGCGGGCGTAGTCACCCTGCATTGAAGCCATCGCTCCCAGGTGGTGAAAGGCGCGGGCGCGCAGGGAAGGCGGCGCGTCCGGGTTCGCTTCCAGGGCCGCATTTAGCCAGCGCTGGCCTTCGTTGAGATGATTGTGGAGCAGCCAGAAGCGTCCCAGCCCGACCCCCAGGCGTAAGGCCATCTCCGCCTGGGCCGGGTCTTTCAACAGCCAGGCCAGGGCGGCCCGTACATCGGCCTGTTCGGTTTCGAGGCGCTCGTACCAGGCCAGGGTGTGCGGGCCGCCCTGTTCGCGTTCGACAATTTCGGCCAGTTCGGTGTAATAAGTGGCGTGACGCAGGCGGACCCGGCTTTCGTCGCCGCTTTCGGCCAGTTTTTCGCGGGCGAATTCCTTGATAGTTTCAAGATACATAAATCGCTCGTCCCGGTGCTGGGCCGCCCGCCGCAAAAGGCTGTGGTCGAGTAGGGAAGCCAGGCCGTCGAGAATTGAAACGGCCGAAAAGGTCGTTTCGCCGCTGAATGTGGCTTCCACGGTATCCACCTGAAAGGCAGCCTCGAAGACGCTCAACTGGCGAAATAGGTTCTGGTCGGCCGGTGCGAGGGCCTGGTAACTCCATTCGATGGTGTTGCGAATAGTCTGATGGCGGTTCGAACTGTCTACCGCGCCGCGTGTCAACAGGTGCAAACTGGTGGTCTGGCCGCCCGTGCCCGTGAGCCGGGCGAGCAGCGCCTGGGCGGTAAGCAGTTTGAGGCGCGGCACGGCCAGTTCGATAGCCAGGGGTATCCCGTCCAGGCGCGTACAAATCTCAGTAATGGCGGCGCTGTTTTCAGGGGTGAGGGCGAAATCGGGCCGGACCGCCTGGGCGCGCTGGACAAAGAGACTGACGGCCTCGCTCCGGGCTATTTTTGGCATATCCCCGGCGTCCTGGCGGTCCGGCAAGCTGAGGGACGGCACATCAAATTCGTGTTCGCCGTGTAAGCGCAGCACCTGGCGGCTGGTTACCAGCAGCCGGATATGCCGCGCCCGTTCCAGAAGGGTCTTAATGACCGGGACCGCCCCCATGACCTGTTCGAAATTATCCAGCACGAGCAGGCTTTGTTTGTCGCGCAAATAATCGGCGACGGTCTCGATTAAAGGGCGGGTATTGCCGTGCGGCTCCTGCAATTCGAGGGCGTCCATCAGGGCGCGAGGCACCAGGGCCGGATCGCTAATCGGGGTTAGTTCTACCCACCACACTCCATCTTTGATGGCGGGCAGCAGTTCGTACGCCACCTGTAAGGCCAACCGGCTCTTGCCGATACCGCCCGGCCCGGTGAGTGTTACCAGCCGAACTCCCTCTTGTTGCACAAGCTTTTGTAGCGTGGCAAGTTGGGTTTTACGCCCAACCAGGGGTGAATCCTGCACCGGCAGGGTCAAAGACGATTGGGCCGGGGCTGCTGTTCGCGGTGGCGCGGCCGGAGCAGGCGGAAGGGTCCGGGGCAGGATTTCGGGAAGGTTCCCGGCCTGTTCAAGGTCTTTTAAGGGCGGAGCCTGCCACTCGGCAGGGCTGAAACCGGCGGCGGAAAGGCCGCCAAGCATTAATAACTCCACCGCCTCGGTAGCGGTGGTGAGGGCCTGCCAGCTTGCAAGAGCCAGCACGATTTGTTTAATTTCAGGGTTAGTAAGGTAGGCGCTGTTGGTGCCGTTCAGCTTATTGCTCAACACAACGGGGTGCAGTCCCAGAGTGGCGGCCAGTTCGTTCTGGGTACGCCCGGCCTGTTTGCGGTAGTCCCGGACTTTATTTCGAAAAGGGTGCAGTTTAGCGGCCGCGTCTATCCCCTGTGTTGGAACAGTTTTTTCTTGACTCATGCGCCGGTTTTTACCACAAACAATTAACGGCCTGCTAAAAACGCCTTAAAAAAACCTTATCTTTTCTCTTGGCGCGACTTCACTTCTTTGTTACTAATTATAACGTACCTTGTCGAATGTAAGTAAACAGACCGAGAGCGCACAGGAGCTAAAATAATGTCACAGCAACCGCAAAACCCGCCGCCATCAAATTATGGTTCGCCGCCACCCACCCAGCCGCCTCCTTACGGGCCACCACCTTACCAGCCGGGTTATCAGCAGCCGGGACCGGGCTACCCACCGCAAGGTTACCAGCAACCAGGACCAAGTTACCAGCAACCGGGCTATTACGCACCGGCCCAACCGGTCCAGCCAACAAAAAGCGGCTTTCCGGTCTGGGCGATATTTTTGATTGCTATCCCGGTGGTTGTTGTAGCCGGGTGCCTTATTTTGTCACTGGTCGTATCGAGTTTAGCCTCGCATGCGATTGATTCGGCCGCTACGGCTGTCTCCGACGGTGGCGGCACCATTAATGCGGTTAGCGGCGGAGGCGGCACCGTGGGAGCGGCAGCCCAGGTTGCACCCATCCAGCTTGATGTCCCGGCTACGCCGGTTCGCAGTTTTACGTATGCAGGTCTGAAAATAGCCGTTAAAAAGGCCGAGATTTCCAATCAGGTCCTGTCTAATCCGCCGAGATACCGGGCCGACGCCGCCCATATTGACCTGACCTTGAATTTCACCAACCCCACTCCCAGGGGGATTTCAATTAACTCCGGGCTGTTGCAAATTACACTCGCCGATGGTTCGGTCTACAAAAAACCGTTCGATTTAGGGGTGAACCAGCAGGACACCCAGGACCAGACTTATACTTTTGATGTCCCACCTACCGCCACCTGGAGCAAGGCCCAGCTTTCACTCAGCCAGGTGGGCAAAGAGCCTGTAACAATACCGCTCGACGCGGCCGTACCGGCGGCGGCCTACCCGGTTACATTAGCGGCTACCGGCGTTCTTAATCTCAAGAGTCCGAATGTTGACTACACCTTAAAAAGCGCCAGACTCGACCTTGATTCGGCCGGGCAGCGCGCTCCAAGCGGCAAACGCTATCTTATCCTGACCATCACCATCCTGTCGCACGAGCCTAACGGGGCCTATATCGGTGATGACAATTTCCGGCTGATTATTGACGGTACACCCCAGGCGCCCGATAACACCGATATTCCTTTACCCACCGGCCGGTCGGACCAGACCACCGATAGCACTATTGTTTTCCTTGTGCCGGATAGCGCCCCGTCGGCCATGCTCCAGCTTGGAGAAAAAGGCCAGGCTGCTACCATTCCGATTAATCTAAAGAAATAAGCCGCTAAATCCAGGCGAGGAGAGCCTTATGCGAGCATCAACACGCAGCCTTGCCGCCTTCAAGGCTCCACTGCGGGACGATTGGGATAGGGTCGCCCCGGCCTGGCAGGAGTGGTGGCCGCTCTTTGAGCAGGGGGCGCAACCTTTAACAGACCGTCTTCTCGAACTGGCCGGGGTCGGGGAAGGACAGCGGGTGCTGGATATTGCGACAGGTATCGGAGAACCGGCGGGCAGCGCGGCCCGCCTGACCGGCTCAACGGGTCAGGTAGTGGCGATTGACCGGTCCCCACGCATGCTGGCGATTGCGCGGGACCGCGCCAAACAAGTTGGCCTGCCCAATATTACCTTCCGGGAACTTGATGCCGGAAACCTTGATTTTCCCGATAATAGCTTTGACGCCTGCCTGTGTCGCTGGGGCCTCATGTATATGGACCACCTCGTAGGGATACTGGACCGGGTCCGGCGTCAACTGGTGCCGGAGGGTTATCTGGCGGCGGCGGTCTGGGCGGCTTCGCCAAAGGTGCCTTTCATGAGCCTGCCGGTGGCAGTTATCGCCCGAACGTTGCGCCTTCCACCGCAACCGGGCGATGCCTCGTTTAATCTTGCCAACCGGCACGCTCTCGCGGATGTTTTCGGCCAGGCCGGGTTTATAAAAGTTCAAAGCGAAACGGTAACGCTAACCATGCCATTCGCCGATGCCGCGACCTACACCCGCTACCTGCAAGCGGTATCGCCAGCCCTTATCGCAATGCTGGCACCACTGCCGCCCGACCAGCAGGACCTTATCTGGAAAGCGGTGGGGGAAGCCGCCCGGCAGCGTTATGCTGGGGCCGATGGCAGGCTGCTTATTCCGGGTGAGGCAATTTGTATGGCCGGTCAAAAACCATAAGTAAATTTAGAGTGAAGAACCGTAAAACCCCGGTTCTTTGCCTCGTCTAAACTAAAAGTATAGCTGACAGTCCAACCCTGAGACCTATCTACTTTCCCCGGCAAGCCTTAAACTAGAGCATTGTTTGGATTACCCTAAAGGTTAGCTAGAGAGGCGGGGTGGCTTATGCCAGTTAAATTACCTACTTATATTCAAATTGAACCGGTTGGGCAATGCAATTTGCGCTGCCAGATGTGCCCGATTCAGTTTCGCCAGGATGGCCCACCCTACGGCCCGCTGGCTTTCATGCCCTTCGAGAAATATACGGCCCTTATTGACCAGTTTCCCGGCCTGCGAGAGATTCAGTTGCAGGGACTGGGCGAGCCGATGATGCACCCCCGCTTTTTTGATATGGTAGACTACGCGGCTTCAAAAGGGGCTTGCGCCACCACCAATTCCAATTTAACCCTGCTTAACACGGCCAGGGCCGAGCGGTGTGTCCAGAGCGAGTTAGAGATTTTGCACGTTTCGATTGACGGGGCCACGGCCGAAACTTACGAACGCATCCGGGTGCGCTCCCGCCTGGAGAAAGTTGTACGCAACCTGGGCCTTCTGGAAGCGGCCCGCCAGAAGACCGGGCGGCGCGGTCCCAGAATACACCTGGTAATGGTAATAATGCGACAGAACCTGGCCGAGTTACCCGACCTGGTGCGGTTCGCGCATAAATGGTCTATGGAAGAAATATTCGTCCAGCACCTCTGTCACGACTTTACCGAGGAAAGCCTACCGGCCCACTACCGGCCGATGCGGGATTTTGTTCAGTCACAGACGCTTCTTTTAGAGGACGAAGACCGCATCGAGAAATATTTTGAGGAAGCCCGCCAGGTCGCCACGGAACTGGGTATAACTCTGCGGCTGCCGCGCGTGCGCCCCCAACCTCATCTGTCCGAAATCTCCGGCATGGAGCGGTGCGACTGGCCCTGGCGCGGCGCGTATATCAGTTATAACGGCTACGCCATGCCCTGTTGTATGATTTCCACGCCCGACCGGGCGAACTTTGGTAATATGTTCGAGGAAGGTGTCGAAGCGGTCTGGAACGGCGAGGCGGCCCAGGCTTTCCGGCGGCAACTGGCTTCCAGCGAGGCCCCGGCCATCTGCCGGTCCTGCTCGCTCTACGCCGGGGTCTTTTAAGGTGTTAAAAGTTACCGCTTCTTAAAATATCTTCCAGGAAATCCGGTGAGCAGTTGCCGCGCAATTTTTTGATTCTAAGCGTTTTTATGCGGTCTCTGATGAAATAGTTTACAAAGTTAAGCAGTAGACTGAGCGGTATACAGCCGATACCGACCAGCCAGGGTGAGTAGGGGTCGAAATTGGTGGTTGTAACCCATTGAAAGGCTGAAAAGATGCCTGCCACCAGCATAAGCTGGTAAATAACTTCCAGGGTCATTATTCTATAATTCTTTTTCATCTGTTCGTTCCACCGGCGTTAATAAAAACCAAACCCTTGAATAAGAGCCTGGATTTTCTACAACAACTTATTTATAAACTTAAGGGGATTGGGGTATCCCTTTAATATCCAATTCCATAAACCCGGTACTTTTATAGTACTATAGTCCTGTTATAGCATAAAATCTGCCAGGAAACAATCGCTTTTGGGGTTACATTATATGTAATTTACTTCTAAATCTTGCCGCCTGAAAATCAGGTCTTGGAAGTCTTGAGGCAGCCCAGGGTAAACTGGTTGCCGGGTAGAACCGTGACAAGCTGCTTGCCGGGGAACCGCCTGACCCACAGGCCGCTTACCCGGTTACTTCCCTGCAAAGTCAGCCCGTCCCCGCTGGCGTTGCTACCGTCAATGGTTATCTGGGGACCGCCGGGGCCGCACCGGCCCAGCAGATTGATACCCGGTTTGACCGCCGGGAGCGTCCCGCTTCCGGCGGCAAAGGTAATATTTGTAAGGGCATTGTCGAATGTGATAAGGCTGTAGGGCGCGGCATTAGAAAGGACGTTGGAAAGGGTGTCCGCGCTGCCATCGTCAACAGGTTTTTTGACAACGGTTGAGGTTACGGGAGCAACCGAGAACGAGATACTGGCCCCGCCGCTGTCCTGATAATATTCTATTTTTACAGGCACGGCGGTACTGGCGGTATAGCCAGTAGTATAGTCGTAACAGGCGCCGCCCTGCACTTTCCACTGGTTAATGACCGTGTTGCCGCTGAGATAAAGCCGGATGCCGTCGTCGCCGCACAGGGTAAACCTGTAATAGCCGGGCGTGAAGGTGTAAGTGCGTTCCCAGCGGGCCGACCAGTTGTTGTTAAAGGTCAGGCCCTGCCGGGGGGCCGGGGCCAGGTTCGCGCCCCAGTCGTGCGAGAAATTAAGGCTCCCCGCGGTTCCTTCGTCCTGGACCAGGCTCGGCCCGCTGTAGAGAGAGGCATTATTGAAATAAGAGGTTTTCCAGGCGGTAAAGCTGGACGGCCAGGCTGTGTAGTGGGTACCGGCCGAACTGTCGGCAAAGTAGCCGTTGGCGAAATTTACCTGCCAGTAATTGCTAAGATTCTGGAACTCGTCGCTGGTGGGCGGGCCATAAGCGTTAGACGGGCCGCCGTTATTCATATAAAAGTTGTAACTGCCGCCGCTGATGACATAGGCCCGGATGCCGGATGGGTCGGCCCCGCCCGCCTGGTGGTGGAAAATGCCGCCCAGGCCGCTGGGATTGCCCTGGCCGCCGGTTGGCTGCCAGTAAACCCCACTCGCGCCGTACTGGCTGACCGTGTTAAGAGGCAGACCCAGGTTAGGCTGACCGCCCCGCCGGGTATATGCATCGTTAAAGACCTGCGAATAAGCCGAACCCTGCCCGACCGTGTAGCTGGCCTGGACCGTCAGGGTGGCCGTGCCGGTTTTGCCGTTCAGGGCGGCCGAGATAGTGGCGGTTCCACCGCCGGTCCCGGTCGCCAGTCCGCCCGCGTTAATCGTCGCCACGCCCGGATTGTTAGAAGCCCAGGTAACACTCCCGGTCAGGTCGGCCGTGCTGCCGTTTGAATAAGTGCCGGTAGCCGCGAACTGGCGGGTAGCGCCCCGGTTGATAGTCGCCGCCGCCGGGGTCACGCTCAGGCTGTTGAGCGTTACCGGCGGTGGCCCGGTGTAGACCCACTTGATAGCGTCCACCCCGACCCTGGTCGTGCCGGTAGTTTCGCCGGTAACATCGTCCAGGTAGACAAAGCTGGTTGCGTCGGGCTGGAAAAGCCAGTTGCCCAGTTTAGTAAAGCCGGTAACGTTGTACTGGTTGAGCGGTACGGTCGTGCTGCTGCCGCCGCCGTAATGAACCTGGTAGCGGGCGTTGGTGGTCGTGGCGCTACAGCCCGGCACGTTCACCCAGACATCGTAATAACCGGCCTGGGGCAGCGACGGCATCCAGTAAACCTCGTTATGGTCGGCGGTCTGGGTCTGCGAGTTGGTGGTGTACAGGAAAGTGCCGTTGACGCTCGAACAGTTGGACGCGCTTTGCCAGGGTGTCTGGGTATAGGCCGGCACGAAAGCCGCCCCGGACCCGGTATTATCCACGACCGCTTCCGGCTGGCCGACAGTCGCCGTCAGGGCGATATTGTCATAATAATAGGTCAGTATCCAGGTGAAATCTTTGCCCTGCTGGGCATAGTCCTGCGAACCCCACTGGCTGATCCAGTTGCCCGGAGTGTTACCGCACTGGGTATCGGTGCGGGTGTCGTTGCCCTGGACTCCGGCACAGAAATGAGCCTGGAAAATCGCGCCGGAGCGGGTCATGCGGTAGCTGGCGACCGCGTCCACGGCGCTATCGGTGCTGGCGTAAGAGACGTTCGGGTTATAGGCCATATCGGCGTAATTGTCTTTGACATCGTAATTCTGGCCCGGATATTTTACGAAGTTGGTCCAGTACCAGCCGTATGTCTTGACGGCCATGGCCCCGGCCTGCAGCGAGGCGGGCAGCCAGCCTGGAATCCATTCGCTCGGCAGCACGTGTTTGACATAGAAGGTAAAGTCTACCGTGTCAACGGTCCCGGTGGCGGCGCGGTAGACCCGGATGGTCGCCGGAGGATTGCTGTCGGAGTAGTTAAGGCCGGGGCGGGATTGAGGCGTTTGAGGGCCGGGCATGGGACCGGGCACACCCTGACCGGCGGGCGACGACCAGCGCGGCGTTAGAGCTTGTACGACCTCGGTCGCGGCCGGTTTGCCCGGCGATAGGCTGGCCGAAATTCTAAGCGTGTCCGCTGTTACAAGGTAAACATCTTTGATGGTCCAGGCCCGGTAGCCGGGAGCCGTTACCGTAACCTCAACCGGGGTCTTATCCGGGGCGTTCAGGTTGTCCAGCCGGACGAAGCCGTCACTGCCGGTCGTGCCGGAACCGGTCGCACCGGAAACGCTCGGACCAGCAGGAGCCGGAAAGCGCAAGTTCACGCTGGCCCCCGGCACAGGCCGGCCGCTGCCGGCGTCCGTTACCCGGAGTTCCACGGCGGTGCTGCCGTTCGAGGCGTGGGCGATACCGCCTGGCGTAGGGAATTGGGCCAACCCGTCCAACCCGGCCAGGGCTAGATTTAGAAGCAGGCCTAAGACCAGGAAGAAAATAAACCGTTTTGGTCGCAGTCGCAGCATAATTTTGATGGTTGTAAAGGATAATAACAGGCGCAGAGCCTTTGAGAGATTTTATTTCGAGGGGACCCGCATTCGCTCTTATAGTTTACACCATTTTGCCGGCAGCCGCAGAAAACCGGTACAATCCGGCCGCAACCCGGATAGATTAATCTTTTCGGGAAGGACCAACGTTTATAAATTTGTTCACGATCCGGCGGGGGGGGGTTATTGCTCGGAACCGGCGCCCCAGCTTTCCAGAGAGGGCCAACCCCGGCTGTAGCCCGTTGAATCCAGGACCGCTAACCAATCGAAATCGGTGAAGCTTTGAGCGTTTAGCTGCTCCAAATAGCTCCGGTTCTTCTCACTGCCGGACCGAATCGGAAGAGCCGCAATTTCCTCGGCTGGTAGCCCCTGTCCCTGGTGAGTGGGGATGAACCGCCCCGGCCCAGAGGTGGAAATTAACCGCGCCTCCAGCGAACCGGCTTCGGGCTGGCCGATCCCGTTGGCGGGCGATTCGCCTACGGCTGAACCGATGACGACATAGCGGCGACCGAACATTTCATTAAGATGAGAGCCAGCGGGCCACCATATTAAAGTCTCGTTCCACCACTGCCATTGGACCCTGCCGCGCTTAAGATGGCTATTGTGGGCAAAAACCATTACTTTGCCTCGCTCCTTTTCGCGGGAGACGATGTACGCCAGGTTGTCCGCCATTATGGCGTCCCGGATACCGAGTAGTCTGGCCTGCCGGTCGTCGGAGGCTAATGCTAACACGGCATGATAGTGTAAAAGCTGCCGGGCCTCCACCGCGAATTGCAACGCTTCCCGGTAGCTTGCTTTGTCGCTCTTTGCCACCAGTTCGGGACGACGCACCAGCAGGTGGGCAATCAAGTCCTCGGTCTCAAGACGCAAAGCCTTTGCCTCCGCAGACTGGCCTAGCGCTTTTGATGGATCTAAGATAGCCGCCGGGTTTTCCCAATCGGAGTCTTTGCCAAGCAGCGGCTCAATGCGATTTCGATACTCTCGGCCGCTGGCAACATCAACTGAACTAAGGTAATCAAGCGCAAAGTTTACAGTCTGGCGGGGACTGTCGGTACCGGTTGCTTCAGTCGGGCTATCGAAACCATAGAACTGGAGTCTAACAGGGTGAGCCGGATCGGCATTGTACTGTCTCATCCACTCGACGAGTTCTCGATTAGCTTCGAGCTTACCGAAGCTGTGGCTTATTCCGGCATCCCGGACCGCCTCATAGGTGGCCGGACCGCGACCAAGCACGTATTCGTTGAGGAGACGTCCCCGCGGAAAACTGCTCTCGATGGCAATGGCGCTGTAGCCATGCGCTTCTACCAGGCGCTGGAAAAGTTGGTTGCGCAGGACCAGCAACTCTTCCCCTCCATGGAGGGCTTCTCCAAAGCCAAGCAATTCTACCGCATCGCCAAGTAAGGCAATCACCTTATCAACGGCGGCGTTGAAGTCCGGGCTAGAAGTGAGCGAGAAAGGAATCGCCTCGTGTGCAATCCAGTCGTCAAGTGTCTCATATACTGCTGCTGCTGCGGCATGCGTCATTGGTGTAACCTCCGTTATTTTTACTGTAACACTCCTTTACTACTGTACAACACAGATGCAATAATTGAGGTTTTAAATAGAGCGGGAGAGTGTGCAGAAACATAAATAGGTGGAAACATGCTCAAATTATTGGATTTATGAGATATAACGAGAAGTAAATCATAAAAAGCCTCTAACCCGTTGATGGAAGTTTTACAAGAATAGACCATTCGCCGGGGCGCACAACCTGAGATGAAAAAAAGGGGTACATTGGTTATACTATCGCCAGGTTCAAGTGGTGCCAAAGGGCGGTTAGACTTTAGTGCAGCAAGCCTGAA
>CADDZM010000128.1 GCA_902812345.1 Chloroflexota bacterium | reverse complement strand
TTCGGTTGGCGGGGCCACCGAGGAAGACGTGCGCCTGATGCGGCGGGTGGTCGGTAACAAACTGGGCGTGAAAGCGGCGGGCGGCGTCCGCACCCTGAACGATATCCAGCGCATGATAGCAGCGGGTGCCACGAGAGTCGGCAGCAGCAGCAGCGTAAAGATTATGCAGGAAGTCTATAAGACCGCCGGGATTACTCCTGAACCGGCTAATTCCGGTTACTAACCCCTTAAACGAAATGGGCCGGGGAATCTGTTTCCCCGGCCTTTTTTTATTCTTAAATTGAGATTTTCTTTTCAAAAGTGGCAAAACTCTAATATTTTCCTCTTGGAATTTAACCGGAGGTAAAGTATACTTTTGATATATCTACAGCGGTATTTTCCCGCTACCTAAATTCTTAATATACTGGAAGGGTCTGCCACGTTTTAATGCTGCAAATTTTCCAGGCCGGGAAATCCCGGCGCGCCAAAATGGCCTGCCTGGGCCTCGTCCTGCTAGCTGTCTTAAACCTTGCCCTGACTTTCTTTGGTGGGTTGCCCGCTGCCAGGGCTGAAACCAAACACTTTATGGCCACCCAGGGCGACCGCCTGGTTATTAACGGCCAGAACGTCACGCTTAAAGGCTCTAATTTTTACAACCTGGGCAACTCTTTTACCGCTATGTGGATGAATTGGGATAGCGAAGTGGCCCGGCAGGGTTTGCAACAGGCCGTTGCCCTCGGTGACAATTCAGTGCGCATCCTGGTGCCGTTCAGCCCTATTTACGGCTGGACCTTTCCTGATAGCGGATATGTGGTACCCGAGTACCTGGACCGCCTGCGCCAGTTCGTGCAGTTTGCGGGAGAATACCGCCTGGGCGTGATTATCACGCTCTTTGATTTTGAGGACGTTTCCGGCCCCGGCACCAAAGAGGAACTTTTCCACCGGGAGTACACCCACGATATTGTGACAGCCTTCCGGGACGATGACCGGGTGATTGCCTGGGACTTGCACAACGAGCCGGATAATTACGGCCTCTGGGCCAGCCAGAATAACGCCGACCCGACCCTGGTCTGGCTTTCCCGGATGCGCGACTATGTCAAAAGCCTCGACCCGAATCATTTAATAACCGTTGGTATGGGCAAGCGCGAGAGTTTCTACCGCCAGAGCAGCGCGGGTTATACGGTCCTCGACCTGTCCGATTTTGTTTCGCACCACTCTTACAACGCCGATGCCCTGGCCGAAGAAATTTACGAGTTGCAACAAAAGACCAACCGCCAGAAGCCGATTGTGCTTGAAGAGATGGGCTGGCCGAGCGGGCCGGTCTTCAGCACTGACTATAATGAGGCGGCCCAGCTTGATAAATACAAAAAGACCCTCGATGTCGCAAAAAGCCATAACGTGGCCGGGGTTCTCCAATGGATGCTCTATGACGCCGAGCCGACCGGCGCGCCGCCCTGGGACGATATTGGCAGCTATTATGGGCTGGTCAAACGCAACGGCCAGCTAAAACCGGCCGCCCAGGTGTGGCAAACCGCTTTTGTAGCCGACAAACTGCCCGCCGCGGTCACTTCGACCAATTTGGGCCTGACTAAAGCCTTGCCCAGAGACAACCCGCCTCATTATTTCCCTGAAACCGACCACTACATGGGCACGCCGATGTACGAAATGTGGAAGCGCGGCGGCGCTATGGTGGTTTTCGGTTTGCCGCTGACCGATGCCTTTCTTCAAGACGATGTTGGCAGCGGGCGGCACGACTTTATAAATGACCCGGTGAAGACCCCGATGTACCAGTATTTTGAAAAAGGGCGCATGGAATATCACAAGGAAAGACGCTCTGCCCCGGAATACACCACTTTGCAGGGTCTGGACCGCTATCTTTTCCTGATTGATTTCGGCAATGTCGGACTGGAACTGGCCGCCGTCAGGGCTTATAAATTTGCCCCGGCCACCCAGAATGGCGGGAACACGGCCACCTACCGGTGGTTTACCCAGACCAATCATTCCTTACAGGAGCCGTTTCTAAATTTCTGGCAGCAGCACCTCGGTAATTACGTCTTTGGTTCGCCCATTTCAGAGCCTTTCGAGGAAACTAATCCCGAAACCGGCCAGCGCCGCCTGGTCCAGTATTTTGAAAAAGGGCGGCTGGAATACCGGCCTGAATTCGCTAATACCAACGCTGTGGTAGAGGTTGGCAATGTTGGCGCGGAACTCATCAAGGCTAAAGGCTGGATTCCTGAAGCTTATCCGGATTACCAGCCTGCCGTGACGACGGCAGCACCCTCAAGCGAACTGCCCGTTTCCGCCGCTACCGGGCAGGGTGGTTTTGCCGACCCGGCTTTTAACCGGGTCTGGACCCGCACTGATGCCCCGGTGGACGGAGGACAAACTTCCCGCACCTGGCTGTGGGGTGAAAAACCGGCTCAGGCTTTGCAGGAAAGCTATCAGGAAGCGCCCGGCGGCAAACGGTTGGTCCAGTATTTTGACAAAAGCCGCATGGAGTTGACCGACCCTGCCGGTGATTCTGCCAGCAAATGGTACGTCACGAACGGCCTCCTGGCGAAAGAGCTTATTACCGGGCAGATGCAGACCGGCGACAACCGTTTTGAAGCCCGCAGCCCGGCCCAGGTTCCGCTGGCCGGGGATGCCCTGGCGATTAATCCGGATGCCCCCACCTATGCCAGCCTCCAAAACCTGGCTTCAATCGCCGCCAATCAAAAAGACCTGACCGGCCAATCTATCGACCGGTTCTTGCTGAAAGACGGCAGCTTTAAGGCTCTCCCTTCGGACCTGACCGCAAAGGCCGTTTACGGCCAGTACAACGCCCAGTCCGGCCATAATATCGCCGGGGTCTTCTGGAATTTCCTGACCGGGACGCGCGGCCCTGTTATCGAAAATGGAAAAACTGTCCAGGGTGACGTGGTGGACTGGCTCTTTTCGGTCGGGTTGCCCCTGACCGAACCGTACTGGACCCGGGCTAAAGTGGCAGGCGTTGAGCATGAAGTGCTGGTGCAGGCTTTCGAGCGGCGCGTTTTGACCTATACTCCGGCCAACCCGGCCGCTTTTCAGGTCGAAATGGGCAACGTAGGTTTACATTATTACACCTGGCGGTATGGCGCTAACTCTGCCCCGTTCAACCCTGCCGGGGACACCGCTTTAACGCTCGACGACGCGACCCGGTCTGACCTGAACCAGTCGGGCGGCCTGGCCTACCGCCAGATAGAAAGCGGGGCGTTTTACCGCTACAACGGCAATGCCGGTGACGTTAGCTCGGCGAACTTGTTGCCGGGCAGCGTAAACGGGGCCAGCGAACCGTATAATGGGCCGGGCCTGGTCTATTTAGCGCCGGAACAGGCCGGGCGGCAGGCGATTTTCCTCAACGATTTGCGGGGAAATAACCGGGTGGTAACTTATGGTATCAGTGCTGCTCTCAGCCCTGACGGCAAGAGCCTGGCGTACACCCGGTATTCCGCTTTTCAAAAAGTCAGCCTGTTTTTGCTCGACCTTGCCAGTGGGCAGTCCCGTCCACTGGCCGAGGATGTCCTTCCGGCCCTTACGTGGTCGGCGGACGGTCAGAAGTTAGCTTTCTTTTATAAAGATGTGAACAAGGTCCGCTTGGCCGTAAGCGAGAACGGCGGCGCGCCGCACGTGGTCCTCACCAGCGAACCTGACACAATCGCGGCTGACCCGGCCTTTTCAAAAGACGGCGGTTGGCTGGTTTACACATTGATGCGGCTCTCGCCGGACCTGCGCGGACCGAAAATCAGCAGTTCGGAAGTCCGCATGCTCAATCTCGCCAATGGCGCAGGCCAAACCCTGGCCCGGTCGGCGGCCCGACCCATCTTTTCGCCGGATGGGGCCAGCCTGACTTTTTTAGGTTGGAATGACTCTCATCTTTATGTTACTCCGTGGAACGGCGGCAATCCAGGCGGTCAGAAACAACTGTCAACAGCCCTGGCTTGCGAAATGGAGTGCCACAATACCGGCCAACCGGCCTGGTCGTCCGATGGCAGGTGGCTGGCTTTTACCGGCCCGGCGCGCAATCTCCTGACAGTACGAGCGTCGGGCGGCCCGGCTTATAAGTTATCCACAGCGCCGCCTCCAAACAGCGCGGGCGGGGCATTTGACCCGGTCTGGACGGCCCGTTAAAAATAGAAAAAAAGAGTGATCTGGATAGGCAAAACTTATAAACCTTATACTTTGAACCTGGATACGTATATTGGCCTATGGCTAGAAGGTAATTATAGGACTTTAGTCTAATGGACATTGTGATTTTTTTTGCTATAATAATCCCGTAAGCACTGAAAGCCCACGGCTAACAAAAAGGCTTACAATAGAAATCATTCGGCCGCTCGGTCGAAAGATGGTCGAAGAGACCAAAATTAATTCCTCTTAAATCTCCTCCTACTAACACTAACGAAACCAATCAACGGACCGCAGCTGGCGAGCATAGCGGTTCGTTTCATTTTAAAAACGTTTTGGATAAATTTTCAGCTTCAAAATCCGCCCTTTCCAAAAGTGACACAAATCAGGATTAAGCGTTTATAATAGGCAGACCGGTGTTTTTCCCGCGCCATGAAATGAGTATCAGGCTACCTGTACCAGTTCGGATTTTTAGATGATTAAAAAGACGTTTGCCCGCCAATTTTTTATAATTTTGCTTTTCCTCTTACAACTTTTTATTTATGAATCTCAACCGGGCATTAGCCGGGCCGCACCTGCCGGACAGGCTGCTTCCCCTGCCGCTAATTTCCAGATGGGGACTGACGCTACCGTAATGCTGGATAAGTTAGCCGGGCCGGAGGGCGCAGAGGCCGCGAAAGAAATCGCCACACTGGGCGGAGGATGGGTCAGGCTTGAGTTTAAAGCGACCGACCCAACTAACCTCAAACGCTACGACCGGGCTATCAACTGGCTGCACATTTACGGGGTGCAAATTATGGCGGTCCTGGTGGACCCCTTTGCAACCTGTTATGCCGATATAAACGAGCGCGACCCGGCTGTCTTCGCCCAATGGGTCCGGGATGTTTACCTCAAAGGGTGCGGGGTAAACACTTCCACTTCAGTCCACCAGCTTGGGTTTAACGAACTGACCGCTCGTTACCCCTATATCCAGTACTGGCAACTCTGGAACGAGCCGAACGTCTGCGGCTTTTTGCAATCTGACCTGAACGCCTGCGGGTACGGCCTCTGGCGGCGGGATACAACCGGCGGGGAGCGGGTAGGCGTGCGTTACGGCATGCAAAAGTTTGGGGCGCTTCTGGCGATGGTCTACGCCGAGCGGACCAACAAGCAGGTAAAAATCGTCAGCGGCGGGATTCTAAGCGCCTACAACTGTTCGCCGGAATTCGATACACCCTGCAATACCAACGCCCACCCGGGGCCGGACAATTGTTACAAGCTCTTGCCCTGGGAGAATTACGGCTGTGATGGCGGGGTGAACCTGCTCGTCAATTCGGACGCGGTCCAGAACTTTCTTAAGACCTACCAGCGCTTGCCCTTTGATTTGCTTGGGCTGCATCCCTACCAGTTCGCAGCCTGGGCCAACGGCTATGTCCCGCCTGCCGATTACCTGACCCAGGATATTCAACGCAACGTGCGCCGGTTTGTGGGGAGCGCCACGCCCATCCTGATAAGCGAATGGGGTTTTGACCTGGCGACAACGACCAATCAGCCCGCCGCCTGTAAGTACCCGGTGGCCGCCCCCACCCCGCAGGATTGCGAGCAAAATATTTCAACTCTCATGACCAGTGTGGTCGAGGGCATTAATTCTCACCCCGACTTGAATATCTCTCATTTCTTCTGGTACAACTACGCCGACCAGACAGCCGCTATTCAGGCCGGGCTTATAGACCAGGCCGGGCGAAAGCGTGCTTCATACTTCACTTTCCAGGGGGCGGCTTCTAAGCTTGGCCTGACTTCGCAGCAACAAAGCCGGGCCGCGACCTTTGTCGGGTTCGTCCAGGCCGGTATAAATCTAGCCCAAACTGGCCTTTCCCGCTAGAAATCCGCGCATCAAAAAAGCCGGGGTCTTTGTTTTGACCCCGGCCTTTGGTGGTTATTTCGGGACTAATTCTTTTTCCAGGCTAAAAACTTGGGGCCGGTAGGCTGGTCGGGCGGGCTACCGGCTTTTTCTTTTGTGATAAAGCAGCCGGTAATATAGGCCGCCTGGTGGCCTGTGGTGGGTACCTGTAGGAACGCATTACCCTTCTGGTCCGGTTGGACATCGCCCAGGTAATCAACGGTTGCATTCATTATGTACCAGGCCCGGTAAACCTGTCCTTCCGGGGGCGGTTGAAGTTGGGTCGCTGTAAGGAGGTAAAGGCTGCTATCCGGCCGGGCATACATGCGGGCGCGGGGCGCGGTCGCGTCAAACGGCACATCAGGCTGGGTTAAAGGCCATATCCAGCTTCCCGGCGAGGAAGTCAGGTCAAGCACCTGTTGCATCTGGGCCTGCTCCGTCTTGACTTGCTGCAACTGGAAGCTTAAAAACACCGTTGCCACGGTCAGGCCAACCACCAGCATCGCCGCCACCGGGCTGAGCACCCGGCCCCACCCACTCCAGGTATTTTTGGAGGGACGGCGGCGTTCTAAAGTCACCACCGGACTCTGGGGAAGATCATCAACCCTCTCCAGCACGGCATTACGCACGTGCGGGGCAGGCGCAACCGGCTTGATAGCGCCAAACATCAAGCCAAGCACTTCCTGGTAGCCGCTTAATCTTTTAGCGCAGATCAGACACGCTTTTAAGTGGCGTTCAAATTCTCTCATTTCCTCCCCCTTCAAATCTCCCAGGAGGTAATTTTCTTCAAGGCCAGCCACTTCATCACAATTCATTTTAAGACTGCTCCGGTAACAACTGGCGTAACCTCTGCAAACCAAGCCGGGCACGCCCCTTTATCGTACTGACAGGCAGGTTTAATTTCTCGGCCAACTCGCGATGGCTGAGACCACCAAAATAAGTCATCATAATGGTCTGACGCTGGTCAGGCGGCAGGTGATTAACCGCCCGGCGCAACTCCTCGTCCCGGAAAAGGCGCAGCACCTGGTCTTCCAGGTCCGAGCGGTCTCCGGCTAATTCTGCTACCGACTCCACGACACCCGGCACCGATAAGAGGTCTTCCGACTGGTGTTTCTGATATTTGGGTAAGGCATCGTACAGGCGGTGACGTACCAGGGTAAAAAACCAGGCATTAAACGAGCCGCGCTGGGGATCATATAAATAAACTTTTTGCCACAAAGCCACGAAAACATCCTGCAACAATTCTTCGGCCAGTTCGCGTTGAACCGCTCGAAGCAAAAAGGCGTAAACTCGCCCTGCGTACCGGTCGTAGAGCGCGCCCAGGGCTTGGGTATCTCCCAGGCGCACTCTTTTAACCAGTTCCTCAATGGCTTGTTGTTCCTGCGAGTTTATTGCAGAAATTGAATCCACTTGGTTGGCTCCCCGCCCTACAACATTTTTACAGGTTGATTAGGATAATTTTGCGTAGATTACATCGCCAACTACTTTATTGTCAAACAATGGCAGGCGGGCCTTAGCCGGACCCTTGAGCACTTCACCGGTGTTAGAGTACTCACTGCCGTGACAGGGACACATAAACATGTTCTGAGAGGTCTTGTAGGCAGGAACTTCGCAGCCCATATGAGTGCAAATGTTACTGTAGGTGTAGACCTCGCCCGTGCTCCTGGCAAAAACATAACCTTTGGTGCTGCCAGCGCTAAATCCTACCGGGGCGGTCCCGGCTGCCGAAATCTTGCCGACTTCCACATAACCTGCCGGGGCTGCTCCCGTTGCCCCGTTAGCCGCGCTCGTAGCGGCAGTCGGGGCCGCCGTACCAGGCGCTGCGGTTGTCGGTGCCGCTGCGGTGGTAGCTGCAACGGTAGTGGCGGGGGCAGTAGCCGGCGCTGCCGAAGTCGTCGCAACAGGGGCGGCCGTCGTCGAGGCCGCGGTGGTAGCAGCGGGGGCGGTAGTCGGCGCCAGGGTAGCCGCCGAAGGGCTGGTAGGGGTATTATCACCGCAAGCGGCTAAAATTCCTGCGCCCAGTCCTAACCCGGCGGTCGCGGCCATGCCCCGTAAAAACTTACGACGATTAAGCCCCTTTTGGGGGGTGCCTCCCAAAATTTCAGTCTTTTCCATAATTCAGTTGTCCTCTCCGGTTATCCGTTTCCGAATCCGTTTACCATTATTGGAATGGTACAAGCTCTATCACCATTGACACCCGTACCGCCTTCTGCTTGAAGCGCTTCGTTATATGATACGGCCCTATTACCGGCAAGGATAATAAATTTGAAGCCGGTTTCCCGGTAAACCTGCTGTTTTAAGCTAATTCTAATAGTTTGAACCTTGCTAACCTGTAAAGTAAGGCTCAACCCAAAGCAAGTTAAAGTAAGTTAATAAAGAGATGCAAGGGTAGAAGTATCCACCCGGAGTAAGGCCGCCAATTTCACCACTTCTGATTTTGCAGCATCTGTTGAAAGGGCTTTTAGACCGCTTGAATAAAAGCAAATAAAAGCATAGAATAAGAATATCAACACCAGAAGTCGCCCAGTAGTATAAGGAGCATAAATCTGCGTACTCTTTTACCTCTTAAAGCCAGGTTAGAAGCTGTCACCGATAACCCCGGTTGTTTTGAGCTTGAACCGGATATTGTAATTTTTAACGGTAACTGCGACCAATGCCGCCCTTATTGCGAATCGGCCTGTTGCCAGATTTATGATTACGTTGAACTAACTGACGAAGAAGGCAAGAGCGGGCTTTATAAATTTATCGAAGAGGACCCCGAATGCAATTGTACCACCTGTATTGCAATGCGAAAACTTGAAATGCGCTACAGCCTTGCCAAAAACCCTGACTATAGCTGTGTTTACCTCAATGAACGCAAAATGTGCGGCATTTACAAAATCCGGCCCCAGACCTGCCGGGACTACAGTTGCAAAGATAAAATTCTGCCCTTTGTCCACGAACAATAGTTTTTAAATAAAAAGACGCTACCGGGTGGTAACGCCTGAAGTAATGTCCCGGCCAGGGTTAAATTTAGCCCTGGCTTTTTGTTACTTATACTTATCTGGTAGGGACCGGCGTGCTGTTGGTATTGGCAAGCCCCTGGAATAGATTCGTTCCGGAAAGCACGATTAAAACGCTTTTTTTGCCCTGGAGTTGGGCGACCAGTTTCTGGTACTGGGCCGCGTCAACGCCGGGCGGAGTGCCGCCACTCGTCAGGGCGCTTGCTTCCCGGGCGTAAAGTATCACGTCCGGCCCACCGGCTTTAGTATAAGCTCCCGCGCCATCGTTACCATTTACAATCATTTTAGTATCGCTGCCGTTTCGCACATCGTGGAAGACATACCCTGCTTTAACCAGGGCGGCATCGGCGTTTTCACCCAGAATGGGTGTTTCATTGTCCGAGGCGTAAATTTGCAGGGCCATGTCGGGAGCGGTCGCGCCGGAACTCAGCAAGCCTTTAAGGACGCTTTCCACGCCGGGGTCAATGGTTACCAGGGTCGTACCCGGCAGGCTAAATTTCCCGCTGCTGCTAGAGAAAATGCTGTCGCTATCGCCCACGTTGGCGGTCGCGCCTGGCCCGGTGGTAGTAGCACTCTTATTGGTAGCACTCGCGGCAGTAGTCGCCGGGACATTTGATGTGGTTGGAGTCGGGGTATTATCCGCGCCACAGGCGGCCAGTCCGAGGAGCAGCAGCATGGAGAGCAGCGCCAGTAAACCCGCGCGGCCCGGTGATAAATATTTTGTCGCCATTGTTATTTTCTTTCTCCTGCCTTTTTTTCGGGACTACAAATGCCGCAAGGTTCTTCAAATGCAATTTATAGTCCAGCAAACCGGGCGGCCCGGGCTATCTTTTCCAGCACCGGGTCGGTTTCTTCCAGGCCGATTTCAGCCGCCGCCCGGGCGATTTCGTTCCAACCGGGCGAAAGGTCCAAACTTTTTTCTTCAAAATCCGCAACCGGACTGACCGGGGGCGGCCCGCTTTCTAAGGCGGGTTCGGCGGCGGAGCCTGGCGGGTCGGAAATGTATTCCAGCCTCGGTTCTTGACCCTGCATTCGGCAGATAAACATATAATAGTCGTAGGCAGCGTCACCCAGGCGGGCGTACTTTTCCACGTAGCGGTGGGCGTTCCGGCCTAAAGCACCGGCCAGGGCCGGTTCGCGGGCCAGCAGGCGCAGGTATTCCAGCAGCAGTTCTTCCTCGGCGTCGTCCACGTCCACTTTTATAACGCAATCGTCGGGTAGCTCTTCAAAAGCCCCGGTCCGCGATACCATCACCGGGCGACCCGCGCCCATAATTCTTAACAGGCTGGCCGAAGTTTCCCCGGCGGTCGGGTAGCGCAAGTTAACGCAGCAATCCGCCGCCGCGGTGTAATCCTGAAGCTGTTCCATGCTGGCGTAGCCGGTGAGGTAGACCGAGTTGGTCAGGCCCAACGCGCTTATCATAGATTTCACATCATAGTTTGGCGAAGGGCTGCCGACGAGGACAAACCGGGAACGCGGATACTCGCGCCGGAAAGCCCGGTACGCCCATAACGCGCTATCGAGCCGCTTGTAAGGATTCAGGTGGCCGAGCGAAACGAGGATAAATTCCTCCTGGGGCAGGCCCAACCGGGCGCGGGCGGTTTCTTTTGGAACAAAGGGCGGCACCGGCACACCCATGCGGGCCAGCCCGACCGGTTTTTCAGGGAATTTTTCGAGGATGCGTTCCTGGGCGTAACGGCTGTGGACCAGCACAGCCTGAGCCGCTTCCAGGGCTGCCTCGTTAAACGGATATTTGAAAAGGCTCTCGGCAAACTTGCCTTTGATAACCTCGCGGGCAATCGCCTCGCCTTCGGGACCGTAAAAACGGCCCATCTGCCGGATATACTCGGCGGCCTGCCCGTGATTAAGATATTGGCCTATCATAAAGTGGTGCAGCACAAAATCGTGCAGCACCAGGATGCCTTTGCCTGATGTGCTGAGCAGAGTTTTGTAAATATAAGCGTGGGCGGCGCTGTTGCCCATGTGGAACAAATAATTATCGTAGCGTCCGGCCTGTCTGGCGAACTTCGAGGCCGGATAGATATTAAACTGGCGGACCAGGGCCTGGTTGGCCGGGGTATAGTTGTCCAGGTAAAGGTCAAGGTCGGCATAACGAGCCAGGGCGGGCAGCAGTTCCTCACTATAATCGCTGATGCCCGACTGGACCGGGTTGAGTGGGCTAAAATAGGCCAGTTTGAGACGGTCGGGCATTAATTCTCGCCCACCACATGCACTTTGAGCAGGTTGCTCTGCCCGGCGGTGCCCACCGGGATACCGGCGGTGATAACTACTTTATCCCCCTCTTTGAGCAAGCCTTTTTCGACCAGCACTTTTTCGGCCATCATCAGCATTTCGTCGGTGCTTTCATATTTTGGACACAGGTAAGAACGAATTCCCCAGACCAGGGCCAACCGGCGGACCGTCCGCTCTTCGTGAGTGATGGCGTAAATCGGCAATTTGGGACGGCAGCGCGAGACCATGCGGGCGGTGAAACCGCTGGTGGTTGTTGTGATAAGGGCATCGGCCCCGATTTCCCGGCCAATGCCGCAAACCGCCTGTGAAATAGCGTCGGTAGTGCTGGTAGCGGTTTCATCCACCACGTCTTTGGGTGGCCCCAGGAAAAGCAGGTTTTCTTCGGTCGTAATGGCGATGCGGGACATTACCCGGACCGCTTCAACCGGGTAAAGACCGCTGGCGCTTTCGCCGGAAAGCATGATGGCGTCAGTGCCGTCAATAATCGCGTTCGCCACGTCGGTCGCCTCGGCCCTGGTCGGGTGAGGATTGCGTATCATCGAGTCGAGCATCTGGGTCGCCGTTATAACGGGCTTGCCGACCTTGTTGCACCTGTGAATAATCATTTTCTGCAAGACGGGGATTTGCTCGGTCGGCATTTCCACGCCCAGGTCGCCGCGCGCCACCATCACGCCATCCGAAGCTTCCAGGATTTCATCAAAGTTGGTGATAGCTTCGTGCTTTTCAATCTTGGAAATTACCCGGGGCAGGAGCGTATCCGGCACGCCCGCCCCGGCGTACTCCCGGATAAGTTTTTTCAAATCAAAAACATCTTCGCCGCGCCGCACGAAAGAAAGGGCCACATAGTCTACCTCTTTTTCGACGCCAAATTGTAAATCGGCCTTGTCTTTATCGGTGATGGTCGGCACCCGCAGGGTTACGCCCGGTACGTTGATGCCTTTATGGCTGCTCAGGGGTCCGCCCGTAATAACGATACAGCGCACGTCCTCGCTATCGGACGAAATGACTTTAAGTTCAAGCAGACCGTCGTTAATCAGGACAGTATCGCCCGGCTTCACATCCAGGGGCAAATCTTGGTAGTCAATGCCGATTTCAGCTGAGTTGGTGGATTTAACCGGGCGGGTGGTCAGGACCGTTTCCTGGCCTGGCACCAGTTCGACCGAGCCTGACGGGTCGGCAATATCTCCGGTACGGATGCGCGGCCCCTGTAAGTCCTGTAAAATTGCCACGTTGTGGTCTTCCTCGGCGGCAAGGCGGCGAATCTGGTCAATAATCCCGCTGGTCTGGTCTCTTTTAGCGTGGGAGAAATTCAGGCGGAAAACGTTCACGCCTTCCTGAACCAACCGGCGCATTACTGCTTCGTCCCAGCAGGATGGGCCAACCGTAGCTATAATCTTGGTGCGGCGACTCATAAAATCCTCCAAATCACAAGTAATTATAGTTTTGTACCCTACTTCAGTTTCCAAAGGCGTAAAGGCGCCCGTCAAACGAAGTCAGGTAAACCCTGTTACCGGCTACCGCCGGGGACGAGCCGATAATGTCATCGGTGGCAAATTCCCATTTCTTCTGGCCTGTCGCCAGGTCCAGGGCGTACAATTTAGTGTCGTTTGAGCCGATTAGCAGCGTGTCGCCGGTAATGGCCGGGGAAGAAAATACCGCGTCCCCGGTAGCGAACTCCCATTTTTTCGAGCCGTCTTTAGCGTTAAAGGCATAAACTTTTTTGTCGCTGCTGCCGATATAAACCACGCCGTGGGCGACCGCCGGGGAAGACCTGCTCGGCCCGTTCAGGTCGGCTTCCCATTTTTTGGCGCCATCGGCGACATTATAGGCGTAAAGTTTGCCGCCTTCGCTGCCAAAGTAGACCACCCCTTCGGCCACCGCCGGGGATGAAAGAATCCCCTGTCCGTTTGGTAACTGGACGGTCCACTTCGGTTTGGTCGCGGTCGTGACGTTATCGGTCGGGAAGGCGTAAAAGACGCCGTTGTTGGACCCGAAAAAGACCAGGCCATCGCTCACGGCGGGTGATGTGTTGATGCCCGCCCCGTTAGCATTGCCTATCTGGGCCGACCAGCGTTTCTGGCCGGTATTGGCGTCAATCGCCCAGAAGACCCCCAGGTTGCTGCCGATATAAACAACCCCGTTGGCGACTACGGGCGAACTCAGCACTTGCTCTATGGTCGGGAAGTTCCATTTTTCCTGCCCGGTCAGCGCGTCCAGGGCGTAGACGTACCCGGCGGAAGTGCCAAAATAAATCTGTCCCCCGGCAACCGCCGGGCTGGTGGCGATTGGGGCATAATTGCGCTGCCATTTGACCTGGTGCGTCTGAATATCCACCGCATATATCGCGCCGTTAGAACTGCCGAAATAAGCCAACCCGTTAGCGATGGCCGGGGAAGATTGCAGTTCGCCGCCTACCTGGTTTTCCCACAGCTTTTGCATCGGGAATTTGAGGGTGTCCGGGCTGAGGCGGGTGCGGGCCGGGTTGCCGCCATTAACGGGCCAGGTTAGCCCTTCGGGGTCGGTGGCGCTGCTGGCGGGCGCGCCGGTAGGTGTTGGCGCGGCGGGCGCGGCGGTCACGATTGTTTGACCGTTGTTAAGGGCTGTAACCAGCGCCTGGACGGTTGCGGCGTTTTTAGGCGTGAGCGGGTTCGATACGTTCGCTGGGTTGGTCGTAGCGTTGGTCTGGGTCTTCCCCGAATTGCCGGACGAAGTAGCTACCAGGACGATTATTATACCTATAACCAGGGCTGCCAGGATCAGGCCCAGCGCGATTTCAAAGCCGTACCCGCGTTTAGGGCCGGTCGGGGTAATCCGTCCGTTAACCGGACGGTTGGCGGTTGGCCGGACGGTCGTGGAAGCGAGCGGTGTCTTGACAACCGTTTTGGCGGGCGGCATCTTTGGAGTGGGCTTTTGAGGAGTTGAGGTTGGGGAAGGAGCGGCGGCGTTTTTGGCGACTGGCGGTTGAGATAATTTGCGGTTGCCGGGTTTCTCGGTTTCTTGACTCATGAAGGATTGTTGCCTCTTTTGGATGGTTTTGGCGGGTAAACTTAAAGTACGCTGCTTACATTCTATCCCTTCAGGAGATTGCTGGTAGATGCGGGAGGGGAATTCTGAGCGACAGGCTAGAATTCCCCTCCCCTTTTAATTACCTGGTGGTTTCTTCGGACGTGCCAAGCGACAGCATGTCATCTGGCGTGTTGCCTTTAAGCTGGGTTTGAGCCTGGTTGCGCAGCGACAGGCCGAAAATGTTGATAAAGCCAATGGCGGCATCGTGGTTGTACTGGTCGCCCTTGTCGTAGGTCGCCAGCGAGAAGTTGTAGAGCGACTTGGGCGATTGCGAACCGCTCTTGATGACGTTGCCTTTGTAGAGCTTTAAGCGGATGGTGCCGGTAGCGAAACGCTGGCTGCTGGCGACATAAGCCGCTAAATCCTGGTGGAGCGGGCTGAACCACTGGCCGTTGTAGACCATATCGGCGTACTCGGCGGCGACTTTAGCCTTGAAACGGGCGGCATCGCGGGTCATGGTCAGGTCTTCAATCCAGGTGTGGGCCTTGTGCAGCACGACGGCCCCGGGGGCTTCGTATACTTCCCGGCTTTTGATACCGACCAGGCGGTTTTCGATATGGTCAATCCGGCCAATGCCGTGTTTTCCGGCCAGGGTATTCAACTTCGTAATCAGTGAAGTGCCGTCCATGCGGTCACCATTGAGGGCCACCGGGATACCCTTTTCGAAGTCGAGAGTAATTTCCTCGGGCTGGTCGGGCCATTCTTCGGGGTGGCCGGTCCATTCGTAGGCTTCTTCGGGCGGTTCGTTCCAGGGGTCTTCCAGCGGCCCGGCTTCTACCGAGCGGCCCCACAGGTTCTGGTCCACGCTGAAACGCTTCTGGCTAACCGAAAGGAGCGGAATATTATTTGCCCTGGCGTACTCGATTTCTTCGTCGCGGGTCATGCGCCACTCCCGGACCGGGGCGATAATTTTCAGGTCAGGGCCGAGGACGTTTATCGAAACATCGAAGCGGACCTGGTCGTTACCTTTGCCGGTGCAGCCGTGGGCGACCGCCGTGCAGCCTTCCTCGCGGGCGACCTGGACCAGGTGCCAGGCTATAAGGGGCCGGGCCAGGGCTGTAGCCAGGGGGTATTCGCCTTCGTAGAGCGCCCCGGCTTGCAGAGCAGGCCAGATGAAATATTTAACGAACTCATCTTTCACGTCGCGTACGAGAGCTTTGACCGCCCCGATTTCCAGGGCTCTTTCCTTGACCGTCTGCAAGTCCCGGTCGTTCGCCCCGACATCTACGGTTAAAGTCACGACATCAAGGTCGTATTTTTCCTTAATCCATTTGATTGCTACGCTGGTATCCAAACCACCGGAATAGGCCAGCACCACTTTTCCACTCATTATGAAACGCTCCTATTCAAATGAATAGGTGTAAGTCGCGGGCCAACCAGGGAGGGGGCCAGGCGTCCTTACACCTTTATTTATTTCCTTATTTTCCATTCCCACGCAAATTTCCCTGAAAGCGGCCGGGACTTTTATCAATTTTTCTCCCTTCGCCTCTCTAAATTTAAGATAAATATAACATAATAGCCCCGGTTTAACAATAACGATAAATAGGTCTAAAGTCCAGTTGAGTTGGCCGGAACTGTGCGCGGGGGTCACACGTTTTAAGTATGAACAAAGGTATAGTTTACAGGGTTCAAAGGAGTGAACTATATCACCAATAGTTGTTGCGAAACGAACATTTGCAGGAGTAACTGTTGATTTGCTTGAACCATATTAAAATCAGGAGTTGTTACAGCCCGGACCGTTACCAGAAGTTTGGGTTGTAGGTTATTAA
>CADDZM010000127.1 GCA_902812345.1 Chloroflexota bacterium | reverse complement strand
GTAGTCATAAAGTACAAGTACAAGCGGGCCTATAAGCTGGTGGAAGTACGCCGGGAAATCGTGGCAGGCACCCGAGAGTTAGTAGCCGAACTCATCAGCGCTTCTCAGAGCCAGGGGGGATTGTACTTGAACACCTGTTACATCGAGCGGTTCAATGGCACCCTACGGGAGCGCTTAGGCAGTTTAATGCGCAAGTGTCGGCACGCTGCCCGCCGGGTAGCAGCTTTGAAGACGGGGATGTATCTGGTCGGTAGCGTCTACAACTTTTGGGTGTCGCACCGCGAATTGCGGCTGGCTAACTATGAGCGACCAGGGCAAGGCCGCTGGCAGCCACGCACGCCCGCGATGGCGAGCGGGCTAAGTGAGCATATTTGGAGCGTGGGAGAATTGTTAAAGTACAAGGTAGTGCCGCCGCCATTTGTGCCGCCCAAGCGCCGAGGTCGACCGCCCAAAAGGTTAACTCAAAACTTCACCGTTTAATGGGGTGCTACCGCAAGTCGGCACCAAGAAGAAAACCTTTTGATACTATGAAAGCAAGCTTTTCCTGGCCGGTTCTTTTAATATTGGCCGCCCATGGTGCCGCATTTATTTTAAATTACCCTGTTATAACAATAATGGAGAATAACAATAATGGAGAATAACAATAATGGAGAATAACATGGAAGTAACGGTTAGAGGCATCCCGGTGTACTATGAAGAATTTGGAACCGGCATCCCGGTTTTGATGCTCCACGGCCGGCCGGTAGACCACCGCTGGCTGGCGGCCAACCTGGAACAGGTCTTCGAGAACCGTCCCGGCTGGCGGCGAATTTACCCGGATTTTCCCGGCCAGGGTAAAACGCCCGGCGCGGATTGGATAAAGACCCAGGACGATATTCTTGACCTTCTAACCGAGTTCATCCAGGCGGTCGCGCCCGACCAGCGTTTTGTCGTTGCCGGGATGTCCTATGGCGGCTATCTGGCGCGGGGAGTAGTTTACAAGCTCGGTTCCCAAATTGACGGCGTCTGCCTCTGGATACCGCAGGTTGAAAATGACCCGGAGAAATTGCAGGCTCCCGCGCACCAGACCATAAACCAGGATGCCGCTTTTCAGGCTGCCCTGACGCCTGGCTTAAGTTTCATGAACGATATGGCGGTGGTCCAGCAGGTTAAAACGATTGAATGGTTCCGCACTTACGGACAACCGGCTTTTGCCCTGGCCGATTGGGCTTTTCTGGACAAAGTTGGCGACCTCAGCAGTTTCTCATTTCCGGTAGACCGCCCGCCCGCGCCTTTTCCGGGACCGGCTTTAATCGTGGCCGGGCGGCAGGACGCAATGGTAGGGTACAAACCGGCCTGGGGAATTCTTGAAAATTACCCGCGCGCCACTTTTGCCGTCCTCGACCGGGCCGGACACTTCCTCGAACTTGAACAGACGCCGCTCTTACACGCCCTGACCGGCGAATGGTTGGACCGGGTGGAAGAATATATCGCCCAGAACGCTACAAAGTAGTTTGATAGATTTTACCCGGCGTGGGCGTGGTTCCAGATGGCGTTAATATTCGCGGAAAGCTGCATCGGGTCGAAAGGCTTCGCTATAACATCCAGCGCGCCTAACCTTTTATATTCGGCGACCTCATAAGGCTGGACCTTCGCAGTCATAAAAATTACCGGCGTGGTGGCGGTCTGGGGCTGTTCGCGTAAGGCGCCAAGCGTGGTCGGGCCGTCCATGCCGGGCATCATTACATCCAGCAGAATCAGGTCAGGGCCAAAACCGGAAGCCTTTTCCAGGGCTTCCCGTCCCGAACTGCAAATCTCGACCTGAAACTTACCTATCGCTTCCAGGGCCAGACACGCTACCACCTGAATATCGGGTTCATCCTCTACAAATAATAATCGTTTTAAAATAGGAGCCGCCATCTGTTTTCTCCCTGTTCTCCCTGGGGGAATAATAAAAAGGTCTGCTTGCGTCCCGGTCCGGCCAAAAAGTGTTTATACGGGTCAAGCTTTTCTCGACCAGGCTAATTTTAGCAGAAAATATTCCGATTTAATATGGTAGAATAGTAGTATACCAGTTTCTATCAGCGCATTTTAGCTCATGATTTTTGACAGCTTAACTTGCATCGGATAATAGTTGCTTAATAAACCACCTTTCTATTGAAAGTCAATCTAATTTCGAGCTTATAATGAATTTATCCGGAAAAGATTCTTTGCCTTCTAAAGTTGTCCCCGCCCAACCTGACTCCGACCCTGCTGCCGAGGTAGCCGCCTTAAGAAGGCGGGTTGCCGAACTTGAGCGCTTGTTGCAAGAAAAAGCTGATTCGCCAGAATTAGCTTTACCTGGAGACCGGCTTAAAACTACTCCCTTGCAAAATGAACAGGTCTGGCAGCGCGAAAGTGACGAACAAATCCGCTTTGCCCTGGAAGCCGCCGGAATCGGCACCTGGGAATGGAATATCCTCAAAAACGAGGTAAAGTGGTCCGAGAATATGGGCGCCATATTTGGCCTGCCTCCTGGCGCAACCGTTCCCACCTATGAAGGTTTTCTGGAAATTATTCATCCCCAGGACCGCCAGAGGTTTGTCGAGGCTGTCCACCAGGCTTTCCAGACCTCCGGTAATTTTAAAGTCGAGTACCGTATAATCCGGCCCGACGACTCTTTTCGCTGGCACGTTGGAAAAGGAAAAATAATTTCCCATGAAACCGGCCAACCCTCCCGGATGCTGGGAGTTATCTACGATATTCACGAACTCAAACATACCACCGAAAGCCTGCGCTTCCTGGTAGAAGCCAGCCATACCCTGACTTCTTCACTCGATTACCACACCAACTTGCAGCAACTCGCCGCCCTGGCCGTCCCCCAACTAGCCGACTGGTGTATGGTGTTTGTGCAGGAGAACGAAGGCGAAGTGAAGCAACTGGCTGTAGTCCACGCTGACCCGGCCCGGGCCGCCTGGGCTCTCGCGTTCCAGAACCAATACCCCTACGACACCGAAATAGGCCGCGAACTGCAAAAGGATATTCTCCAGGTCGTCCATACCGGCCAGCCCCAATTCCTACCAGAGATGACTGACGAAATGCTGGTGGAAATTGCCATCAATGACACCCATCTCCAATGGATGCGCGAGTTAGGGCCGCGCTCTAAAATGGCGGTGCCCCTGATCGCCCGCAACCGTACCCTCGGCGTTATCTCCTTTATCACCAGCCGCGAGTCTGGCCGCAACTTTACCCTGGCCGACCTAAAACTGGCCCAGGAGTTAGCCCGCCAGGTCGGCCAGGCCATAGATAATTCCTGGCTCTACCGGCAGGCCCAGGAAGCTATCGAGGCTCAACGGGAACTCGACCGTTTGAAAGACCAGTTCTTATCTATTGCCAGCCACGAACTACGCACACCCCTGACCACTATTAAAGGCTATACCCAGATTTTGCACCGCGACCTGCTTCGCCTGAAACCCTCGGACTTTCCCATTACTAACCCATCCGGCTCACGCGAACTGCGTATTCTCTCTAATGTGGTCGGCCAGGTCGGCCGCATGGAACTTCTTATTAACGAAATGCTGGACATTTCCCGCATTCACAGCGGGCAGTTCTGGCTGAAACTTTTGCCCGAGGTAAACCTCAATTCTGTCGCCCGGCGCGTGGTCGAGCAGCAGCAGGACGCCGACAACGATCATCCCCTGGTTTTCAAGCCCGGCGCGGTTGAGCTAACCGGCAACTGGGATGAAACGCGCCTGGAGCAGGTCTTAAACAACCTGATAAGCAACGCCCTCAAATACAGCCCTGCCGGTTCGCCGGTGGAAGTTGGCGTGGAGTATGATGAAACTGGCAATGAAGGCATCGTCTGGGTCCGCGACCAGGGTATCGGGATAAGCCCGGAACACCAGGGGCATATCTTCGACCGCTTCTACCGCGCCCGCACCCCTATGAACATGAACATAGACGGCCTCGGGCTGGGCCTCTTCATCAGCTTCGAGACCATCAACCAGCACGGCGGCCGCATATGGCTGGAAAGTGAACCTGGAAAAGGCAGCACTTTTTATTTCTCCCTTCCTTTATCGGGGCTGGCCGAGGCGGGTGGCACAGAGGTTGCTTCTTAAACCTGGGAAAGGTTTTGAAAGGAGAAAAATAAATGGCAACGTCCGATGAACACATGGCGCAGCTTTTAAAGCAACTTAAAAAAGACCCCGGCCTGGCCGAAGAAATTCCCGGCAAAGAGGGCCACATCGTCCACAGCGCCCTGGCGGGCCAGTCCGTCTTCGAAATCGCCCAGGCCAACCGGATGAGCGAAGAAGCGGTCTGGGGCATCTTGCGGAGCGCCGCCCGGAGCGCCAGCGGCCAAAAAATCACCCCGGTCGAAAGCGGTGGTCTTGGCAGCGATACCGACCCCGGCGTTACCGGCGGGTATGGTGAAACCGGCTTTGGCAGCCTTGAAGTCGAGCCGGAGCAGGGCGGTTAGAAACGGCGTAGAATGTGTAATGTTCAAATTGCCTCCTCGGAATGATAAGATTTTCGGCCTGGCTTTCAATAAAATACCCGGCTCATCTACAGGTGAGCCGGGTATTTTTCTTTTCTTGATTATAGCTCCTGGTATCAGGACCGGCGGCTTGGCTCCTCGGCAGGGTCCGGTTGGACCTGGGGGTTCTCGACCGGGATAAAACCAATCCGGTCTACCCGCAAGCCGTCCATTTCCTCCACCTTCAGGCAGTAATTACCCAGCGTCACCGAGTCGCCCACCTGGGGCACCCGGCCTAAATGCCCCTGAATATAGCCGCCCAGGGTGTCGTATTCGTCCAGTTCTTCCTCGTCCACTTTCAGGTCGAACCGCTCGATAGCATCCTGCAACAAAAACAAGCCGCTCACCAGTGTCGTACCGTCCGGGCGTGCTTCCACGTCGTTTTTGACGCCAACTTCGTTAGTGTCAAACTCGTCGCGCACGTCACCGATAATCTCTTCCAGGATGTCTTCCAGGGTAACGATACCGGCCGTCCCGCCATACTCGTCAATTAATACCGCCATGTGGACCTGGCGCTGGCGCATCAAGGTTAAGAGGTCAGCAACATGGACCGTTTCGGGAACGGTCAGGACCGGGCGCATTACCTGGCTTAACTTGAAGATTTTATGCGCTTCTTCGGTTAAATAACCGTTCGACATCAGGCTAAAAAGGTCTTTAACGTGGACCACGCCAATAATTTTATCCAGCGACTCGCGGTAGACCGGGAAACGAGTATAGCGTTCGTTCGCGGCCATTTTAAGCACTTCGACCAGCGTCGCGTTATCCGGCACCCCCACTACCTCGGTCCGGGGCAGCATCACCTGGCGGGCTGTCTTATCGCCAAAGTCAAAGACCCGGTGCAGCAGCACTTCCTCATTCTTGTCGAGGTAACCCGCCTCGCGGCTTTCGGTCACCAGGATTTCAAGCTCGTCCACCGAGTGAACCTTCGCGTTCTCGCCCAGCACCTGCATTCCCAGTAGCCGCACTACAATTGAACCCAGCCCGTTAATAATCCAGATAAAAGGCCGGAAGACCTGGCGAAAAATTTCCAATGGCCGGGCCACGAACAGCGCTACCGTCTCGGTTTTTTGCAGGGTAATAGTCTTGGGCACCAGTTCGCCCATTACGATATGGAATGTTGTTATCAAAATGAAGGATAGGATAAGCCCGACCGTATGGGCCAGGGCGCCTTCCTTCCCGCCCGGCAGCACCAGGCCAATCGCCGGCAGAACATAATCGGTTACGGCCGGTTCGCCGACCCAACCGAGAGCCAGGCTGGCCAGGGTAATGCCGACCTGCGTTGAAGCGATGACATTATTTAGATGAAGGATAGACCGCTGAACCGCTTTTGCGCTGCCGCTGCCCTCCGCTACCAGTTGCTCAACCCGCGAGCGGCGCACTGTTACCAGGGCGAATTCCGCCGATACAAAAAATCCATTAAGGGCCACCAGCACCAGCACCGCAATAAGCCCAAACACTCCGAAACCCGATGATGCGGTTTCAGTAGTCGTTTGGGCCTGGGCTGCTATAGAAAAAGTCGTGCCGAGGCCCAAAATACTCCCAATATCCAAAGTGTGAAAAACCTCCTGAAATTACCTTAAAACCCTGGGGACATGCCAATGCCCGGTGAAATCCTTATCAAAAGCCGAAACATAAAGATTAATCCTGCTTTAATTATAGCCTTATACAATTCATACGCAAGTCCTACCCCCAAAGTTTACTCTCAAATCAACCTTTTTACTTATCTTCAGACATCAATTTACAGGCCAACAAAATATATTTTTCGTTATGGTTCTTGTATGATTCTTGAATTTATATTCTAATAGGCATTTTGCCCCTTGCATTACTATATGGACTTTGTCATAATGTTCCAGGATGTTTTTATCTTAGGAAACCGAATAACCTTGCTGGCCTGATTAGCATTTGAAACGGGGTGTGTACCTTGTACCCTAAGGGCCGTTTGGTAGCAAGTGAAAAATGATGGATTTATTTAGCCAGGCATGGGATTACGGCCAGAGCCACTCTGAAGAATTCTGGCAAGCCACTACCGACCACCTACAATTAAGCTTTATCGCCCTCGCTATCGCTGCCGTAATCTGTATTCCCCTTGGGATTTTCACCAGCCGTTTTGGCGCGGTTTCTCGCGTAATTATCAATGTTATTGGTGTCGCGCGCGTAATCCCCAGCATCGCGGTGCTGCTGGTGCTGCTGCCGGTCATGGGAGTTGGTTTCCCACCGGCCGTGGTGGCTTTAAGCTTCCTGGCTTTCCCCCCCATCTTAATCAATACTGACGCCGGGCTGCGAGGGGTGGACCGCGCTACCCTCGAAGCGGCCAGGGGAATGGGCATGAGCTGGTGGCAAAGCCTGGTCCAGGTTCAAATACCCCTGGCCCTGCCGGTAATCATCGGGGGATTACGTACCGCTACAGTTGAAGTTATTGCCAGCGCCACCCTGGCGGCCTTTATCGGGGCCGGTGGCTATGGAAATTTCATCACCCAGGGTCTGGCCGGCAGCGATAACCGGGTGCTACTGGTTGGCGCGGTGCCGGTTGCGCTACTGGCCGCCGCCGCCGAACTAATCCTGGCCTACCTGCAACGCCTGACCAGCCCTGGAAATGAACAACCCAAAAGATTGAAAACCACTCAAGCTTAAATTTTGTCCCTATTTACAAGGAGAGATTCATGAAATTCAAACCCTATGCCGTGTTAGCCCTGGTAACAGTGCTTCTTACGACAATTTTACTGGCCGCCTGCGGTGACGCGACCAATACGTCGGCTCCCGCCGCAACTACTGCCGCCGCTCCCGCCGCAACTACTGCCGCCGCAACTACCGCTGCTGCTGCCACCACGGCCACAACTGCCGCCGCAACTACTGCCGCCACCACCGGCGCGGCTGCTACCACTGCCGCCGCAACGACCACTACGCCTGCCTCAACCGCCAGCGGCACGACCGCTGCAACGACCACTACGGCGGCGACCAGCGCGGCGGCGGCGACCTCGGCTGCCCCTTCCGGCACTTCTTCGGCGGCAACCGGCACCATCGTAATCGGTTCCAAGAACTTTACCGAATCGATTCTTACTTCCGAAATGTACGCCCAGGCGCTTGAAGCCGCCGGTTTCAAAGTAACCCGCAAGTTCGACCTCGGCACGACCGATATTGCCCAGGCCGCCATCGTTAAAGGCGACATTGGTATCTATCCCGAGTACACCGGCACCGCTCTGTTAAACGTTTTGAAAGAAACCAAAGACAGCAACGACCCCAAAGCGGTTTATGATAAAGTCGCCGCCGGATACCTGTCCAAGTTCAACCTGGTGGTCCTTGACCCGGCCCCGATGAACGACACCAACGGCATCGCTGTTACCAAAGCAGTCGCCGACAAGTACAACCTCAAGACTTTGAGCGACCTTTCGAAAGTGGCCGACCAGTTGCGCTTCGCGGCCATCCCCGACTTCATCGGCCCCCGCAGCGACACCGACGGCCTGGGCAGCCTCCAGAAGACCTATGGCGGTTTCAAGTTCAAAGAAACCAGGAGCTACGAAATCGGGCTGCGCTACCAGGCGCTTTTGAACAACCAGGCCGACGCGGTGGTGGCCTTCAGCACTGACGGTGAAATTTCCGGTTACGGCCTGGTATTGCTCCAGGACGACAAGCAGAACTTCCCGCCTTACCAGTTCGCCCCGGTCGTCCGCCAGGATGTTTTGACTGCCAACCCCAAAATTAAGGACGTTTTGAACGCAGTGTCGGCTAAAGTCACGACTGACAAGATTTCAGCCCTCAACTGGCAGGTTAACGGCCCGCAGAAAATGGAAGCCCAGGATGTCGCCAAAGCCTTCTTGCAAAAAGAAGGTATCCTGAAGTAATCCAGGCCAATCCGGTTAGTTATGGGAGCGCCTTTGCCTGGAGGCGAGGCGCTCCCGTTTGAAATTAAGTGAAAGCTGGGGTAAAAGGCTTTTGAGTGGCATTATCGAGTTTGACCACACCAGTAAAAATTTCCCGGGGGCGCTGCGTCCGGCGGTAGACGCGGTTACCCTGGACGTGCAGGAAGGCCACCTGGTGGTGTTGCTGGGGCCAAGCGGCTGCGGCAAAACTACTCTTATGAAGATGGTCAACCGTCTCTATGAGCCTACCGGCGGCCAGATACGGGTCGGCGGCACCGAGATTCACCGCCTCAAAGTGACCGAACTGCGCCGAAAAATCGGTTATGTTATCCAGCAGGTTGGCCTTTTCCCGCACCTGCGCATCAATAAAAATATTGGGGTCGTCCCGAAAATGCTCGGCTGGGATAAAACCCGCATCGAAAAAAGGGTGGACGAACTGCTTGAACTGGTGGGCCTGCCCCCCCAAGAATACCGCAACCGCTACCCCGGCCAGTTGTCGGGCGGCCAGCAGCAGCGGGTCGGCCTGGCGCGCGCCCTCGCCGCCGACCCCTCGATTATGCTCATGGATGAGCCGTTCGCCGCGATTGATAACATTACCCGGACTCGCCTTCAGGACGAGCTTATCCGGATTCAACGCACCGTCCGCAAAACAATTTTGTTTGTTACACATGACGTGGAAGAAGCTATCAAGCTGGCCGACGAAATAGTGATAATGGAGACCGGCAAGGTTATCCAGTACGACAGTCCCCTGAATATCCTGACCCGCCCGGCTAATGAGTTTGTGGCCCGCCTGACCGGGGCCAACGATGTCTTGCGCCGGTTAAGTTTGCAGACGGTCGGCTCCATAATGCAGCCCGCCGTTGAGAACAACCGCAATTTTCAGCAAGTGCCGCAGGACGCTGATTTGCGGGATGCCCTGGCCTTGCTTCTGAGCAGTCAGCAGGAAGAACTGACCGTGGTAGACGGGCAAAGCCAGCCGGTGGGCCGCCTGACCCTGGACCTGCTGCGCCAGCAGACCAGGCCCGCCGATGTGTCTTCCACTTCAACCGTGACCGCCGAAAGCTGAGCCGTCGAATGCAATCTCTAACGCCCCTCGCCCAGGCCGTTTCCATAAACCAGAACTTTTTTGACTACATCCGGTCTGGCTTTCAATATATTTTTGAACACTGGGATAGAATTTCGCCCGGCTTTTTCGAGCACCTGCGCATCACGGGCTTTTCGCTGTCCGTCGCCCTTCTGATTGCCCTGCCGCTCGGCACCCTGATAAGCCGGGTCGGCTGGCTCTCGGCCCCGGTCCTGAGTATTTTGGGCATCCTTTACACCATTCCCAGCCTGGCCTTCCTGGCCTTCCTGGTGCCTTTCTACGGCCTCGGCTTTACTACGACCGTTATTGTGCTTATCATCTACGCCCAGACCCAGCTTGTCCGTAATGTCGCCCTGGGCTTTCGCGGCATAGATCCCGCTATCATGGAAGCCGCTCGCGGCCTGGGCATGAGCAAATGGCAAATTTTCTATAAAATCGAAATCCCGCTCGCCGCGCCTATCGCCGTGGCCGGGATGCGTATCGCTACTCTTTCGATTATCAGTATCGCCACCGTGGGGGCTTATGTCGGGGCCGGGGGTCTTGGCACCTACATCAAACCCAACAACGCGCCGCGCATTATCGCTGCCGGGATAATCCTGGTTATAACTATCGCGGTCCTGGCCGACCAGTTTTTCCGCCTGATAGAACGCCTGTTAGCCGGGTATCGCACCCGCCGCATGCCTAAACCCAAAGCTAACCCCACTCCTAAACGGGCTTAACAGCACTTCCGTAGGGCTTTCGTTTGAACCACTTATTTTCGGTTCGATTTTCTTGTAGCCTTATGTTTTCACAGGTTCAAAGCGAAAGTGGTGGTCCTATTAAATTACTGACAATTCCCCATCCGAAGAAGGCAGGAAGTGCAACTCGTTTTCTGTGATATGCTCCATCAGGTATTTCTGCGCGCTGAAAGGCTCCTGGCCGTCTTCCGGCGTAATGTGTTTGTAGCGGCCGTCCGCCATTAGCAGTTGCGCGTTGACGTTATCTTTCAGGTAGGTAGGTAGAATCGTTTCTATCACATAATGCTTGATATGAGGGTCTTCCAGGGGAAAGAGCGTTTCGACGCGCCGGTCCAGGTTGCGTTGCATGATATCGGCGCTGCCCAGGTAGACTTCCTCATTTTCGGCGTCACCGTTGCGGAAGTAGTAAATCCGGCTGTGTTCCAGGAACCGCCCCACAATGCTTCTTACCCGGATATTCTCGCTCAGACCGGCTACGCCCGGCACCAGGCTGCACATTCCGCGCACGATTAAATCAATCTTTACGCCCGCCTGGGAAGCCCGGTAGAGCGCGTCTATACAGTCAAAATCGACCAGGGCGTTTACCTTAAAAATCAACCGGCCCTCTCGCCCTTCTTTCGCGTGCCTGATTTCCCGCTCGATTTTCTCCATGAGCGCCTGCCGGATGCCGCCCGGCGACACCAGCAGTTTGGTATAGCTGGCCTGTAAAGAATAGCCGGTGAGGCTGTTAAAAAGGGTAGTAGCATCAGCCCCAAATTCAGGCTTGCTGGTTAGCAGCCCTAAATCGGTATAGACCTGGGCCGTCCGCACGTTGTAGTTGCCGGTCCCCAGGTGGACATAACGGTGAATTCCATCCGGCTCTTTGCGGACCACCAGGGCGACTTTGCAGTGGGTTTTAAGTTCGATTTTGCCGTAAACCACGTGCGCGCCCGCTTTTTCAAGCGCTCTCGCCCACTCAATGTTGTTTTCTTCGTCAAAGCGGGCTTTAAGCTCGACCAGCACCGATACCTGTTTGCCGTTGGTGGCGGCCCGCGCCAGCGCTTCGACAATCGGCGAGTTACTGCCAACCCGGTAAATCGTTTGCTTGATTGCCAGCACTTCCGGGTCAGACGCTGCCGCCTGGATAAATTCCACGACTGGGCTAAACGAGTCGTAGGGCTGGTGAAGCAAAATATCCTGGTTTTTCAGCGCCCGGAAGATATTATTAGGCTGTTGCAGCAGGGTGAGCAGGCGGGGCCGGAACGGCGCATCTTTCAGCCAGGGCATGTCCAGGTCATAAAGCAGCATCAGGTCCGAAAGCCCCATCGGCCCGTCTATCGGGTAAATATCCTCCTGGTCAATTTCGAGGTTTGCCGACAAAATCAGGCGGATATTTTCGGGCATGCTTTTTTCAACCGAGAGGAAAACCACGTCGCCAAAGCGCTGCCGGTTCAAACTGGCCTGGATAGCCTGCAACAAATCCCCCGCCTCGTCTTCGCGGATTTCCAGGTCGGCGTCGCGTATAACCCGGAAAGGATAGCTCTTTAAAACTTTTACTCCCGGAAAAAGCATCTCAAGGTTGGCCGCGACAACCTGTTCCAGCCAGACAAAACCTCTTTGCCGGGCCGGCACCGCCCCGTCAGGCGTGGTTTGTTCCTGCAGCAGGTCCACCGGGACCAACCGGGGCAAAATACCGGGGATTTTGACCCTGGCAAAATGTTCGCCTTCCTGGCCGCGAATAACTACGGCCAGGTTTAGGCTAAGGTTTGAAATATGCGGGAAGGGGTGGCCGGGGTCGAAAGCCAGCGGCGTCAGCACCGGGTAAACTTCCTTCTCGAAGTAGGTCCGCAGTTTCTTTTTTTGCGCCTCGGTCAGTTCATCATAATTGAAGACGTGAATCCCGGCGGTTTTGAGGTCGGGCAGCAAATCGTTCTTAAAAAGCCGCGAACTTTGCTTGATAAGTTGCAGCACCCGCGTCCGGATTACGGCGAGTTGTTCAAGGGGGGTCAGCCCGTCGTCGCTCGGCTCCATCAGCCCTGAATCCACCTGTTCCAGCAGGCCAGAGACCCGAATCATAAAAAATTCGTCCAGGTTCGAGCTGAAAATAGACAGGAATTTCACCCGTTCCAGGAGCGGGTTATTGACATCTAACGCTTCTTCCAGCACCCGCAAATCAAATTCCAGCCAGTTAATTTCTTTATTAAAATAGCGGTAGCTGGCGTCGGTCTTAACCCGTTTAGGCGGCCTGTTTGCAGGAGCATCGCTCTCCTTTTTATTCTTGGCCTTGTGCCTTTTCCCTTTTGCTAATGCCATAACTAATGTACCAATTCCCAATTTGGTCTAATATCGAGACTGTAGTCAACAGGGACATCAGAACCGGATTGCAGCTTAAAGTAAGCGGCCGCGCCCACCATCGCGGCGTTGTCGGTGCAAAAAACCTGGGGCGGATAAGACACGGAAAGGTTCAAAGGCGCGGCCTGTGCGGCCAGGGCAGCCCGTAAAGCTTTGTTAGCGGCGACCCCGCCCGCGATAAGAATTTGACGCGCCTCGTATTCTTCGGCGGCCCGGACCGTCTTGGTTGCCAGCACTTCGACGACAGCCTGCTGGAACGAGGCGGCAATATCGGCCACCGGCAAATCAACCTGGCCTAACCTGACCGGGACCGCTTTCGGCCTGGCTTCCGCCGGAACGCTCCCGGAAAAAGGAGCCGGTTTAGGCAGGGGAGCCTGGTACTCGCCCACCTTACGCAGGACGGCCGTTTTCAGCCCGCTAAAACTAAAATCGTAGGTGCCTTTGAGCCAGGCGCGGGCAAAAGGAAAGCGAGCCGGGTCGCCCCCGGCGGCGGCTTTTTCCAGCAAAGGTCCGCCGGGATAACCTAACCCAATCACGCGGGCCACCTTGTCGTAGGCTTCCCCGGCGGCGTCGTCCTGCGTCTTGCCGAGCAGTTGGTAGTCGCCATGCCCGCGCATAAGGACAATTTCGGTATGCCCACCCGACACAATCAAGGTTATGAGCGGGAACTGGGGCGCGTCCGGCGCTTCTTTCTTTTCAAGCGCAGGTGGAATGAGCCAGTTCGCGTAGATGTGAGATTCCAGGTGGTTGACCCCGACCAGCGGTTTCTGGCGGGCGAAGGCGATAGCTTTCCCGGCGTTGACCCCGACCAGCAACGCCCCGGCCAGGCCCGGCCCGTTTGTAACAGCCACCGCGTCAATATGTTCCCAGCCCAGGGCCGCCTCATCGAGCGCCTGTTGCAAGACCGGGGCAATTAGTAGAATATGCTGGCGGCTGGCGACCTCCGGGACGACCCCGCCGAATTTCTGGTGTATCTCAATCTGAGAGGCAATAACACTTGCCAGGACGTGCCGCCCGTCCCTGACAATCGCCGCGCTCGTTTCATCGCAGCTTGTTTCAATGGCTAAAATATTCATATAATTACTAAATAACTTCCAGTTTTGAATTTGCGCCAATTCCCGGCAACCTGACCTTACAGCCTGAGGGGCAGGTCGGTATTTGACTTTTTAAATTTATTAATTTTCTAGACATAATTATATCATTCAAGGCTAATTTTTGTCTTGCCTCAAATCACCCTTAATAAAAACTGCTCAGAAAATCTCCTGCATTCCCCAATCCTTAATCTTTAAATGCCAGCCGCCGCTCCCGTAAGGAAACAAAACGCTGGTGGCCGATAACCAGGTGGTCGAGCAACTCAATGCCCAACAATTTTCCGGCCTCAATCAGTTCCCCGGTCACGGCCACATCCTCGCCGCTTGGCGTGGGGTCGCCGCTGGGGTGGTTGTGGGCCACGATAATGTTGACAGCATTCTGCCGGATGGCCTCCCGGTAAATTTCGGCCACCCGCACCTGGCTGCTGTTGATAGTGCCGACATAAACCGTCAGCATCTTTAAGACCCGGTTTTTGTTATCGAGCAAAATAACTTTAAGATTTTCCTGCTCCATGCCGGACATTTCCAAAATAAGCGGGTTCGCCAGGTCGCCGGGAGACCTTACCTGCAACCGCTGGTCCGGTTCTGCCAGCAAGAGCCGCCGCCCCATTTCGAGCGCCGCCTTTAGCTGGGCCGCTTTAGCCTCGCCCATCCCGCGCAATTCGCACAACTCGGCCAGCGGCACCCGGCTAAGTCCGGTCAGGCCGCCATGCTCCTTCAAAAGCCGTTGCGAAAGGCTGATAACATTCTCCCCGCTTACGCCCACCCGCAGCAAGATTGCCAGCAGTTCCGAGTCGGTCAATGCGCCCGGTCCAAACTTCACCAGCTTCTCGCGGGGCCGGTCGTCGGCGGGCATCTCGCGCAACGACTGGCCGTAACGCTGGGCCGGGGATGCGCCGCCGTTCTCCTCGTTTTTCATTAACTTTGGCCCGGGTCTTTGTAAGGCGTGAACGATAGAAAGGCCTCACCCTTGTAGGTTAAAGCCTGAATTTTAAAGGTCTGGCCGTCCTCGAACGTAACCGTAAAATTCTTCAGGTCGCTGGTAGCCGCGCGGACAGTTCGGCCTTGCAACCAACTCCAATCCACCGCGCAGCCGTCCTGGGCGGTCTGGGAAACCGTTTTAGCCTGGGGTTCTTCCATTTTTAGAATTCTCCTGTGTTTGGGACATCAAAAAAAGTGGCTTGCTACCGGATAAAATATTTTAGAACGTTTGTTGCGAGCTGTAAAGCCTCAAATCTGGCTGGCCCGGTTTTTATTTTTACGCGCTGACTTTGCCTTGCTCCCCGGTGTTTTAATTTAATTTCAAAATAAGGGCAAATTAATTTGACCAAACAAAAAGGGCCGCCCAAATCGGACAGCCCTTTAATTTCCAGTAAATGCCTAACGGCGGAACCCGGACTGTGGCGGTTTGTAGTAGAAAGCGTCCGGCGTAGTTTCGTCAGGCTGGAACATCGAATTACCGTGAGTCAATAGCTGGCGCAGGTAGTTGTGACTGAAAGGCCGTTCGATATTAACGACCGGGTAGAGGTCGTCCAGCACGGCGTAGATACCCTGGGAAGACTTCTGACCGGCATACTCGAAAGCCTGGGCTACCACCTGGTCGGTCTTCTTGCGGTCGCTGTCTTCCAGCCGCTTCTGGCCGTTAAGCTTGGCGTAGCGGTCGGGCGTCAGCAAACCTTCGGCAATGACTTCGCAGGCGAAAACGATGGGCCGGAAGACGAACTTCTGGCGGCGCTCGTCGTAGAACAGCACGTTGGCGTTCTGCTCTTCGCTCTGTTCGTACTCGATGGTAAAGTGGTTGCTCTTATCGCCCTGCCGGATGACCAGCACCGCGCCCGGCACCAGGTTTTCTTCGAAGAACTGTTCCAGGCCGCCAATCCAACCGCCCCGGCTGCCGGTGGGGTAGCGCAGTTCGGCAGTATAGGTGAAATACAACTGGGGCGCTTCAAACCGCAGCACCAGCGACTTCTGCTCTTCGAGCAGCGGAGAGGGGAACATTTCGCGGGAAGAATTGTCGTAAGGCAGCACGCCGTTTTCATATTCGTAGAAAGTCAGCATATGCCGCCAGACCTTGTAACCGTCTTCCTGGGTAACCTCGGAAGGGTCAACCAGTTGCGGGTCTTCCAGGAATTTGTAGTCGGTGCCGATTTCGGTGGCTTTGTGGCGCGGGTTGCCAATCTGGGGTAGACCGGGAGCGGTCCAGACCCTATCATCGGCGGCGCCTACGAACTCGAAATCTTTCTTTTCCTTGTAGAGCCGGAAATTAAGGGCAAAGCGGGTCGCTTCGTAATCGGGGTCGGTAGTGCGCTTGCCCCACAGGTCGGCCATGATAGCGGTATCGCTGACGGGGCCTTCATTGTCCTGCATGTACTCGCGAATCCGGCGGAAGTCGCCTTTGTTATAGCGCCCGGTAAGGTCTTCCAGGTAGTAGTTGTTGGCAAAGTTGATAAAGCGGAAGTCCTCTTCCAGGGCCGGGGCCAGGGCCGAAGCGAAGTAATCGCCGTATTCGGCCAGCACTTCGGCTGCCGGGCGATTTATATCAACCGTTACGCCATCGGCCACGGTGATTTCGATTGGGCCGGTCGAGACCGGGGTCGGAGCCAGGGCGGGCGGAGGCGTTACCTGGATAGAAGGAGCCGGGGTGGCGGGACGCTGCGGCGGGGCCACAGGCGCCACCGGAGGTGTTTGCGCGGCTGGCGCCTGTGGCCCCGCC
>CADDZM010000126.1 GCA_902812345.1 Chloroflexota bacterium | reverse complement strand
CTACCGACCGCTAATTACTAATTTTGATTGACTTGGGCGAGGCTGGCTGTTATAATATGCCGCTGTGTAAGGAATAAGGCCTTATTATAAAATTATAAAAAAGCAGCCTTAGAAAAAGATTTCTGAATTTTGATACGGAAAGGAGGGCAAACTAATGTCCGTGGTTATTGATGAATTAGTTCAGCCACAACTTCGCACCGACGTTCCCGAATTTGGGGTTGGTGACACTGTACGGGTAGGCGTAAGAGTCGTGGAAGGCACCAAAGAGCGTATCCAGGTATTTGAGGGTGTCGTGATGCGCCGCCGCAATGGCGGTATCAACGAATGCTTCACTGTTCGCCGGATTGCCTCGCACGGGATTGGCGTAGAACGCACTTTTCTTTTGAATTCACCTCGAATTGATAAGATTGATGTAGTACGGCGCGGTAAAGTCCGCCGGGCGCAGTTGTATTACCTGCGCGGCTTGAGCGGCAAAGAAGCCCGTATCAAGGAAAAACGTCACTTCTAGGAGCTTTCTCCCATCCGTATCTTTAGAAAAAGCAATAAAGGCTTGCACCCCATCTGGAGTAGCAAGCCTTTTTTGTCGCTTTTTTATAAACTAGAGCCAGTCGGGTAACTGCTGGTTCTCGGTCATGGGCGCGGTATGGGCAAAGCGCGGCAACAGCAGCATGAAAGTGCTGCCTTTGCCTTCTTCGCTGGTAACGATAAGCTGGCCGTGCATGGCGAGGGCCAGGTTCCGGCTGATAAAGAGGCCCAACCCCAGGCCCTTTGCTCGTCCGGGCTGGCTGCTGGCCTTATAGAACCGCTCGAAGACGTGCGGCAAATCCTGCTCCGAAATCCCGATGCCGGTGTCTGTAACCGCCACCTTGACCGTCTGGGAAGGGCCGAGCGTTAAATCCACCCGGATAGGGCCGCCATTTGGCGAGAATTTCACGGCATTGGTTAGCAAATTGTGCATAATCCGCGAAAATACCGCCGGGTCCACCTCGGCGCTAAGATTGTTCTTACGGGCGACTACCTCGAACTTATGCCGGACAGGCGGGCCGCCGGGAGTTTTAAGTTGCTCCTCGACCTGCCTGACTTCCTCCTGGATGAGCGGCAAGAGCGGGCGCGGCAGCATATGAAGTTCAAGCTGGCCGCTCTCAATCTGCGAAATCCGGGCCAGGTCGGTTACAAGATATTGCAGCCGGTCAATCTGGCTGCCAATGATAGTCGTGAACTGGCGCAGATTCTCGACGGCCCGGTTAGGCTGTCCATTGGGGCTCCGCGGGCTTGACTCTTCCAGCCTTTTTGCCAGCAGGTGATTATAGCCCTTCATGTTAGTGAGCGGCGTATTAAGTTCGTGCGAAACCAGGGTTAGAAATTCATCTTTAACCCGCTGTTCGCGTTTCTCGGCCTCGTACATGCGGGCGTTCTCGATGGCGACAGCAGCGCGGTCAGCCAGAGCCTGGGCCAACCCAAGCTGATCTTCCTCAATTGCCTTATCCGAAGCGCCATAAGTTACCATGTAGGCCAGGAGCGAGCCGATAATCCGGCCCCGCGTCTTGAGCGGCACGCACACCAGGCTATTAACCCCATCATCTTTCGTCAGGAAAGAAATAGACTTCAAGATTTCAGCGGGGTCGTGCAGCAGGAAAGAGACGCCGGTCTGCATGGATTTGCCAATCGGCCCGCTACCCAGTTTTACCGGTAGGTTTTGTTTGACCGGCGAAACCACTTTGATTTCGCCATTCTGGACCGCGCTCGAATAGAAAGCAACCGGGTGAGCCGCGTCGGAGCCTTCCTGGATGATATAGACCAGGGCGCTATTACCCAGGCACCCGCCTACGGTGCGGACGACCCAGTTAAGGACATCGCGAGTTTTCAGGGAAGAGTTAAAGATGCGCCCGGCCTCGGCCAGGAGAGCGGCTTCTTTCTCGCGCTGGCGGGCTGTTTCATAAAGGCGGGCGTTGGTAATCGCCAGGGCGGACTGGTTGGCAAAGACCGTCAGCAGGCGGGTTTCCTGCTCGGTGTAGTTGTGCGGCTGGTCGTGGTACAGAATGAGCGTGCCAATCAGAGCCTCGCGGTGCAATAGCGGCAGCGTCAGCATCGTGCGGAAGCCTTCGCGGGTGTTTACCTCGCGCAGGCCGTTCAGGCGCGTATCCGAACGAGCGTCGGCGATAAAGACCGGGCGGCGCTGGCTTTGAAGCTGGCGAAATTCCTTTTTCTCGTAAAAGGCGCTCAGGCTTTTCAGGTAAGTCTCGCTCAGACCGGTCTGGGCCACGCAAATCACCTTGCCAATATCCTGGCGGCGGGCCTCGCTGACGCCTTTATTTTCTCCGTTCAGGGGCAATTTCTCGCGCAAAAAAACGGCGGCGCGGTCGGCGCGGAAAAGGGAGCAAATCTGGACCAGCAAGTCACGTAAGACCCGGCCCGCGTTAAGGTCACTATTAAGCAGCGCTGAAATAGTAAGTAGAGCTTCAACCTGTTCCGGTTTTAAGGCCGGGAGGTTGCGGCCCTCCGAATCGCCGGAACCCGTTGGGCTGTTCTCATCTTCATTAGAAATTTCAGACTTTTCAGATATTTCAGACTTTTCAGACTTTTCGCCAGACATTTTGCCACCCTTCACCGTTTATATCCGGTGAGGCTATAAAATTTGCCAGTTAATCTTTAACGACTTTTGCCAGAACCCGCTCTGAGCCGAAGCCAGAAGCAACCCAACGGCGAAAGCATTGAATGTAGCAGGACAATCTACACGCAAAACCCGGTTTAACCGGGCCTTCTTTAAAATTATAACATATTAAACCGGCTTTGAAAGAGTACTTTCGTTTCGCCCTGCTTCCCAGACCCGGTTTTATGGCGCTGGCCCGGCCCCGGGCAGGCGGCCTCGTGCAAGGTTTTACTTTCAGCGTTTTACGGGTTTCAGGTAAGCTATATCGCAACTTCCTGTTAACTTGCTCGTTACAATTAGTGAGTAAGAGGAAACTACAGGCCCCGTTTTTTCCGGAAGGCTCCCGGAAGATACCTCGCACCCTGAAAACCGGCAGTCTCCACCGGGCAGCGCGGCCTGTTTTGCTTTCGGCCCCTACCTTTTCCAGAAGAGTCTTAACCAGGGCATCTGGTTATAAACTTGCTATTTTTTGACCCTTAAATCTGGCCGGGGAAGTTATTAGCCCGGCCCAGGAGCAAAAAAAATGTTAAACGCCATTTTCAGCCAGAAAATTTCCGGCCCCAAAGCCTGCTGGAGTTTAATAGCAGGCTGGCTCGCAGTTTTGCCCCTACTCTCCCTCGGCCTGGCGGCCGCTCCCACCGCCCGGGCCGACAACCTTTCGCTCGACCCAAACATGGACGCGGCCTGGAAACGGACCGACCAGTATGTCGCCCAGGGTTCCGCCGGGCGCTCCTGGTTGTGGGGACCGCAGGCTTTCAGCATCCGGGCCGAAGACTATGACGGCGCGCCCGCCAACGGCAGCGTCGCGGCGGGCCAACGCCTGGTGGCTTATTACGACAAGAGCCGCATGGAAATCAACAATGTAAACAGCGACCGCTCCAGCAAGTATTTTGTCACCAACGGCCTGCTCGTTAAAGAGCTTATAAGCGGCAAGCGAGCTTTCAGCGATACCCGGACGGTCTCATACTTGCCCGCCGAAATCCCGGTGGTCGGCGACCCTAATCCCAGCCCTAGCTCCGTCACCAACAAAGCCCCGACCTACGCGGCCCTTGCGGGTGTCGCCAGCCTCAACCTCGGCCAGAATAAAGCCAGCAACCGGACCGGCCAGGTCGTCACCGCCTACATCGAGCGAGACGGCGCGCCCCGCGAGGACTTGCGCTTTGCCAGCTATAACGTCACCCTGGCAAACTATGACGGCACCTTCGGCCACAATATCCCCAAAGTCTTCTGGGATTTTATGAATAGCACCGGCCCGGTCCTTGAGAACGGCCAGCGCGTCAACGGGGCGGTGGTGGACTGGCTTTTCTCGACCGGCTACCCGATTATGGAGCCGTACTGGACCACCGCTAAAGTCGGCGGCGTGGACAAAGACGTGCTGCTGCAGTGCTTCGAGCGGCGCTGCTACAGCTACACGCCTTCCAACCCGGCCGCTTTTCAGGTGGAAATGGGTAACGTGGGCCGCCACTATTACGACTGGCGCTACAACACCCCTGAAATCACTTGCGAAAACAACCCTATCCGGGGCTTTGGCAAGCTATGGTCCGAAAACCCGTCCGTCAAGGCCCGCCTGAGTTGCCCCTACTACTACAGCACCGAGCAGGCTTCCAAAATGTCGGTCCAGAAGTTTGAGCACGGCATGATGGTCTGGGTCAATTACAACAACACACCGTTCTATTTCCTGCCCTACAACAAAACCATCTTTATTATTTTCGATGACGGTAGCTGGGCGCAGACCAGGGATACCTGGGATCCCAGCCAGCCTGTTAACTCGGGCCTGACTCCGCCGCCTGGGCTGTTCGAACCTAAAATGGGCCTCGGCAACGCCTGGCGCAACGAAACCGGCCTGAAGGTGCGCGAACGGTTGGGCTGGGCTGTCGCCGAAGAAGTGCCCGGCGATGGAGCTATCCAGGCCTTCTACAACGGGATAATGCTCTGGTACAAGCCGACCAAAGAAATCTTTGTGGCTTACCGCTACTACAACCGGACCAACGTCTGGGAAACTTACCCCGATACTTTCGTGGGTTAGTAGGTAGATAGTGTTTAGTGCTAAGCCGGTAAGTTTACCTGAAAAGGGCGCTCGTTAAGGGTGCCCTTTTTCATTTCTATTCGCTCTTTCGCTTTTCTACCTCAAAACCAGCTACCCCAAACGCCACCATACTCTAACATGCTCCAACCCCACTAAAAACTAATCACTAAAAACTAAAAACTTTTTAACCCATTTGACCTTAGGACTCTACCCCGGGTATAATTAGAATACATCTAGCGGAGCGGCTTTGCTCATGAAAGTTTTGAAAACCTTCAAAAGAACCTTTCAAAAGCTTCGAAAAGAAGCGCATGAAAAGCCGGTAAGCAGGAACGGCTTTGCAACTTTTAGCCTGTGAATACGTTCCATGCTTAGAAGAATCGAGCAGATAAATCTTTTGAAACAAAGGCAGATACAGCAAATTGAACACTTCCGAAATTTTAGAACCGGCTTCCCTGGTTTCCGGTGAACCGGTCAGCGTCCAGACTACCAACCCACCCAGTATTTCAGTTTTTTTTCCGGCTTATAACGACGGCGGCACGATTGCCAGCATGGTCCTGGCGGCCCTCAACACCTGCCGCAAGCTTACCGACGATTACGAAGTCATCGTGATAAATGACGGAAGCAAAGATTACACCGGCGAAGTCCTGGACGAACTGGCCCGCGTCTACCCGGAGCATGTCCGCATCATTCATCACGTCAAGAACCGGGGTTATGGCGGCGCGCTAAGAAGCGGTTTCGCCGCCGCCACCAAAGACCTGATTTTCTATACCGATGGCGACGCCCAGTACGACCCCCACGAACTATCCGTACTGCTTGAAAAGCTGACGCCGGACGTGGACATCGTTAACGGCTACAAAATCGAACGTAATGACCCGTTACACCGTATAATCATCGGCAAAATTTACCATTGGACCGTCAAAACCTCGTTCGGCCTGGGTATCCGCGATACCGATTGCGATTTCCGGCTCATCCGGCGCGACTGCTTCGGCAGCATCGAACTGACCAGCAATAGCGGCACAATTTGCCTGGAACTGGTTAAAAAATTGCAGGACGAGGGCTACAAATTCGCCGAAGTGCCGGTACATCACTTCCACCGGGCCTATGGCAAATCGCAATTCTTCAACTTCCCGCGCCTTTGGCAGACCGGCCTCAACCTTATCAGCCTGTGGTGGCGGCTGGTGGTTTGGCGCGAACACAAGCGCAAAGGCGGCAAGAGCAATTAGATGATTTCAGACGACAAGCTGACAATCGTAATTCCGGCCTATAACGAAGAAGCGAATATCCGCATGGTGGTAGGCCGGGTCAAGGCCATGAAGCCGCATTGCGAAGTTATCGTGGTGGACGATGGTTCGCTCGACCGCACTTCCCCCGAAGCGGAAGGTGCCGGGGCCAGGGTCATTCGTCACCCCTACAACAAAGGCAACGGCGCGTCGGTTAAGACCGGCATCCGGGCGGCCAGGGGCGAATACATCCTCCTTCTTGACGCGGACGGCCAGCATGCTCCCGAAGACCTCGACCGCCTGCTCGAACACCTGGGACCGTACGACCTGGTAGTGGGAGCGCGCACCCGCGACAGCGATAGCGCCCGGACGCGGGACGTGGGCAACTGGGTCTTTCGGACCCTCGCGAGCTACCTCGTCGAAATGAAAGTGCCCGACCCGACCAGCGGCTTTCGCTGCTTCAAGCGCGACAAAGTTATGGACTTTATCCACCTCTTGCCCAACCAGTATTCTTACCCGACCACCACCACCATGAGCTTTATCAAGGCCGGGTACAACGTCAAGCACGTGCCGATTAAAGCCCACAAACGGCAGGGCGGCAAGAGCCATATCCGGCCTTTCCGGGACGGTATCAAGTTCATCACGATTATTCTGCGGATGATTACGCTCTTTAACCCGATAAAGATTTTCATGCCACTGGCCCTCATCTGGTTCTTGCTGGGCGCGGGTTACGGCCTGGGGAACTTCTTTTTCGCAAACGGCAAAATCCCTAACGGCGCGGTCCTGCTCATCAGCATCAGCGTCCTGATATTCCTGTGCGGCCTGATTTCGGAGCAAATCGCGGCCCTGCGGTTCGAGCGCAGCAATCTGCGGGAATACAACCGGGAACCTGAAGGAACGCCCGGGCCTGTACCGGCGCAAGACACGGTTATTGCTAATGAAACCCCGGCCCAAAAGCTGGAACCGGCTAAAATTCAGCCGAAAACCCCGGTCCTTCAGCCGGAAAAAGATGCCGCCGACACCCGGCACGCACTTCCTCTCGGCTAGTGATTTAGAAAAAAGGCAATAAAAAGCAGGACTCTCATATGAGAGTCCTTTTCTATTTCTATCGAATTATCCTGGTGCTTTTATAGAAAATCTATTCAAACAGCGTCTTTACAGCCATTGTAAATCCAGGTAGCACACTTTCCCCGGAAAGAGTATCATCTATCCCTAGCACCTGTATCGGGTCAATCTGGTCTGGGTGATATACCTCAACCTTATACGTGGCCGGGTTTAAAGCCCAGATGAGGGAAACCCTAGCCACCTGGTAACGCCTTATCTTGGCGCGAGCTTCGGTCTGGTGCGCTTTAGTATCGAGGTCGCCGGGACTCCAGACCTCAACCGCCAGGTCGGGCCGGACTGTAACGGCTCCTTTACTGGTGGATGGCAAATTTTCAGCCTTGATAAAAGCCACGTCCGGGGCTGGACCGAAGCCGGGCGCAACTTGAAAGCGGGTATCTTGCCAGAGTTGGCCTAAAACTCTCTTGGGATCAAACAGAATAACTTGCCAGATGATTGTCATTCCAATTCGGCCATGTTGATCACCTGCTGGTGGGGTCACTTTAAGCACTCCATCTATAAGCTCGTATTTATTTCCATCAGCCGGTAAATTCAATTCCTCAAACTCTTTTAGCGAGTAGAGCCGGTTACGGGTATTTTCTTGTATTGCGGGTAATGCCATAACTTGCTACTCCTTAGCTGGCTTGACTGCTAAACTAATCAGCTTGTCCGTTTTAAGACCGTAGGCCCGATAAGCGGGTTTGTATCTTACAGTAAAACAATCGTACTAAGTATCTGCAAACTTTGCAAGCAAGAGCCGCCTTAAACCGGCACGCCAATGCCGCTCAGCCACTGGCGGGTATCCTCCAGCAGCGTTTTCGAGGCGGCGATTGCGTTTTTAACCTGACCCGGCGCGGTTCCGCCGTAGGTATTGCGGGCCGCCATCGAGGTTTCCGGCGTAATCTTCAGGGCGGCTTCCTCGAAAAGCGACGAGAATTGTTTGAACTCTGCCAACGACAGCCCGGAGAAAGTTTTCCCCTGCTCAATCGCGTACCGGACCAGTTTGCCGACCACCTCGTGAGCCTGGCGAAACGGCAAGCCCTTACCCACTAAATAATCGGCCAGGTCGGTCGCGGTCGCAAAGGAGCCTTCCGCGCCTTTCGCCATGTTCTCAGCCTTAATCCGCATGGTCGCAATCATCCCCTCGAAGACCGTTAGCGAGGTTAAAAGAGTGTCTGAAGCGTCAAAGAAACCTTCTTTGTCTTCCTGCATATCCTTGTTATAGGAAAGGGGCAGCCCTTTGAGCGTGACGAGAATGGCGGTGAGGTGTCCAATCACCCGGCCCGTCTTGCCGCGCACCAGTTCGGCCATGTCCGGGTTTTTCTTCTGAGGCATGATGCTGCTGCCGGTCGAGTAAGAGTCGTCCAGTTCGATAAAGCCGAACTCGCCCGTACTCCACAGGATAATTTCTTCGGCGAACCGCGAGAGATGAACCGCACAGAGCGCCGCCGCGGCCATGTACTCGACCACGAAATCTCGGTCGCTGACCGAGTCCATCGAGTTGCGGCTGACCGCGCTCATGCCGAGTTGCTCGGCCACATACTCGCGGTCCAGCGGGTAAGGCACCCCGGCCAGCGCCCCGCTACCCAGCGGCGAAACGTCGGTCCGGGCGTAGCTGTCTGAAAACCGCCCGGCGTCGCGCTGGAACATCTCAAAATAAGCCAGCAGGTGATGAGAAAGCAAAACCGGTTGGGCGCGTTGCAGGTGGGTATAGCCGGGCATAATCACGCCTTCCCACTTCTCGGCCAGCCGCACCAGCGTTTCCTGCAACCGCAAGATGCGTTCGACGGCCTGCCCGATAGTGCGGCAAACATACAGCCGAAAATCGAGGGCAACCTGGTCGTTACGGCTGCGCCCGGTATGCAGGCGGCCCGCCGCTTCCCCAATATCGGCGGCTAATTCCGCTTCAATGTTAAGATGAATATCCTCGCGGTCAAGCCGAAACTCAAATTCGCCCTTCTCGATACGAGCCTGGATTCTTTCCAGCCCCGCCACAATTTTCTCGGCATCCTCGTTCGAGATAATCCCCTGCTTCGCCAGCATGCGGGCGTGCGCCTTCGAACCGGCGATATCCTCCCGGTAAAGCCGCCGGTCGAACGGGATGGAAGCCCCAAATTCCTCCGCGATTTCGTTAACCGGCTTCTCGAACCGGCCTCCCCACAGTTTCATGCTATCGTTCTCACCTTCCAGGTCAAAAATAAGTCCAATTCATCCTGCCATACGCCGCCAAATATACCTTATCGGCAGGGCCGGGGCAAATTTACAAAAATATTTTCAGGTTAAAAGGGAAATTGCAACAACTTTTCCAGGCTGGCCCGTACCCGCCCCAGCCCGGCCAGCGGCCCGCTTTTCCCCACCTCCGCCAGGGCTTTTTTGACCGCCGAGGCGCTGCCTTCGAGTTGCGGCAGAATGTTCGCCAGGATAGCGTCTTCGAGAGCCTCTTGGGGGTCTATATAATATGAAGGCGCCACCGCGCAAAAGAGCAGGCTTTCTATCAGAGGCGCGGTCCCGACCGCCTTACCGCCGGTCCCCGGTTGGTGGGGGTCGGGCCGGATAGCGGCCACGAACCGGCTAAGCGTATCGGCGGCCTGGCGTAAGGCCGGGTCAGCTAAATCACCCGCCGGGGTAAGCTCGATATACGGCAACCGGGCCTTCAGGGCGCGCGGCAGGAAACGCCGCTCGGCCTCGGCGGGCGGCAAATCTATTTCAACCATCGCGAAGCGGCGGCGCAACGCCTGGCTCATCTCAAAAAGCGTGTTGCGGTCAACCGCGTTAAGCGTGCCGATAATCCGAAAAGCGTCCGGGATAAACAAATCGGCGTTCCGGCCCAGCCTGGCCGCCGGTAGAAGCGGGCGGTCGCGGTATTCCAGCAGGGTAAAGAGTTCGCCAAAAGCCCGGTCCTGGTTGGCCCGGTTGAACTCGTCAATAATCAGGTAGTGGGGCCGACCGCTTCGCCGCAGGCTTTCTTCGCAACAAAGGGCGGCGCGTGAGACCACGCCCGGCTCGAAATAGTAAAAAAGGCTCTGGCTGCTGCGCCCGGCTTCTCCGGCCAGGCCGGGCCGGAGGCCGCCGATAGTGTCGTACTGGCTCCATTCCGCCGTCGCGGTCGCCAGCGTGTAGTTGGTCGCGTCCGATTCCGCGGCCCAACCGGGGTCGGGCGCGCCCAGTTGCCCGGCGATAAGGCGGGCCAGGCGAGTCTTGCCGGTGCCGGGCGGGCCGTAAAGAAGCAGGCTGCGCCCGGCTTCCAGGTGCGTGACGATTTCAGCAATTTTCTCGGACTGGACCACCAGCCGTTCCTGTAAAAAGTCCTGCAAGGCCTCAAGCTGGCCGGACGATAGGGGCGGCACTTTGAGCCGGGCAATCTGCAAGACTTCCGCGTTGGCGGCAGCGTCGAGCGGCCGGGGCGGGGGCGGTCCGGCCTCCAGGCTCACCTCTAACGCGGCTTCGACCGGCGGCGAAACGGTATAGACTTGCGGCTCTTCGGCGACGGCGGCCAGTTCTTCAGTCTCTAACGGGTATAAACTTTCCGGTTCGCTTGCCTCTTCCGGCGAAACCCCGGTGAGTTCGGCGTCATCAAAAGGCGCGCTCAGGCGGCGGGCGAACGGGTAGAGCAGCCGCCATTCCGATACTAAATCTTCCAGGGAAAGGGCCGCGTTGCCAAACGGCCAGGGCCGCAACAGCCAGAATTCACTTGTAAAGTCATTTAATTCAGGCTTTTCCGTGGCCATCAGGCCGGGGCGGTAGAAGCGATATTCCGGGCGTTCCACCAGAAAACCCTGTAATTCCCTCAAAACAGCTTCTCCGGCGGCGGTGGCCAGGGCCGCCACGCTAAAGCCCTCGAAATTCGCCCCGGCCAGCCAATCCCCCGACCCGGTGGGCCGCAGTTCGAGGCGGAAAGGCAATCCCGGCTCGGCGAACTGCAAATAGCCGGGACCGTTGCCCGCTTTTAAAGTTGAACCGCGCAGGCTGGAACCAAGAGCGGTCCGCAAAGCTGGTTCGAGCAAACGCCGCAAGCCTTCGGTCCGTTGCTGCGCCCGCGCCTGGGCCGGTTTTTCGGGACTGTTTTGAGGTCTGGTCAGGCGGACGGTCGCCAGTTCCCGGCGTGACATCCAGGCCAGAAAGCCGTCCATCTCCCACAGACTGGTCAGGTTGAGTTCGGCGGCCAGACCGATAAAAGCCAGGTAAAAATTTGTATAGCGTCCCGCCGGGCTGGCCGCCGAGGCGGCTAAACGGCCCAACCGTTCCAGTTGTTCCCGGCTGACCCGCTGGTAGACCGGCCAATCAGGACGCTGGGCCGACCAGTGGAAGCTCGCCACGTAGGGCAGATTGCCCGGTTTTAAGGGGTAACTTTGGGGCGCGAGGGCGTTGAGTTCTTCGAGGAAAGCGCTAAAATTTTCCAGGGCTTGCCCGGCGGCGTCCAGGTTTGCCGGGACGGTTAGCAGGCTCCGCAAAGAGGCGGCGGCGGCGTTCAGGCGGTTTTTTTCACCGGCCAGCTTGAAGAAACTGTCGAAGAAAAGCCGCCCGGCCCCGTTAAAACGCCAGTAGCGGCCCGCTTCCCGGCCTCGCGCTGCCGAAAGTTGCCGCCGGCTTTGCTGGGAAAGCCACCGGGCGTAATCGTTGAGCGAGCTGCGGTTGTCCAGGAAATCCTGTAAAGCCGGGCGCAGTTCGGCCAGGGAAGCGGCCCGGTCGGCCAGTTCATTGTAATAAAACTGAGGCTGTCCGGCCCGGTCTTCCCGGTACTGAGCCAGGAGTCCGGCCAGGTTGGGCGGCCCCCCGGCCAGGGAAAGCGACTTTTTGACCATTCCCTCTAACTTCAACTTTTCCAGCTAGATTCTTCTTTTAACCTCTTTAAAGTATGACCTGACAATAATAATATGTCAACCTGGAGTCGAAAAGTGTTTAGTTATTAATTTTTAGGTTTCGGTTTTGGTTTTGGTTTCGGTTTTGGAAGTATTCAGCCACCCGGCTGTAAGTTGTGGGGGCGGTAAGTTGTGGGAGGGAATTATTTTCCCGGCCGGAAAGGCCTTGCTTCGGGAATACAATTCCCTCCCACAGGTGAATAGTTTTTAGTAAAAAGCCCGAGATAGAACTAAACTATAAAAACTGAACCGTCCACACTGAATAAAATTGTCGTGCATTCACGATTATGTTATCATCCGGGCATGGAAATTTTAGCTCATGTGACACGCGGCGGCATCAGCGAGAGCCGTCACGCCGGGTTTATCGCCATCGCCGACGCGACCGGCAAAGCCCTCTTAACTTCAGGACCGCTCGAACAGGACCGGGTGGCTTTCTTACGCTCGTCTGCCAAGCCTTTCCAGGCGATACCCCTGGTTGAAACCGGGGCCGCCGACGCTTTTGGCCTGACCCCGGCAGAACTGGCCCTGGCCTGCGCCTCTCATAGCGGCCAGCCCGAACACACCCGCCAGGTCCAGGCTATGCTGGACAAAGGCGGCCTGCGGGTGGACCAACTCCTGTGCGGGGCGCACTACCCCTACCACCAGCCGACCGCCGACGCGATGAAGGTGGAAGGCCGCAGCCCTACCAATTTGCACAGCAATTGCTCCGGCAAACACACCGGCATGCTCCTAACCTGCCAGCACATGGGCTGGCCGACCGAAAGCTACACCGAGCCGGACCATCCCCTCCAACAGGCTATCCTTAAAGCGGTGGCCGATTTCGCGGGCCTTAACCCGTCCGAGATTGCGACCGCCCGCGACGGCTGCTCGGTGGTCAGCTTTGGCCTGACTACCCTCCAAATGGCGACCGCCTTCGCCCGCCTGGGCCGGCCTTCTTACTGGGAAAAACAGGGTAACCCCGACCGGGCAAAAGCCGGGTCCCGCCTGACCGAGGCCATGTATACTTACCCCTTTAACATAGGCGGCAGCGGGCGCGGCGATACCGACCTGATGGAGTCGGCCCCCGGCGGGCGCGTCTACAGCAAAGCCGGGGCCGAGGCGGTCTGGTGCATGGGCTTTCCGCAGCGGGGCGTGGCCCTGGCGATAAAAATCGAGGACGGCGCGAACCGGGCCGAACCGGCCATACTTTCCAGGATTTTGCACCTGACCGGTCTTTTAAACGAGGCGGAAATTGCCGCTTACGAAGCCAGACAACTCGTCTCCCTAAAAAACGTACGCGGCATCGTGGTCGGAGATTACCAGGCCGTTTTTGACCTCAAATCCCCTGAAGACTGGGATAAAGGCTGCTGCTAATCCCCGCAGCCAGTTAATAGAAACCCCAGACTAATTTTTTCATTTCCAAAAATCCGCCCGATTTTCAATTTGGGATATTAAAAATTTAGTATTTATGCTATTATTAAAATACCCCGAAATAAATGGCTTCTCCCAAACGTGTAAATTTATAGCGACAATGTATTTATAGCGACAATGTAATTGTGATAACACTACTGCACAGGGAAAGGATTGTATGAACGCGACGTTTAAAATGCAGCCCGGACAGTTTGCTTACCGGTCCAGGCTAATTCTGCTGGTAACATTCCTGACACTAAGCCTGGCCTTGAGCGTCTTTGCGGCGAAACCGGCCCACGCCGCTACTGCCACGCTTACCGTGGTTAATCCCCAGGTCGCCCTGGGCGATCCGCTTACTATCAGCGGGACCGGCTTTGCTTCCGGCGAGAAAATTGCCCTGTGGGTTACAACGCCCGACAACCGGGCGCTCGATGGCGCCTATCTCAACGCCAGCGCGGACGGCACTTTCTCGAACTTCACCAATCCCGAGTATACCTTCCAGGGTTCGCCCGGCAGGTGGCACGTCACCGTCCAGGGTTTAGACTCCGGCGCGACTGCTTCGGCTGAGTTTGAAGTTATGGCCCCGACTCTGCAGGCGACCGGCCTGGTTATCGGCCCGCTGGTAGTGGTGGTCTTTTCCGGCCAGGGCTGGCTAAAAGGCGACCGGGTGCAAGTCTGGATTACCAACCCGGCGACCGGGGCGGTCTATTCCGATGAAAGCACCTACGCCTGGGCTACCACTGGCGGCGACATCCCGGCCTCGCCCGGCCTGATTGTCGTCTTCGAGGGTAAACCCGGCAAGTACGCCATAACGGTAGCCGGTACGACCAACGTCATCGAAAGCGCCACCTTTACCGCTTCCTAGGACACCGGTTTAGCTGAGAATCTAAAAGGCTGACCTCTCCCGAGGTGAGCCTTTTTAATGTAAAAATTGACATGACCGGCCCGTTGCAATATCATGCCCTGGAAGAATTTTAAAGAGCGGATCAAAAAACCGGGAAAGCCTCTTTAGGTAATATTTTTCTTTAGGTAATATTTTAAGGAATACAAGCGTTTGATTACTGCAAAATTATTGGATGTGGCCCGCTGCCCGCGCTGCGTGGCGACCGCCGGGAAGGACCGGGAAAAAGGCCGCCTGGAACCCGTTGAAGGCGGTTTCGTCTGCCATACCTGCGGCCTGTCCTACGGCGCGTTTAGCAGCAGCGGCAAAGATGAGCCAGTCGTTTCGGAAGGCAAGAAACTGCCGCGCCGGGGCTATATTGATTTGCTGCCCCCCGCCGAAGTCGGCCAGCAGACCCGCTACCTTGAAGACGAGTTCGAGCACGACCTCGACCACGAGCATATCAGCCTGCCGCTGTTGGGCGCGAAAGTTCGCAACGACCTGTTGCGTAAAATGCTCCAGCCCTCGAAAAAAGACGTAGCCCTCGAAGTCGGCTGCGGTGACGGCCGGTTCTGCTACTGGAACCGCAAGAAATTCGGCGCTGTTATCGGCGTGGACGCCGCGCCGCTCTTCGCCAACGAAGCCCTGGACGAAATCGGGCTTATCCAGGGCGATGGCCGCCAGTTGCCTTTTGCCCCCGAATCGTTCGACAAGGTTTTCTCGCTCGACCTCATGGAACATTTGCCGCTGGACGGCATCGAGCCGTTCTTCACCGAGCTTGGTCGCGTACTCAAACCGGACGGGCGCATTTTCGTCTTTTCAAACACCCGGGAAATGGGCCGGCTCTGGCCGGTTATAAAGTTGCAGAAACGGGTCGCCGGGTTCTTCACCAGGCGCGGCATCTTCGATTTCCACCGGGACGAACTGCGCAAGAGCGACCACCTTAAAGCCGTCAAGACCTGGAAAGACCTCGAATATTTCGTCAATAAAGCCGGGTTCACCATCGAAAAGAAAATCTTCTGGAACGGGGTCTTTCAGGGTCTGGTCGATAACATTATCATCAAGACCGGGGAGTACGGCGTGCGCCGGGTGGTGCGCTTCCAGCTTGACCGCCAGCGTAAGACCGAAAAAGCTCACCAGGAAGCCGCCAGCAAAGATATTCGCACCCGCATGGCGAACGGCACCACCGGCCTGACCTCGGATTGGGCCGATGGCGGCGGGCTTGACCGCTTGCGGGCCGAGGTCGAAAACAATAAGGTCACGCACCAGGCTGCAAAGGTCGCCGCCGAGGCCGAGGAACTGCACGAGGAAAACGCTGCGATTGACCTGGCCGTTCGCAAGAACCTCAAAAGCAGTTTCGCCCGGCGCAAGAGCGGCCCGGTTGTCCTTTTCCTGCGGATACTGACTTTCCTGATGAAGCTGGACATCTGGCTCTTTGGAAAGTGGCGCACCGGCCCCTTCTTTATCATTCTCAAGAAAAAGCCCCGGTGAGAATTCTTTACGTTGCCGGTGCGGTAGTCGCGCCGGGCAGTCACGGCGGGGCCACCCACGTCCTGGAAGTTGCCTCCGAACTGAGCAAGTTAGGTCACGAACTGCACGTGGTCTGCCGCCGGGAGAAAGACGAACCCGCCCGCCTGACCCTGCCGGTCGAGGGCGGTTTGCCTATCGAGTTCTACCGGGTGCGCTTGCCCCAGTATCTCAATTTGTTAAGCTACCCCTGGCTGGTTCGCCTGACGAAAGCCCTCAACCCCGACCTTGTAATGGAACGTTACTACAACCTGGCCGGGGCCGGGATGATTTATGCCCGGCGCCACCGCCTGCCCTCTATTCTCGAAGTAAACGCCCTGATGGTTGACCCGCCTGGGACCAGGAAATTCCTGGTGGACAAACTGCTTTTCCGGCGGCTGGAATGGTGGGCGGCCCTGCAATGCCGCTGGGCGGGCCGGATTGTCACGCCCCTGCACACGACCGTCCCAAAAGCGATAGACCGCGCCAAAATCGCCGAACTGCCCTGGGGCGCGAACACCGAAAGGTTCAACCAGGAAAAAATCGACCCGGAAAAACAACTCCGGCTGCGCTTTCAACTCGGCCTCCCCGAAGCAGGCAGCGGGGCGCGGGTGGCGGTCTTTGCCGGGAGTTTTCGGCACTGGCACGGTGTGGATGTGCTGGTCGAGGCTGCCCGCCGCCTGATTCCCAGGGACGACAGCCTTTACTTTCTGCTGCTGGGCGGCGGCCCGCTCGACGTGCTTGCGCA
>CADDZM010000125.1 GCA_902812345.1 Chloroflexota bacterium | reverse complement strand
GTTCGTCCAGCCCAAAAGCGGCGACGATGGCCTGGATGGGACAACCAAAGGTGAGTAATGTAACCACCACAAGAATTAAGGTCTGGGGCTTACGCAACCCTTCGAACAGGGTGCCGGTGCGTTCGCTGAAGGTTTTACCACAGACTTTACAGCGGTACCGCTGGCGCACTCGGTCGTGAATGGTGATGTTACCTTGCTTTTTTAGGCCTCTTTTGGGACAATGCTGGTTAGAGCAGAATTGCTCCCCAGCGTTCATCGGCATTGGTTCTTTTGTAATCATAACCAAATTTTGCCAGATGAACGCTTTTATTTCAACTTTTCCTGTTTTTCACCGTTTAATGGGGTGCTACCCAAAGATGTAATTTCGGCGATAAAATTCCATGTGGAAACCTTTGGGCTTGATTCTTTAGAGGATGAGTCGCCAATCCTTAACGCTTATATAGAAGAGGTAAAACCTCCTGAACTTGCCGTGAGCTAAAATGGATAAGTTCCCAATTGATGCTCCTAAAGCTAAAGTTGTAGGTGCATTAGAACTTTAAGGATTTAGGCTTGTTAAAGAACGTGAACATATCGGCTTTGAACGAAAAAACACAGACGGATCGGTTACTACCCTCAGTTGTCCAAACCACAGAACCATAAAGGGTTCTACTCTAAGAACTATTTGTACAAGGGCTGGAATTTCAAGGGAAGATTTCACGAGAGCATATGAGCGTTCCTAAGACCGTTTATATGTATAATATTGACCTGTACCAGACACAACTCTAACTTTTAAAATTTCCTCTCAAAAAGAAAAGCCGCCCTTAAGCTGACCTTCCTGAACGCCTTAGCGTCCCACCTCCAGGCGACTTGATTGCCCCTATTTGCCTAATTAAGTTGACATAATATGCACTTGAAGAAGTTTTCAACCACTTTTTTAGTAGTCCATTTGCTCTTTTTGTCCTCGAATCAAAAACGCTGCCACTTACCTTGCGGTAGATAACAGCGCCTTCTAACTAACCTTCCGTGTAGGGGTCTTACGACACCTTACAACCACTTTATGGTTTCGTTACATGTACCGTAATTCATTGCCAAAATGCTCCTTCCTAAACGCGATGAAAGGACCCGATGGGTATATTTTAGCAGGAAAAAAGAGCAAAGATATTTAAATTTCATTAAATTAAAAGGGGTTTGGCTATATCTTTAGTATCTTACGCTTCATCAAATTAAGGGCAATCTCTCCTCTTTAGCAAAGGTATTAATACCAGGTACGGCTGAAGACTTGTCATTCCTCGTTCGGCGCATCGTAGCGAGCAGGTCTTCATTCAAATTGCCTCCCCGGAATGACAAAGGGGCCGCTCTTTTTGGTTGCGGTTGCCCTGCTGTTGCGAAAAAATTTTGTTTACGCAGTATTTTAGGAGGCTGCTTGCTAATCTACGGGGAAATAAAAACAGGTTAGAAGGGCTTATCTGAGAAAGCAGCCTAACCTGTTTGGATTAAAGAATGGATGGATGGTTAAACAACTATTTCCTGGGCCGGGGTGTTTTCGGTCTCGACGCTGGACGGGGCCGGTTGTTTATAACGGCCGCTCACCAGGGCGTATTCCAGGCTGTCGGCCAGGGCCAGGTAGCTCGCCTCTATCACGTTCGTGCTGCTGCCGACGGTGTGCCAGGTGTCCAGGCCGTTGCTTGAACTGATGGTCACGCGGATACGGCTGCCCGTCCCTTCGTCGTTCAGGACGCGCACCTTGTAGTCCTGCAACCGGACGTTACCAAGCTGTGGGTAGACCGGCAGCAAGGCTTTACGCAGGGCGTGGTCGAGCGCGTCCACCGGGCCGTTACCTTCGGCGGCGGTATGGGCGATGTCGCCATTAACGTCCAGCTTGACCGTCGCTTCGGAGAGAAGTTGCCCGCCGGGAGCGCCGCGCCTTTCAGCCAGCACCAGCATGTCGCGCAGGGCAAAGGGCGTCTGGTAGTCGTTCTGGGTGCGCCACATAATCAGTTCGAACGAGGCTTCGGCGTTCTCGAAGGAGAAGCCCTGGTTTTCCAGTTGCTTAATCTGGTCAATCACCTCGCGGACCTCGGCGTCACCTTTGCGCATTTCCAGGCCAAGCTGGTAAGCCTTGTGCAGCACGTTCGACTGCCCGCCCAACTCCGAAACGAGGACGCGCTGAAGGTTGCCGACCAACTCCGGCACGATATGCTCGTAAGTGCGGCGGTCCTTCATCACGGCGGAAACGTGGACCCCCCCTTTATGGGCGAACGCGCTCCGGCCCACGAAGGGCATCTGGTTGTTGTGCGGCAGGTTGGCAACCTCGGCCACCAGGTGCGACATCTCGCTCAGGCGGCTGAGATGCCCTTCCGGCAGGCAGCGATACCCCATTTTCAGTTCCAGGTTCGCCAGCACCGACACCAAATTTACGTTGCCGCAGCGTTCGCCGTAGCCGTTGATGGTGCCCTGGACCTGCCTGGCCCCTTCTCGCACCGCGAAAAGGGTGTTGGCGCAGGCCAGATCGCCGTCATTATGGACGTGTACGCCCAATTTCACGTTGTACGGGTCCGTCACCGTGCGGACGCGGGCCATAATGTCCGGCACCTCGAAGGTTAGCAGGCCGCCATTGGTGTCGCACAGCACAATCCAATCGGCTCCGGCTTTGGCCGCTTCGACCAGGGTCGCCAGGGCATAGTCCGGGTTAGCCTTGAAGCCGTCAAAGAAATGCTCGGCGTCGTAAATCAATTCGCGCCCGGCCTGCTTGAAGAAATTCACGCTGTCGCCTATCATTGCCAGGTTTTCTTCCAGGGTTGTGTTCAGGGCGTGCGTGACGTGCAAATCCCAGGTCTTGCCAAAGAGGGTCACGACCGGGGTCTTGCTGTGCATGAGCAACCGCAAATTGCCGTCGTTTTCGGGCAGGGTGTTGGCCTTGCGAGTGCTGCCAAAGGCGCTAAGCTTAGCGTGCTTCAGGTTCAACTGGGTCAGGGCGCGGCTGAAAAACTCCTCGTCCTTCGGGTTGCTGCCCGGCCAACCGCCCTCGATGTAGTCCACGCCAAGCTCGTCCAGCTTGCGGGCCAGGTTCAGCTTATCCTCAACCGAAAAGCTGATTCCTTCGCCCTGACTGCCGTCGCGCAGGGTCGTATCATAGACATAAATGCGCTGCTTATCGGTCATCGGCCTTTTCTTCCTTCTTTTGGATTACTTTTGGATTACTTCTGAAGCTCCGCGATTACAGCGTCCCCCATCTGCGAGGTGCCGAGCCGGGTCATGCCGCTTTCGTAAAGGTCCGGCGTGCGGTAGCCTTTATGCAGCACGTTCTCGATGGCCGTTTCAATCGCGTTCGCTTCGGTTTCAAGCCCGTAAGTCAGGCGCAGCAGCATCGCGGCGCAACCAATCGCCGCCAGGGGGTTGGCGATACCCTGGCCGGTAATGTCCGGGGCGGTCCCGTGGATCGGCTCGTACATGCCGAACTGGCCGCCCTGGGGATTCTTAATCGAGCCGAGGCTGGCGCTTGCCAGCAGGCCCATCGAACCGGCCAGCATCGAGGCTTCATCGGTCAGGATGTCGCCAAACATGTTTTCGGTTACGATTACGTCGAAAGCCGCCGGTTTGCGGATAAGGTTCATGGCGGCGCTGTCCACCAGCATGTGTTCAAGCTCGATGTCCGGGTAGTCCTTGCCGACCTCGTTTGCAACCTCGCGCCACAAACGGCTGGTGTTCAGGACGTTAGCCTTGTCCACCGAAGTGACCTTCTTTTTGCCGTTGCGGGTCTTGGCCAGTTCGAAAGCGACCCGCACGATGCGCTCGATTTCCTGTTCGCTGTAGGGCAGCGTATCCACCGCTTTGCGCCCGCCTTCGTCGGTGAAACGCTGGCTCGGCTTGCCAAAGTAGATGCCGCCGGTCAGTTCACGCACCACCACCAGGTCCACCCCGTTCAGGACTTCCGGTTTGAGGGTGCTGGCGTTCTGCAACACCGGCAGATTCTTGACCGGGCGCAGGTTCGAGAAAAGGTCGAAGGTCTTGCGTAAGGCAAAAAGCGCCTGTTCGGGCCGCCGGTCGGCGGGAGCCTGGTCATATTTGGGCAGCCCGACCGCCCCGAAAAGGATTGAATCGCTATTCTTGCACAGGTCGAGGGTAGCCTGGCTAATGGAGGCGCCTTCCGCTTCGAGGGCCGCCCCGCCCACCAGGGCTTCCTCGTAATTCAGGGTATGGCCGTTTTGACCGGCAATCACCCCCAGCACTTTGAGCGCCTCGGTAGTTACTTCTTTGCCTATGCCATCCCCGGGCAATACGGCAAGGTTCAGTTGCATTAAGAAAAGTCCTTTTCTTTTGTGTAGTGGGCGGGTTCCGGTGGAACCCGCCCACTACATCTTACATATAAGCCCGGCTGATACCGGCCAGCGGCCCGAAGTCGTCCCGTTTGTAGGGGTCGGACCCACTTTCTTCCTCGAAAGAACCCATATTGGCAAACTTGTTTATAGCGTGCAGGAAGGCTTTGCACGAGGCCGCGATAATGTCGGTCGCCGCGCCCCGCCCGGTCACGGTCCGGCCTTTGTAGATGACCTTCATGGTGACTTCGCCCATCGCGTCCTCGCCGCTGCTGACCGCGTTAACGCTGAACTCTGCCAGGGTCGTTTCGTAACCTGCCGCCTGCGCGATGGCCTTGCAGACCGCGTCAACCGGCCCGTCGCCGGTAGCGACCTGGGTCAAAACGGTTCCGTCGCTGGCGACCAGTTTGACCGTCGCGGTCGGCACCACTTTATCGCCGGTCGTGACCTGAAAATGCTCCAGGCGGTAAGTGGGCGTGCCTTCGCCCTGTACCTGGTCGAGGATAAGGCTCAAAATGTCTTCGTCGTTGACGACCTTTTTCTTGTCGCAAAGCTGTTTGAACTCGAAGAAAGTCCGGTTTAACTCTTCGCCTTCCAGCGGGTGGCCCAACTCTTCCAGTTTTTTGCGGAAGGCGTGGCGGCCGCTGTGCTTACCCAGGACCAGGTTGGTTTCGCCCGCGCCGACCGTGGCCGCGTCCATAATTTCATAGGTGCGGCGGTCTTTTAGCATGCCGTCCTGGTGGATGCCGCTTTCGTGGGCGAAGGCGTTCGAGCCAACGACCGCTTTGTTCGGCTGCACCGGGATGCCGGTCAGGGTGCTGACCATGCGGCTGGTCCGGTGAATCTGGGTGGTGTCAACGCGGGTGTTCAGGTTGAAGAAGTCCTGGCGAGTGTGCAGGGCCATCACGATTTCTTCCAGGGCCGCGTTCCCGGCCCGTTCGCCGATGCCGTTGATGGTACACTCGACCTGCCGGGCTCCCGCTTTCAGGGCGCGCAGGCTGTTGGAAACGGCCAGGCCCAGGTCGTTGTGGCAGTGAACCGAAATTATAGCTTTGCGAATGTTTTTCACCTGGGAAAGCACCGTCAAGACCAGCTTTTCGTACTCGTCCGGCGTGGTGTAGCCGACCGTATCGGGCATATTGACCGTGGTGGCCCCGGCTTCAATGGCGGCTTCAATCATCTGGCACAGAAAGTCCAGTTCCGAGCGGGTAGCGTCCTGGGCCGAAAACTCCACGTCCTGGCACAGGCTGCGGGCATAGCTGACCATGTCGCGGGTCTGTTTAAGGGCTTCTTCCCGGCTCATTTTGAAAAGATGTTTTAGATGAATATCCGATGCCGATATGAAGATGTGGATACGGGGCCGGGGATTATCCTTGAGGGCTTCCCAGGCGCGGTCAATATCCTGCTTGCGGACGCGGGCCAGGCTGGCGATAATTGGCCCCTGGACCTCGCGGGCAATCCGCTGCACCGCTTCAAAATCACCCTGCGAAGAAATCGCGAAACCGGCCTCAATCACGTCCACCCCGAGGCGGGCTAACTGGCGGGCGATTTCAACTTTTTCCTCAATGTTCAGGGTCGCTCCCGGTGCCTGTTCCCCATCGCGCAAAGTGGTATCGAAGATAATTACCCGGCGAGGATCAGCGGCCGGGGCGGTTACATCAGGGTTCATCTTTCTTTCCCTCCTTAAATGATTACTTGGTATCGTTCAGCCAGCTCATCATAGAGCGCAATTCCTTGCCAACCTTCTCAATCTGGTGTTCGGATTCGTTCCTGCGGAAGGCGTTGAAAGCCGCCCGGTGGCTCTGGTTCTCCAGGATAAACTCGCGGGCGAACTGGCCGGTCTGAATCTCGCTTAAAATCTTCTTCATCTCGGCCCTGGTCGCGTCAGTCACGATGCGCGGGCCGCGGGTGTAGTCGCCGTACTCGGCGGTGTCGCTGATACTGTAGCGCATCCCGGCCAAACCGCCTTTGTAGAACAGGTCCACAATCAGCTTCATTTCGTGCATGCACTCGAAGTAGGCCGCTTCGGGCTGGTATCCAGCCTGCACCAGGGTTTCGAACCCGGCTTTAATCAGGGCTGACACGCCGCCGCAAAGCACGGCCTGTTCGCCAAAGAGGTCAGTTTCAGTCTCTTCCTGGAAAGTGGTTTCCAGGATACCGGCGCGGGAAGCGCCGATGCCGCGACCGTAGGCGAGCGCCTGCTGCTTGGCCTGTCCGGTGTAGTCCTGGGCGACCGCGACGAGGGCTGGAACGCCGCCTCCCTCGGTGTAAACGCTGCGGACGAGGTGGCCCGGGCCTTTAGGCGCAATCATGGATACGTCCACGTTCGCGGGCGGCACGACCTGGTTAAAGTGAATGTTAAAGCCGTGGGCGAACATAAGCGTATCGCCTTCTTTGAGGCCTGGTTTGATGTCCTGCTCGTAGACGGCCCGCTGGGTCTGGTCGGGCAGCAAAACCATGATAACGTCGGCTTCCTCGGAGGCTTCCGCCACAGTTTTAACCGGCAGGTGTTTGGCCGCCTGGTCCCAGCTTTTGCTACCTTTGTAAAGGCCGACCCGCACGTCCAGCCCGCTTTCGTGCAGGTTCAGGGCGTGAGCGTGGCCCTGGCTGCCGTAACCGATAATCGCAATCTTTTTATCGGCAATAAGGTCAAAATTCGCGTCTTTGTCGTAGTACAACTTCGCCATCTAAAATATGTCCTCTCCATCGTAAACCGTTGAACGTGCCTTTAAGGGCTAACGTCAAACGTAAAATCCACTCATAAAAAGCCAAAAAACTAAAAACTAAAAACTAAAAACTAAATCGCGCTATTAGCGACACTGCCCCGCGAAATAGCAATCCGGCCCGTGCGCACGCTCTCTTTGATGCCGTAGCGCCGCAGCAGGGCAAAGAATCTTTCGACATCTTCTTCCGGGCCGGTGATTTCGACCGTAATCGCATCGGCGGCCACGTCAAGGACGCGGGCCTTGAAAATCTCGCTGAACTGCATGATTTCAGCGCGTGATTCTGGCTTGTCGGCGGTTACCTTGATAATCGCCATCTCGCGGACGATGATGCTGTCGTCGGTTACGTCGGTTACTTTGATAACTTCCAATAGCTTGTAAAGCTGCTTGGTGCATTGTTCGACGGTGCTGTCCTCGCCCCGGACCACCAGGGTCATCCGGCTAACGTTCGCTTCCTCGGTATGGCCGACACTCAGGCTCTCGATGTTGTAACCCCGGCGGCGGAATAAATTGACCACCCGGTTGAGGGCGCCGGGTTCGTCTTCCAGGTAGACCACAATCGTGTGAAGGGTCTGGGTAGGGGCAGTCGCAGTTGCCACAATTGTCTCCTTGTTAGGCCGGGCCGCCTTATCACCTTGTGGGAGGGAATTGTATTCCCGATGACGGCCCGGTAAAATTTTTATTCAGCCGACTCAATCGCGTCCATGTTCGAGCCGCCCGGCGGCACCATCGGCATCACCATTTCCGCTTCAGGAATGAGGAATTCGACCAGGGCCGGGCCGGGCCACTCGTTAGCTTCTTTGATAACCGGGGCTACCTCGCTCTGTTCGCTCACCCGCCAGGCTTTGATGCCGTAAGCCTCGGCCAGTTTCACGAAGTCCGGCCCGGTAATCGGGGTGCTGTGGTAGCGTTTGTCGTGGAAGACCGACTGCCACTGGCGAATCATACCCAGCACGCCGTTGTTAAAGATGGCAATCTTCACGTGAATGTCGTCCTGGACGCAGGTCGCTAACTCTTGCAGGTTCATCTGGAAACCGCCGTCGCCGGTAACGGTCCAGACCGGCACATTTTTGTCCTTGACGGCAAGGCGCGCGCCCATCGCCGCCGGAAGGCCAAAGCCCATCGTACCCAGGCCGCCGCTTGAAATAAAGGTGTTGGCTTTTTCAAACTCGAAATGCTGCGCTACCCACATCTGGTGCTGGCCCACGTCTACCGTGATAACGGCGTTGCCGCCCAGCACTTCGCGCATCTTCTGGATGATGAACTGGGGCGGCAGGATGCCCCGGCGGTCCATTTCGTTGCCCCGGCGTTTGGTGTCGCGCTCTTTCCACCCGGCGATTTTCTCGCGCCATTCGGTGTGCTTCTTTTCCTCGATGCTCTTGTTCATCACCTGCAAAACGTTCTTGACGTCGCCCACAATCGGGATAGAGGTCGGCACGTTCTTGCCGATTTCGGCGGGGTCAATGTCAATGTGAATGATTTTGGAGTTGCGGGCGAAGCTCTTCAGGTTGCCGGTCACGCGGTCGTCGAAGCGCATCCCGATGGCAATCAGCACGTCCGACTCGTTGATGGCGTGGTTGGCGTGGATACCGCCGTGCATGCCGGGCATGCCCAGGCTCAGGGGATGGGCCGACGGGAAGGCGCTCAAACCTTGCAGGGTTGAAATCACCGGGATGTCGGCTTTCTCGGCGAGGTCGGCCAGTTCCTGGTAAGCCCCGGAAGTGGTCACGCCGTGACCGTGCAGGATAACCGGGCGCTGGGCCTGGTTAATCAGGTTAGCGGCCTGCTTAATCTGGCGGGTGTGGCCGATGATGGTCGGGCTGTAGCCGCGTAGTTTTACCTCGGTCGGGTAGCCGGGGAAGTAAGCCTTGGCCTGAAAAACATCCTTCGGAATATCCACCAGCACCGGGCCGGGTCGACCGGTCTGGGCCAGGAAGAAAGCTTTTTTGATGGTTTCGGCCAGGTCTTTGGTGTCCATTACGAGCCAGTTGTGCTTGGTAATCGGCAGGGTGATGCCGGTAATGTCGGTTTCCTGGAAGGAATCTTTGCCAATCATGGAGCGTCCGACCTGCCCGGTAATCGCCACGAGCGGGGCGCTGTCCATGTGAGCGGTGGCGATAGCGGTCACGAGGTTGGTCGCGCCCGGCCCGCTGGTGCCCATACATACGCCGACTTTATTGGTGACGCGCCCGTAAGCATCGGCGGCGTGACCGCCGGCCTGCTCGTGGCGGACCAGGATATGGCGGATTTCGGGATACTCGCCCAGCACCTGGTAGAGCGGCAGCAAAACGCCGCCCGGATAACCGAACATCACTTCGACCCCTTCGGCAATCAAACATTCACACAAAATGCGCGCTCCATCCAGTTCCCGGGCCGTGAAACGATTGGCGGCGAGAGGTAGCGGCAGCCCGGCAGTGGTGCGGGCGGTTTTACCGGGGGCGCTTTCCATAAGTGTCATTTCTATTGTCCTCCTGGTCCTTTTAGTGATTAAAAATTCCGTTTAAAAAACTTAAACAAGACTTACGGGTTGAAAAGTTACGCCAAAAAGCGGTTAAGTAGCGGGCTACTCGGGCCGTTCTCAGACGCTTCGCTGCGCCCAAATGACTTTTACAATTAACGATTTACGATACAAAACAGGGTATAGGTCGAACTTGAGAATCGCTTGGCTCTTTAAGGTTTTCGGTGGGAGTGAAGGCTACTGCTTTGTAGACTTGTCCCGCCAGCCCTAAAGACCAAGCAGAATAAGTACGAGGCTAAGGAGTACTGGAAGGCTAATAATGGAGCTAATAATAATGAAGAAGGAGGAAGAGGAAATTACAGGGAGGATTTGAGGGCGCGGCAGCGCGATGGCGATGGCTTGAGACGCGACTTGCTCTTGAGCCATCGCCGCTGGACGGTTAGCTCGCATATAACACATCGATTCCTCACTGTTACGGTACATTTGCCTGGTTTCCTTTCTTCCCCGGCCTCGCCGGTAAATCTGCTTACGAATTTCGAAATCCTATTTTTCTTACTAAAAAACCTCCCTGGTGGGAGGTTCCGGTTCTGGTGTGGCGCTATCGCCCTGGTTAATTTCCAGCCGTAATCCCCCTGCGTACTACCGAAACTAGGAGTACGAGGCTAATAATGAGTAGGAGAACGGGCACTATTCCGTTGTTCTTTTTAGTCTTGGTCATAGGATTATTTTGCCTGGAGCAACAAGCCTTCTAAGGTTCAAGCTTTTTTTACACATACAAACCATGCGCTACGCTACTTTGCGTTGGGTTGCCCCTATAGTAACAAGCTTTTCCACGGCTGTCAATCCCTAAATTGCCGAAATAATCTCAAATTTAGGTATTAATGACAACTTAACGGCTCATTTATCGGGCAATTTGCAATAAAAACCTGAAGCAAAGCCAGGGTTGAAAGCTAGGAAGTAGTAATTACGGCTCCAACCGCTTTTTCTTCGACTTTAGTTTTGCGAAGTTGGCGCAGCTTAAGGATATTCACCTTCGTAGAAGGCCGTTCTATGATAACGTGGAGTACCAGGGATAGCGCAAAAATTATTACAAACTCTAAAAGTTCCGGCCAGTAGCCGTACCCAAGATGGAAGGCCAGGATTTCTATTATCATAAGATGAATTAAATAGGCGCTATAGCTTATCACGCCCCAGATACGAATAAAGGGTAACGAGAAGAATTTTCTAACCCAGATTCCGTTAATGGTAAACCATATGAAAGCGGCCCAGGCAAACCCGTACCAGATAAAATATTTATGAAAGTAATCCGTTCCAACCGGATAAAAAAGGACCGACCATATATTAGTGACTGTCAGGGACATACCTGCCAGGATTGCCAGGGCCATAACATCAAAGAAAATGCGCTGCCGCCGGCTGAAATTTATTTCTTTTGTTTTTACATAAATTGTGGCCAGAAAACAGCCTGTTAAAAATACCGGGAGATAGGTTAGCAGGTGGAAATCGCCTACTTTCGATTGTTCGGGAGGGGCTATTAACTGGTGTAAAACAATACTTCCCGCTAAAGCCAGGCCCGTCCACCAGACATTCAGCCTTAGCCCATAGACTATTACCAGGATTACAACCGGCAGCACAAAATAAAAGTGGATTTCCACCGGCATCGTCCAGAAATGGGTCACGCCATCATTAAGTAGAATATGGTCGGTGAGATTTCCTTCGTTAATTCCGCCTATTTTGAAAAAGAAAAAATTAAATAATATGACCAGGACATAAAGCGGATAAACCCGTAAAATCCTTCTTATGAGATAATTTAGCCATTCCCAGATTTCGCGGGTGCGGGCCGGAGCAGCTAAAAAATAGGAAGAAAGCAAAAAGGCGCTAAGGACAAAGAACAGCCAGACCCCCATTTTCCCGGTTACGGGAATCAAAAAGTCCTGGGAATTAATCATATGGGTTAATATAACAAGTATTAAGGCCATGCCCCGAATGCCGTCTAACTCCGGTAAGCGGCCATTTTTGCTCAGTAAGTTAATCTTTAACAATTGGTTTTCCCAGGTCTTGTAAGACAGGTTTTGAAAGAAGGAAAGTCTCTTCTTAAGACCCCATTTTAGCAGCCTTTTTGCCACATGCTATAGGACTTTTTAACCTGACCAGGGCCGAAGGCAAAATTAGAAGTTGTGTAACAGTCTGGCCTTACCTCGGCCTACCCAATAGGGAACCTGAACCCATTGTTTTGTCACTGCGAGCGCAGTCGAGGAATGACAGGGTCGGAATGACAAAGGGTGGAACCGGCCATTTTTTGAAAGGTTTTACCCGGGCAAGACTTACATTGCAAAAGAATCAAGGGCTGCAAAAGAATCAAGGGCCGGGCCAGGGCCGGGCAACCGGGAATTTCCGGGAATAAAAAATGAGCCGGTTTTTGGCTGGCTCATTTCAGGTCAAGGTATGTCATCCTGCTATTAAACCGGGAAGTCGTGACTTCCCGGTTCAGGCCCGGATTAGTGGTTGCCCATCCGGCGGTCGTCCACGTTGTTATTGTCTTTATCCTCCAACAGGGCTGCGCCAGAATCGTCATCGCCGATAAAGGCTTCGCGGTGAGCTTTAAGCTCCTGCTCGATATCAACGTTATCGTGGTACTCGGCGGCTTCCGGCGCATCGTTCGCCCCGGCTTGCTGCGCGCTGTCCGTTTTCGGCTGGATTTTCAAAGGTTTAACCTTCGGCTTGTTAGCCTGTTGGCTAGCTTCGGGCTGCTCCTGTTTGGCCTGCCCTGCGAATTTTTCGGATAGCTTTTTGGCAGCTTCCTCGACATTGAAGTCAGCTTCGGCGTTTCCAGCCGCGCTTTTAGCCTTCTCAAGCGCTTCGCCTACTTTCTGGCGGTCGTCACCGGTCAAACCCCTGGCTTTGTCGGCAAGCTGAGAAGCCGCTTCGGGAGCCTTTTTAGCCATGTCCTTCAGGGTATCCTGGACCTTACCGGCCACTTCGCTTACAGTGTTACCGGCTTTACCGGCCAGTTCGTCCGCTTTGCCAGGGGCTTTATCGTGCGACTTCTGGGCGTCCCCGGTATTACCGAGGGCTACACCGGAGGTGTCGCTGGCCGAAAGCTTCGTGGTGGTCGGCTCGTCCGGTTTTGCCAGGAAATCCAGCACCGCTTTGTTAAAGTCGCCGGCCTTCTCCCAGTGTGGCAGCAGGCGGGCGCCTTCCAGGTTGATAAGGCTGGCGGCCTGATTCTGGCGGCGCAGGGTTTCGCCTTCTTCGGGGGAGGTCTGGCGGTCTTCGCGGCCCTGGACAAGCAGCACCGGCTTGTCAATCCGGCCCAGGGTCTGGCCGATTTCAGCGTTTAGCTGGCCGGTAAAGAACGAGTAAGCCGGGTATTCCGCGCCCGGTTGGTGGGCGGCCACGTAATACTGTTCAATCATATCTTCCGTTACCAGGCTCTTGTCATAGAACATCTGGTTTTGCATATACGACCGGATGTAGTTACGCGAGGCCACGCCGCTATAAATCGCTTTGCCCAGAATTGGCGACCGCAGCAGGAAGTATAGGAATGGCGGCAGTAACTGCACGCCGTTGTTCCCGGCGACCCGGTTAATGCCGGTCGGTGAAGTCAGGACCAGTTTTTGAATCAGTTCGGGGCGGCGGTAGGCTACCTGGACCGCATAACTGGCTCCAAGCGAACTGGCTACCACATAGGCCGGTTGCTTGACCACTTCATCCAGGAATTCGGTCAGTTGTTTGATATAAACTTCCGCTGAATAGCGGATACCGGGCCGGTCCGAATTGCCAAAACCGAGCAAATCGTAGGCGTAAACCTTGTGCTGCTCGGCAATCGGGCCAATGTTTTGCAGCCATTCGTAGCTGCTGTTGCCCGCGCCGATACCGTGAACAAAGACCACCGGCGCTTTGCCTTCCGCGCCCTGGGCGGTTTCTTTGTAGAAAACGATGCCCTGGCGCGAGCGGAAGTAACGGTTCTCGCCCGGCAGTTTGCTTTCGAGCGGCGGGACCGCCGACCAGATGCGGGCGTTGTTAAGCGCCAGGCCGCCGGCCACTGCCCCAACTCCACCGGCAATCAGACCGGTACGGCCCCAGTTAAAGCCCTTCTTTTTAGGGGGTTGGTAGAACGGCACGCTAATTTTGCCGGTCGCGATGTCCTTACGGCGGGCATCCACAAACTTCTGCGCGTCCTTTGATTTGGCTTGCAACAGCTTGCTGGCTTGCATCTGGCGGGCGGCCAGGGTTTTAGCCAGCTCTTTTTGCTGCTGACCAGCCGCTTTGAAAACTTTCTTGCGGTTCTTGCGGAACTGCTTGGCCGCTTTCTTCGGGTTGCTGACCGTCACGCCTGGAATAATATTGGCGTACTCGAACAGTTTCTCCGGTATCTGGGCGCTGGCAAGTTTCTGGTCGAGCTTGGCGTCTTTCAAGGTCTGGGAGGCTTTATCACCGGCCAGGCTCATTAACGAGTTAGCGCTGTCCGCCACGTTTCCGGCCACCCCGGCCGCCTTTTTATCCAGCTTGTTATCTTTGATAAAGCTGCCGACATTTTCGGCGACGCTCGTGGCGATATTCCCGGCGGTTTCGGCGACGTTCGCGACCACCGGAGCGGCGGCCTCGCCCAACCCGGCCAGCCGTTTGTCGAGTTGCGCGTCTTTAACCGCGCCGCTCACGGTATCGGCCAGGTCAGAGGCTTTTTTATCCAGCCTGGCGTCCTTGACGCTATCGCCAACGGTAGCCGCCGCCGCCAGCAACACTCCGCCGACGGTCCCGGCCACATCACCAAGTTTGGCATCTTTAACCGAGCCGGTAATTGCTCCTGCGAGGTCCCCCGCTTTTTTGTCCAGCTTCAAGTCTTTAACCTGTCCGGCCAGCGCGGCGGCTTTCTTGTCAAGTTTGAGGCTTTTAGCCTGTTTCCCGGCCTGGTCGGCCAGGTTAGCGGCCTTTTTATCCAATTTAAGCGTGGTTACAGCTTTAGCGGCCTTTTTGTCTAATTTCAGGTCGGCAACCCGGCTTGAAGTATCCCCGGCCAGTTTGCCGAGTTTCTTGTCCAATTTCGCATCTTTAACCGAGTCCTGGGCGCTGCTGGCAGCACCGATGGCGAACCCTAAAAGGCCGCCCCCGCGCTTACCGGTTTCATCCAGGGTATCTTTAAGGATATCCCCGGCCTGTTTGGCCTTTTTGTCCAGTTTCATGCCCTTGACGGTATCGCCCATGCTAAAGCCGGAAGCCTCGGTATTGTTGGCGTTGGCGCTATTGTTGCTCGAACTCCGCTTATCGAGGGTATCCGCCGCAGCCTGAAAAAAAAGACTGGCGCTATCGTGCAAGTCGGCGTTGGGGGTTTTATACTGGCGTTTCTTCGGGTTAGGCTGGTACTTGTTGACCGCTTCCACAAGCGGGTCGGCGGCGCTGGCGACATCATTTTTAAATGAGTCGAAGTCGAATTCGCCTTTGTCCTTGCCAAAAATCATGATCCAAACTCCTTTCCTGGAATCTACCACTCCACGACCTGGCCGTATTTGAAAACGACGAAGTGGAGAATTGAGGTGCCTGGTATATCTATTCGCCTTTCCGGCGGCAACCAAAGTTATTTAATGTTACCATCATATATTTGCCTATATTGCAATTACAGTGCCACCACTGCCTATGCAGGAGTTAAAAAAAGGGCGGCGCAACCGGCTACTTTGAGGCTATTTTCGAGCAAGGTTCGTGCCACCCCCTCCTTTATGGGAATTATGTCCTCTTCTCAGGGCGGGGGAATATGCTATCATAAATAAAGTTGGGCCCGCTAAAGTTATCGGAAAGCCATTACCGCAGGGGAGAGGCCGGGAAATCGCATGTCATTGTTGCCGAATCTGTCGTTACGCCGCCTGGCCGGGCGTATTTTCTGGACGCTGATCTTCATGGCCTCCTTGATGCTGCTGGCCGGGATAGCTTCCAGCCTGGTCCTCAACAGCGCCGAACGCAGCAGCGAAACGGAGAATTTGCGGCTTAAACAGGTAGCCGCTTTGCAAGTTTTGAGCGCCCGCAACGAAAGCAACAGCAACAACCTGAACCTGATTATTTTATACCGCCTCAATAATGTCATAAATTTAATCGGCGAAAACCAGCGAACCCTCGTGCCGCTACTGGATACTACGAGCCAGTATTTCACGGGGAGCGACCAGACCGCGCTGGAATTTAACGGGATTAAAGTCGCCTATGCCCGCTTAGCGGCCCAGGTCCAATTGGCCCAGGCCGTCCCGCTCACGCCGGAAAACGAAACTAACTTTTACCGGGACATTAAGTCCAGCATTGACCAGGTTGGCATGAGCCTAAATAGTTTGTTGCAAGAGCGCCAGGTAGCCGCCGATGCTGCCCATGCCGACCGCGCAGCCCTGACCGAACGCACCCGCTGGTCCTATTTGCTGGTTGGCTTATTACTCTTTGTGCTGGCGGTTCTTTTTGCCATCAATATCGCCCGGTTGGTGGCGGTTCCGTTTGCCCTGCTGTCGGGCCGGTTGCAGCGGATTGCTTATGGCGATTTAACCGAGCAAATTTTACCGCAAGGCCAAGGGGGAATTGACGAAATTACCGAATTAAGTTCGATTTTCAACCGGACGATTGCCAACCTCAAGCTGGCGATTTCGCGTATCCAGGAACAGGTCAAAACTATCAACCGGGCCAGCTCTAAAATCAGCCTGTCGAGCGACCGCCAGGCCAGCAGCCTGACCCAGCAAGCCCTGGCCGTAACCCAGGTAACCGCTACGATTGCCGAGCTTTCGAATACCAGCGAACATATCGCCGGGGCCGCCGCCCAGGTTGCCGAGAGCGCCGATAAGGCCCTGGCTAGCGCGAACGAAGGTTACTCGACCCTGCAAGGCACCGCCGAAACCATGGGCGATATCCGGCAAAAGGTGAACCTGATTGCCGACCGCATTGTAGCCCTGAATTCAGTCGCCCAGCGTATCCGCGAAATTACCCTCTTAATTGACACGCTTTCAAATGAAACCCATTTGCTGGCCCTGAACGCCGCAATTGAAAGC
>CADDZM010000124.1 GCA_902812345.1 Chloroflexota bacterium | reverse complement strand
AAAGTATTTATTGAAAAAATAAGCCGAAAAATTAACCTAAAATGGCCTTTTTTCAGATTCTCGTGGGAAAATTCCAGGTCATTCGTGTAGCAAAAAGCGTAGACGAAAAATAACGAAAAATAACCTTATATGGCTAAAATATTGCGTTAGTTTTACTTAGAACCAACGCCGGTTAATTTATACTAAAAAATTTTGTAGAGGTTGGACTGGTACCGAAGTGTCCCCTAAAGGTCTGGACGCAAACCCGGCTTTGAATACAGCCGTGGCATCGCAAAAACATAACCTTTGATAATTCAATCGGCTTGAAGAAAATGGACTATAGATTAAAAACAACAAGAAAAATAATAAAAAATAATAAGGAGAAAATTTTAAATGGACTCTAAACGTGCAGCCGGGGTTTTGCTGCATCCCACCTGCCTTCCCGGACCTTACGGTGCCGGCGGCCTGGGTTCGGAAGCTTATCGCTTCGTTGATTTTCTCGAAAAGACCGGGCAAACACTCTGGCAAATTCTACCTTTGAACCCGACCGGCTATGGGAATTCGCCCTACGCCGCGGCCTCGGCTTTCGCCGGAAACACCTTGCTGATTGACCCGGATATCCTGATTGGTGAAGATTTACTAAAGGTGGAAGACCTGGAAAATGCCCCTGGATTCTCGGTTACCGATGTTGAATATGACCGGGTAGGCGAATGGAAAACTCAAGTTTTCTTAAAGTCTTTTGAAAGGTTCAGGGAAAAAGTTGCCGGTGGTGACAAGACTTTACATAAAAATTTCGCCCTGTATTGGCTACCATAGTGATCCGAGGTACAATAAACCTCGCTTGAAGATCAATTTGGAGAAAGGTAGCCCTTATTGGCTACCTTAGGGATCTGAGGCTGATTTTAAGTTCAGGTATCAAGCAATCCTCTTCTCATAATAATGATGGAGACCTCCTAAAATTGGGAGGGCAACGATCTTACCACCAGTTTCCACTTTCGTCCCTGATTTAACAGGTGTAAGTTGTCCTATTCCTTGATGAGGCCTATGTAGGTTGTAATATTCTATGTACTTTTTAAGTACTTTGCTCAAATGCCCTTCATTTAATATCAGAAAGTGGTTCAAACACTCCTGGCGAATACTGCGCAGCAGCCTTTCACAAATGGCATTAGCATTGGGAGCTTGAAAAGGCGTTTTAAGCACTTTAATTGAAGCCCCGGTTGCTACTCGCTCAAAATGAGTTGAAAATTTAGCATCGTTATCACGGATCAGGTATTTAGGCTGCTGGTCATAGGGAGTGGCTTCCCTTAGTTGTTGGGAAGTCCATTCATCGGTAGGATGGCGGGTTACTCCGATATGAATAATCTTTCGAGTGGCTAATTCCACGATCACGAAGGCATAAAGCTGTCGAAAGAAAATATCAGTTATGGGCAGGTAATCACACGCCCAGATTTCGTGACCGTGGTTCTTAAGGAAAGTCTTCCAGTTTTGACTGGGAGGACGAGTAGGCCTGGCTTGCCTCATATACTTCTGGATGGTTCGTTTCGCTACTCTTATCTCAAGCTTCAACAGCTCTCCCCTGATCCGTTCGGCACCCCAAAGTGGATTTTCATTTGCCATCTGTTTAATCAGGGCAATGGTTTCGGCTTCAATTCTGGATTTGCGACTTTTGGATTTAGATTTGAACTTCCACAACAATCTAAAGCCTTGCCTGTGCCAACCGAGCAGGGTGTCCGGTTTTAGGATAAGCAGAATTTGTTTCCAGTTGCTAACTAGGCTGGCAAGAATCACTAACATAAGGCGATCTGTGGGTTTGAACTTTGGGTTTTTGACCTGGCGATTGAGCACAAGAAGTTGTTGTCGAAGCAAGGCATTTTCGGCAATAAGATCTGGTTTAGATTTGGTCAGATCCAATACAGCGCCTGGCAAGGGTGATTTGGTGGCTGGTTTTGTTAGGGCGATAAACTTTTGCCCAATAAGTTGCCCGCATTTAGCCGCAATAGTGACAAGAGGTTGGAGTAGAGTTTTCATTTTCCTGGTTTTCAGCTCTTTTAAGTGATTTTTACCAGGGAATTATAACCCGGATCGCTTATGTAGCCAATAAGGCAGGCACAGTAATTGTTTTAGAACGTACCCTGAGTAATCAGCAGCTAACGTTAGCCGAATTGAAAATCCTGACCGGATAGTAAAAGTAGCCATCACGGGAGGGGGTTTAAAAGCAATTGTAACATTTGGGCCACTTTCCTTTGAAACTCTGACCAGCAGGAATAAATTCTAAATGAGAAGCAACTCAGTTCAATTATACTCCGTACGTCCTATGTAGCTATCACGGCCTTTACAATTTAGTTCAGTAAGAACGGCCAGCACTAACTCGAACCAATCCGCGAGTTTATGCAACCGCCGGTTGAAGCGCGATACGCTCAACTTGCCGGATAAATAGCCTAATTGGTTCATCAGCACGACGGTGCGTTCGTGATGATTCTGGCAGAACTTAGCGGCACAAATCGCGATGGTTAAAATCTCACTATCGCTCACCCGGCTACGGCAATCCGTTTGATGGCCGTATTTAAGTATTAAATCGTCAATTATGACAAAAGTGGTTATAATCTATTCGGCGCTCATAAGTTTCTACTTACTAGATTGGCTTTTGGTGAACTCAATTTTGTAAGAATTTCTTATGGATGTCAACTAGCAATCAAGATATTATCCTTTTAGAATAGTATAAAGTTTCCCGGCGACTCTTTTTATTTCTATTATGGTGCAACGCCAATGTCCTCATTCCAGAGCTGCTGGTTGTTGTTAATAAATTCTTCCATTAATTCTTTGCATTCAGTAAGATCAAGATCTACCACTTCTACTCCGTGCGCCTCCATAAAAACTCGGGCGCCAGGAAAAGTTTTCGACTCCCCAACGACCACTCGCTTTATTTCAAACTGGACTACGGCACCCGCACACAGATAGCAGGGCATGAGCGTGGAATACAGGGTAGTGTTGCTATAGTTACCAATGCGGCCCGCTCGACGCAAGCAATCAATTTCAGCATGAGCTACCGGGTCTTGTTCCTGGACGCGCCGGTTATGCCCCTTTCCCAGTACAATTCCCTCTTTTACAAGGACTGAGCCGATTGGTATTCCACCTTCTTTGCGGCCTTGTCGGGCCTCTTCAATTGCCAGCTCCATAAATCGATCTATCAATCCGATTTCTCTCCCCTTTCCTTTTACTGATGGTTTAGTATCCTTTCCAAACCGGCCTTCGCTTCTCCTGAAAGGCTTTGACTCCTTCCTGGGCATCCTCGGATTGTAAGGCTTCAACCAGGGCCGGCCAGCGCAGCCGATTCGCCTCTTCAGCCGGGAGACCGGACGGTGTACGTTGGACCATCTCTTTGATGGCCTGGAGGGAAAGAGGCGCGCAGGCCAGGATAGACTGGACCCACTGTTCAACGGCATTATCCAGGCCGGCGCGCGGGACTACTTCGTTAACCAGCCCTAACCGATAACCTTCCACGGCGGGGAACTTTTTAGCTGTAAGCAACAGGCCCATAGCTTGCTTGAGGGGCAACTGGCGAGTAAGCTGGTAGACTCCTCCATCCAGAGGAATGCGCCCTACTAATGGCTCAGGCAGTCCAAATACGGCCTCCTCGGCGGCTACTACAATGTCACAACCTAGCACCATTTCCATCCCACCCCCTAAGGCATAACCGTTGACCGCCGCGATAACCGGCACTTTCAAGGTGCGGCGCATAGCAATACCGCCAAAACCACCCGGCCTTTCTAAAGCCCAGTATTCTAAACCGGTTCGCTCCACGCCCTGAGAACTCATGTCCGCTCCGACGCAAAAAGCCCGCTCCCCTGCTCCTCGCAGCACTACCACTCGCACTTCTCGATTTCGTTCTATTTCTTCCCAGGTCCGGAATAATTCCTGCTCCGTGCCGGGGTCAATCGCGTTCAAGACCTGGGGCCGGTTGATTGTAATCCGGGCTATATGATCTTTCACTTCAAACAGGATTCCGCTCACTTTAACCAAAAACCCTTTCTGTACGGAGTTGTTCGATCCGCCCTTGCTCGTAACCCAATTCTCGTAATATCTCTTCCGAATTTTCGCCCAGTTCAGGGGGAGAGCGGCGGATTGAAGCGGGAGTGGCCGACAGCTTGACCGGGTTCCCCACCGTAACTACCTCTTCCCGGTTAGCTTGCGGAATCCGCCAGACCATCTCATTTACCACAGTCTGCGGGTTTTCCAGAGCTTCGCCCAGGGTTGCCACGGGAGCGCAGAGTATATCCACGGCATCCAATCGCTCAATCCAGTAAGCGGTCGGGCGGGTAGCAATCCGCTCCCGCCAGATTTGTTGGATTTGGGCTTTATGCAGAACTTGCTGCTCGTGATTGGCGAATTCGGGCCGTTCCGAAAGGTCTTCCAGTTCCAGGGCGCTGCAAATATCTCGTAGAGGGTTTGCTTTAAAAGCTCCCACGATTACCAGCGCCCCATCCTGGCTGCTAAAAACTCCGCTCAGGGGATAACCCGCCCAGTTTAATTCTTTGCCCCGCATCAACCAGACGGTAGCTTCCTGTAACTGCATTGAAAGCATCGCATCGAAAAGTGAAACATCTACCTGCTGGCCTTCACCTGTACGCGACCGCGCCACCAGGGCCAGCAAAATCCCCTGTACCAACAACATTCCAGCCGCGTAATCGGCCAGGGCTGTTCCGTATATTGAAAGCGGAATGGAAGGGTCGGCGCGGCGGTTCATGGCACCGCTCAGGGCTTGCGCCAGAACATCCTGGCCCCCTTTACCGGCGTAAGGGCCGCGAGAACCGAACCCTGAGCCGAAAGCGTAGATCAGGCCGGGGTTAAATTTCTTTAGCTTTTCATAACCCAGGCCCATCCGGTCCATTACCCCAGGCCGGAAATTATTAACTATAATATCAGCTCGCGCCACCAGGTCGTAAAGAACCTGCCGCCCGGCCGGTTGGCGCAAGTCCAGGGCCAGGCTGCGCTTGTTACGGTTAAGGCTTAAATAGACCGGGTTATCCTGACCGGCCGGATCCGGGTAAGAGGAGCGGCTCAAGTCACCCGCCCCGGCCCGCTCGATTTTAATTACGTCTGCGCCAAAATCGCCCAGAGCCTGGGTACAAACCGGCCCCAGTTCCACCTGGGTCAGGTCGATCACCCGTATTCCTTCCAGAGGTTGTGTCATCTTACTCCTGTCCTGTATTTAATACTCCGGCGCTAGCCATCGAAAAGCCGTCACTCAGCTCGTTATTTTTAGGCTTTGGCGGAGCCGGTTCCTCACCGGGGTCGCCGCCTTGCCGCCGCAATTGTTGCTGCAAAGTTTTTACATCTAAATTACGAACCAGTTGGTTGGCGCTCAAAGCCAGGGCTGCCGCTGTGCCGGCCGCCTCGCCCATCACCACGCAGGGTCCGATTTCCCGGCTGATTTTCTGGGCAGCCGAGGTCGCTGAATAACACCGCCCGGCTACCAGCAATTGCTCCACCCCTTTAGGCAGCAGTGAGCGGTAAGGGGTAAAGTAATCCCGGCCCCTGGCTACACTATCAGGAAACCAGCGGGCTTCCTTAATATCTTCGGCAGTAACAATGTAATCACCCTGCAATAGCCGCCCCTGCCTTACTCCGATCTGGGGCGCGGTATCGAGCAGGTAAGATTTTTCAAAACCGGGTATGTTGGACCTGGCAAAAGCGTAGCAGGCCTCGATCCGGGACCGCGCTTCAAATTCCGCCCTGGTGAGGTCCTCAACCGAGATGGCACTAAAGCCTTGCAGGTGAGGGCAATTACACCAGATAATGCCGGGGCGCGGGGTGAGCAGCCACCAGTATTCCCAGGACCCTCCTAGAATGCGCTTGGCTTCACGGTTCAGGGCATAGGCTTCTTTCGGATGCTCCTGCTCAAAGCGAATGGCCCGCTCCGTATCTACATCCCCATACCGGTGTACCAGGGAAACAATATAACCACCTTCTTCCACCGGTACTCCGGCCCGCCAGGCGACCGCCGCATCCCCGCTGGTGTCTATCACTATGGAAGCGAGGATAGCCTGCCGGCCTTCGGGAGTCTCTACAATAACTCCTTTAATTTTCCTATCTTCGACAACGGCTTCGCTAAACCAGCTATGTAAGCGCAAGCTGACGCCACTTTCTTTGATGAGGTCATTCGAAACCCGAATCCAGGCATCCGGGTCAAACGCGACAGCATAGGTAATGGGTTTGAGGGCTCCATGCCAGTAGATGTCGTAGGAACCCCAACGGCTCCATTTGTTCCACAGGGCTTCATCAGGCCGGTAACGGTCTTCTACCGGGGGGTATACCGCGCCGCCGATCCGCTCCAACCGCTCTACATATTCCTGGCCCAGCCCCAGCACCGTCTGGCGGGGCCCGTCCATCATATCGTCAATAACCAGCACCATGCCGCCTGAAGCCAGGCCGCCCAGATAGGGGTAGCGCTCGACCAGCATACTTTTAGCCCCATTCCGGGCCGCCGCAACCGCTGCTCCCACTCCGGCCGGACCGCCGCCAATCACCAGCACCTCGGTTTGGGCCACTACCGGCACCTGCCGGCCTGGTTCAGTTATAAATCCGTTTGAGTTTAAAGTCATTGCAGGGCGGGCCAGATGGGCCGCCTCTCCTTTCTTTTACGGGCTTTTACCCGGCGCTAGACCGTCTCGCTTTCGGTTTCCCAGCGGACAATTAACCGCTCCAGTAGCACAATTAAAGCAAAAAAGACTAAGGCCATTACTGAAGCAACTACCATCGTGGCGTAAAGCAAAGGAGTGCGGAACTGGTAGGTGGCGTTAACTACCAGCACTCCCAATCCACTGTCAGAGCCAATCCATTCGGCTACAATTGCCCCCACCACACAGGCTCCCGTTGAAATCTTAAGGGCGGCAAAAAGGTAAGGCAGGGAACTTATCAAGCGCAACTTGAAAAAAACTTCCGTTTTGCTGGCCGAGAGGACGTGCATAAGTTCAAGGGCTTGCTTATCAACCGATTCAAGACCGCGCACCATGTTAACCAGGGTAGGGAAGAAAGAAATCAGGGCGGCAATAGCTACCTTGGGAGCCAGGCCCGACCCCAGTAAAAGGACCAGAATCGGTGCAATCGCTACAATCGGGATAGTACGCACCACCACCGCCATCGGGTAGAAAATCTGCTCCAGGGTTTTGTTATGAACGAAGATTATAGCCAGACCGACTGCTATCCCGTTGCCAAGCAGGAACCCCACCACGCTTTCGACGAGGGTAGGCCAGGCGTTTTGCATAAGCAGGGCAAAATCAGTGGTAAGCGAACCCCATACGGCGGTCGGGGCCGGCACCAGGTATTCCGGTACTTTAAGGCCGACAATTATGGCCTGCCAGACCGCCAGCACCCCAATGGCTCCTAATATAGCTACAATTGCCGGGCGGGCCCGGTTCTTTCTTTTCAGCCGGACGTTACCTGGACTGACATTCTGAGTTAAGACATCTTCACTTTCGCTGCTCTTAACCGGCATATCGAGGCTCCTATTCATGGGCCAGTAGCTGGCGCAACCGGCCGGTCAACTGCCCAAAGCGCGGTTCATCTTTTAATTCAAGATTCCGGGGGTAAGGCAGTGGAACGTCTATTACTTCTTTAATCCGGCCCGGTCGAGGGGACATTACTACTACCCGGCTTGAAAGAAAGGCCGCCTCAGCGATGCTATGCGTTACGAAAAGGATGGTAATTCCGGTTTTTTGCCAGATTTTAAGAAGCTCTACGTTCAACCGGTCACGCTGAATTTCGTCCAGCGCCCCAAAAGGTTCATCCATTAACAGGACCGTGGGATTAGCCACCAGCGCCCGGGCGATTGCGACCCGCTGGCGCATTCCGCCTGAAAGCTGGCGGGGATAGGCTTTCTCAAACCCACTCAACCCGACCAATTCCAGGAGTTCTTCCGGTTTTCGGCTGGTGGCGCGGTGCTTTGAGAATTTACCGACCTCCATCGGCAACCGCACATTTTCCAGGGCGCTGCGCCAGGGTAGTAAAGAGGCTTCCTGAAAGACAAAGCCGAACTCCCGGCGTACCCTGGCAACCGCCGGTAAATCTCCCAGGACTTTGACCTGGCCTTCACTGGGTTGTAACAGGTCGGCTACCACCCGCAGTAAGGTAGATTTGCCGCAGCCGGAGGGTCCCAACAGCGAAACAAAGTCGCCTTTAGCAACTTTGAGTGAAACCTGCTGGAGGGCATTCACCGTGCCCCCCTCGGTAGCGAAACGCACCGACAAACCTTCTACTTCAACCGCCGCTTGACCGGTGGATTTATTATCAACTAAACCGCCAGGTAAAACCAAAATGCTCTCTCCCTTTCCTCAAACTACTTCTTTGGCCGGTTTGGAGTCAGCTTTAAAATGTCGAGGGAAGCTGCGTCTGCCGCCTTTAACGGCTTTTTTAGCAAGTTTAGCTGGGTATAGGTATCAATATTGTTCTGCCAGATTGCCATATCCATCCAGCCCCAGCCATTTTCTTTAGTGGCCTGATTGTAGCTGAAATCAACCATAGATTTAACCGTTTTAACCTCGATGTCTTTATCCAACCCCTGCACGTTCTTCATAACGGCGGCGATAGCTGCTTCGGGGTCGGCAAAAGCTTCATCCCAACCCCGCGCGGTGGCGTCCAGGAAGGAAGCCAGAAGCTGGGGATTTTTGGTGATTGTTTCCTCTTTGGCAAAATAGGGGTTGGCGTATAGTTGGATGCCGGTATCCCACAACAAGAGAACATTGTAACCGTTGGGCGGCAAAGCTTTTGCCTGGGCCTGGTCAATCACCCAGGCTGAGGCAACATCTACTTGGCCGTTTACCAGGGGAAGTAAATCTCCGCCGATTACCTGGATTTTAACCTGGTCGGTCGGAATATTATTTTTAGCCAGCAGGGCATCAATCAAGGGCCGGCTGGTTCCCTGAATCCCGATCCGCTTGCCGATAAAGTCCTTGGGTGAAGTAATATTTTTATCTTTAAGCGAAAAATAGGCGAAAGGGTGCTTCTGTAAAGCGCTGGCGAAAGCCTTAACCGGAATACCACTCCCAACGGCCAGAATCAAGGCGGGGCTGGAAGAAGTCTGACCAATCATGGCGGAATTGTTGGCAACCAGTGAAATAGAATCCAGGTTGGGGCCACCCGGTTGGACGGTCAGGTTTATTCCGGCGGACTTGTAATAACCGCGGTCAAGCGCCAGGTACTCCCCGGCCTGCTGCCCCCCGGCCAGCCAGCCTAATCGCCAGTTAACATCTTGAAGTGGGCCTGTGGCTGCCGCTTTTGTGGTGGGGCTGCCCGCGCCAGCCGCAGTAGTGGTGGCACTACTACCGGCGGTTATGCCACTGGCGGCGGTGGAAGTATTATCACCACAGCCGGCCAGTAATCCTTCTACAAAGATACTGCCTACTCCCAGGCTACCCAGGGCTAAGGCACCTTTTTTGACAAAATCCCGGCGCGTAACAGGTTGAGAAATAAAAGTAAGGTCACTTCGAGGCATAATAAAATCCCTCCTTGAGCTATATACTGAGTTAATCGAAAGCTAATTGTTTATGGGTTTAGAGAACCCGTTTATAGTAGTTGGTAACTGAAGAAGTTATATGCATAAGCAGCTCTTGCTATTGATTTCATTTTATTGTAATATTTTCAATATGTCAATAGATAAAGAGAAATTTAAGGAACCCGGCGGTTGGGGCGTTAAAACCAGGCGAGGACATGAAAGACTTCCTAAAGGACGGCCCGCTCCGGAACAGACTCTAGAAATGAGTTTATTCCTGCCCGTTCAGCGCTCCCCGGCCATATTTTGTCCAAAATCATGCAATAGCCCCATTATCACAAAGAGGTAATGATGGATATGTTACACGACGAAACTCCTGTCAATGACTTAAACGGCCTGACAAATTTGCAGGCCGGTTTAGGTGAACAGGTACGGCGTTTACGGCAAGAAAAAGGCTTTACGCTGGAAGATGTTGCTCAACTTAGCGGTTGTAGTCTGGGTTCACTCAGCCAGTTAGAACGCGGTAAAGCCAATCCTTCTTTTATGACCCTGGCCCGGATTGCCCAGGCTTTGAATGTGCCGGTGGCCCGGCTGCTCCAGATTGAGAACAGCACCTCTCCAGTAGTCCGGCGTTTTCAAGGACGGCGGCTAAATGTCCATCACAAAGCTGAAGAAAATGGGACTCTTTACGAACTGCTTACCCCTGACCTGGACCGGGCCCTGGAAGTTATGCGGCTAGAGGTTCCCCCAATGACTTCTACTGAAACAACTCCTTTCGTACACCAGGGGGAAGAAGTCGGGATTATTCTCAGGGGTACCCATGAAGTTCACCTCAACGGAACCTGCTATACCTTGCAAGCGGGGGATACCATTTCTTATTCCAGCACTATTCCCCACTGGTATCGAAACCCTGGTCCCGAGGTAGTTGAAGCCCTTTGGATTATTACTCCACCGACCTTTTAGTGGTTGTGGGTTTTGTCACCGATATGTGTAAAATCAATAGGTTTGAAGAGGATCTTTAAAACTTTATTTTAACAGGCATAGCCTTAGCTCGACATTACACAATTTGCACCTTACCAACTTAATAACAGGCGGCAAATGCCAGCCTGTCCAGCACCGAGCGTGGGATTAAACACACATCCGGTTTTGAGGGGCTTGTTTCATAATTGAAATAACCCCAAAGCGAACGGCGCACCGCTGCCTGTGGTGGCTACCATAGCCATCCGACTAAGCCAGAACTAAGCTGCACGCTCATACCGATGATGTAATCCTCCCAATACTGGAAAACTTATTACCTTTCCCTCTGAGTTTGATCTATTTTGTTTTGGTTCTGGCACAGCCTGTCCGATTCCCTGGTGAGGCCTATCCTTATTGAAATATTCAACGTAGGCTTTTAGTATTCTGCCTAACTGTCGCTCATTAACAATTAGAAAATGGTCCAATGCCTCTCGTCGTACACTACCGAGAAACCTTTCGCAGATTGAATTTGCTTTGGGTGTTGCTATCGGTGTTTTTAGTATCTTGATCGAAGTATCATCCGCTACTTTCTGGAACTTAGCTCCGAATTTAGTATCGTTATCCCTTATTAAATACTTTGGTCCTGCTCCAAAGGCAGTGGCTTCCCGCAATTGTTGGGCAGTCCACTCGTCAGTTGGATGGCGAGTCACCCCGAAATGAACTACCCGGCGTGTGCCAAGTTCCACCAGGAAAAACGCGTACAATTGTCCAAAGAAGAGGTCAACTACCGGCAGAAAGTCGCAGGCCCAGATATCACTGGAATGATTGCGAAGAAAGGTAGACCAGGTCTGACCGGGTGAGGGAGATTTTCGAGCCTGTCGCATATACTTTTGGATGGTTCTCTTAGCCACCTTGATGCCCAATTTGAGTAATTCGCCCTGGATTCTCTCGGCTCTGTTAAACGTCAATAAGAAAGGTTCTTCCGCACTTTCGTTGATTCATAATTTGTATGAGCCAAACACTTTGCTAATCCAAGCGGTGTTACAGTTCAAAATATTTCAGAGTCAGCGAAAGTGCGGAAGAGCCTAAGAAACGCAGGGCGCATTGCGTCACCGGAAATGTAACTTTGACACCAATATTGCCTCACGAGTAATGTAACCCTACGTTTGTTTTTGGTTCAAATATAGGGAGAATAAAAATGAGGTCATTTATGGGTTTTCAATCAAAACGTGAACTTCTCTTCCAGGTCGCTCCCCGCTATCGCGAGGCCAGCCACTCTCACAAATCGCTTATCCTCAACGAATTCATCGCCGCCACCGGCTATGCCCGTAAATATGCCATTCGTCTGCTTACCCGGCCACTCCCTCTTGTCGCTCCAGCTCCCATTTCTCGCCCTCGAGCGCCCCGCTACGGCTCGGAAGTTCAGGCGGCTCTCAAAACGGCCTGGGCTGCCACTAATTTTATCTGTGCCAAACGGCTGGTCCCTTTCTTGCCAGAACTGGTTCCTTCCCTGGAACGCCACGGTCATCTCTCCCTTACGACTGAGATCCGTACTCAGTTATTGGCGATCAGCCCGGCCACCGCAGACCGGGTCCTACTGCCAGTCCGGCAAGCTGGCCGCCCCCACGGTATTTCGACCACTAAATCCGGCACCCTGCTCAAAAAGCAAATTCCGATCCGCACTTTCACTGAATGGAATGATGTAAAACCAGGCTTTTTCGAAATCGATCTGGTAGCCCATTGCGGCTATGCCGCGAAGGGGCTTACCTTTACACCCTGACCCTGACGGATATTGCTACCGGCTGGACGGAATGTTTTGCCCTACTCCATCGTAGCCAAAAGGCCGTGGTCCACGCCCTGGAGGTGGCCCGCCAACTGTTACCCTTTGCCATGCTCGGCCTCGATAGTGACAACGGCAGCGAGTTCATCAACACCGAAATGTTTGCCTATTGTCAGCGTGAAAAGATCACTTTTACCCGTGGACGAGCTTACAAAAAGAATGACCAATGCTTTGTAGAACACAAAAATGGCGCAGTGGTACGGGAACTGGTGGGGTATGATCGTTTCGAGGGGGAACGCGCATACCGCCAACTGGCTGAGGTTTACCGGGCTGTGCGTTTATATGTAAACTTCTTCCAGCCATCCATGAAGCTGCTGACCAAACGGCGGGATGGCAGCAGTGTGTATCGTAAATATGATGCTGCTCAAACGCCGCTACAACGTTTGCTGGCAACCGAAACGCCAAGCGCCCCTGCCCGCGCCCATCTTTTGGAGGTAGTCACGGCCCTTGATCCGGTAGGGCTGCTGCGACAGATTGAAACTTTACAAGATGCCCTATGGAAACTGGCCGTTTTGCGGGGAGCGACCCCTGCGAGTTCGAGTGAAGTAACGGAGGACAGCGCAGTGCGGTTCAATCCCCAGGTCTGTGTGCCAGCCGCAAGCCGGATAGTAAATGAAGGGGAAATACCTTTACAACCGGTGCTGTTAGAAATCGCCGGACAGCCACAGCGCCGAAAATACCGTCGCACCACTAAAAAGCGGGAACCTCGGAACTATCGAACCCGGCTTGATCCGTTTAGCGAGGTAAATGGGGAGCTATTGGAATGGGTCAAAGCCGATCCGGGCCGAACCGCCAAATCAATGTTCGTGGAACTGCAGCAGCGCTACCCGGCGCATTATCCGGATATACAATTGCGGACTTTACAGCGGCGGGTGCGAGAGTGGCGTGGGGAAATGCTAATAGAATTCAATGATCAATGGCTTTTAGAAGATCTAAATAAAGGCACAATCTTACCTAAAGGGCTGCGTGGGGTGCGCATAAACGATGCTACCGAAAAGCCACAGCCACAGCCAGCGTCAGAAAAGGAAAAGGAAGAGATTACCTCAGTTCAAAAGATCTAGCGAAAGTGTGGTAAGATTTATGACGAGGCAACCTAAGTTATATCACGAGAAATGTAACTTGACAGCAGGACGGACAAGGAGAAAAATCCCTCAGACGGCCCGGTCTTGACCTGCCCTGCGAAGAGAGGAATGGGCCGAAGGCGAGATCGTAGACTGGTAAGGCATGGTAGCAAGGCTCGCCTTCGAGCGAGAGCAGTATAGCAGGGCGGTCAAGACTAAACAGAGCGGGCCATCGTTCGCTATTTTTAGGGCCTGTAGCTCGAAACATAGCTGGTAAGGAATTTGAAAGTTATCTAAAGTAAGATTTGTCGTGAGGCAACCACTTAATCAATGGTTACATTCTTCCGTGAGGCAATACGCCTCCCCTTTCTTATTATCGCTCAACACCACCCTCGGCTTTGCCAGCCTGTCATTTACGAATCGCTATCTGGCTTCTCCAATCGGCCTTGTTACCATAATACCTTTCGGACTTTTGGATTTGTGGATAATCTGGCGCTGGGTCATTCGTAATAAATAACAGCAAACACCGCAACTATATCGCCCTGACTCTTCCTTTTTGGCGCTTGCATAGGCTTTCGGTATTTTATAAACTTACCGTACTGCAAATACAAACTTGGGCTCAGGAAGGGACAGCAGTGAAAGCGAGTTAAGGTCTGAAAAATGCAAGTAGCTAACTCCAAAAGACCAATACCATCGAAGGATTTTGGACCGGCTTACGAAATTTCCTGCGGCCATTTCGCGGTATAAGTAAGCCCTACCTGTGGCAGTACGTGGCGGTGTATGAGTGGGCGCATAATTTCAAAAGGCTTACTACGGCCTTGTTAAGGAGCATGATGGTGTCCTTCACCTCTGTTCTTTCATGACATGAGCCAAAATAATTTACCGGCACCTCGCTACTTGACAACCCGGTCTTTCTAAGTTATATCTATACTATCATTAAGATATATATCACACTGATATATATCTTAATGATAGCTTGGGAGGGCTATTTAAATGTATTATGAACTGATTATCCTTGGCACCCTTATGGCTGGCCCTTCCTATGGCTACCTGATTGCCCAGATTGTACAGAATATTACCGGCCCTTATGCCAAAATCAGCCCGGGGAGGCTTTATCCCTTGCTAAAAAAATTGGAAGAGGCCGCTCTTATTACAGCCAGTAATGCCGCTGAACAACCCTTCCCAACTGATGACCGACGTTACCAGCCGCAAAGTCGCCGCTATGAAATTACCGAGGCTGGGCGCACGCGCTTTCACCAGCTAATGCTCGATACCACTTCTTACCTGGGTGATTATGAGAAAATCTTTTTACACAAAGTTGCCCGCTTTTCTTTTTTAAAATCAGCCCAGAAGGTGCAGCTGGTTGAGCATTATATCGAATACTGCCAGAGCCTGATTAACTATGGTTCAGCCAGAGCCGGGGAGCTGGCTAAAATGCAAACTGGCGATAGCGTCCTCTACTCAATGTCGCCCGCCCAGTTGCACGACCTGCTTGGGGCAGTTGAGCACACCCGGAGCCACTGGCAACAGGAACGGCACTGGGCTGAGACTTTACTAAAACAATTCACCGAAGAGAATTTAAATGAACTGTAAGAGTTTGCTTAAAGAAAAGAGGCGCTAAATGGCAAGGTGGACGGTGGCAGGAAAAGTTTGCCTTATAACCGGGGCCAGTTCCGGGATCGGGCTTGAGACAGCTAGTGGCCTGGCAAACCTGGGGGCAAAAGTAGTAATGGTTTGCCGTAATCAGGGAGCCGGCGAAGCCGCTCGTGACACTGTTATCCTGAAGAGTGGCAACAGTGAAGTTGATTTACTCATAGCTGACCTTGCACGGCAGGCGGACATTCACAAACTGGCCACCACCATCCGGCAAATTTACCCTCAGCTGGATGTACTTATAAATAATGCAGCGGTGGCGAGTCCCCGGCGTACCCTGACCGCAGACGGGATCGAGACAACTTTCGCGGTTAATTATCTTGCACCCTTTTTACTTACAAATCTTTTAGTTGCGTCTGTCATTCAAAGCCGTTCTGCCCGAATTATTAACGTTGTCTCCGACCAGCACCAGCCAGTCGACTTTAATGACCTGGGAAATGAAAAAAAGTGGAACGGAATGCGAGCTTATGCCCGCTCAAAGTTTGCCCTGATTGTCTTTAGCTACGAACTGGCCCAAAGATTGGCTGGTAGTGGTATAAGTGTTAACTGTTTGCACCCAGGGCTGGTAGCAACCGGTCTTTCGCGGGATTTTCCTCTGCCCTTTCGCCTTATGACCCGTTTCTTTTTCAGCCGTCCGGTGGAAGGCGCCAGAGTACCAATTTACCTGGCAACTTCCCCGGAGCTTACTGAGGTAAGTGGGAAGTATTTTAAGGGATGCCATCAAGCCCGTTCACACCCGGCGACGTATAACCGGGAGTTGGCCGCGCGACTGTGGGAGGTAAGCCAGCACCTTACCCGGCATTCCTCACAAAAATAGGATGTAGAAGTAGAAGGCATTTCTTAGCCGGTTGGTCACAAAAGGGTAGTAGCCACTGGCGGTAAAGAGAACTTTATTAAAAGTGCAAAAAAGGAGTTTTTTTATGACCTCACTTGTCGAGTATCTGGACACTTACGAAAATATCACTATCTACACCCTGGCAGAGTACATTGGCAAGTACCTGGCCGGGGAGTGGGAAGGGGTGTTAAACCGTCAGCGGGAGAGATTAGTCAAGCTTTATGACGAGACCGGTGACGGAGCCTACGGGCAGTATGCTCGAAGCCTTTTTAATCCCGTGCAGCAACAACTTAGTGGGGCCGGATTTGCTTCCGCCCCGGCTTTCCCTGGTAAACTGGCCTTTTCGCTTGAGTGGGGGTCAGCTGACGCACGACAACGCTGGATGTGGAGCGTGGTGCATAATTCCGAGGGCGTACCGCTTGGCACCCTTGTAACCATACTCTACCATGACCATACTCGTTTTCGCCTTCCCTGTGCGCCCGAAGTAGTAGCATTTGAAGAGACTGAGACCAACGCCATCAGACAGCGAATTTCAAAAGCGGCCAAGAACTTCACCGTAGGATAATTAAAGGGAAAACCTGTTGGTAGACCAGTTCGTTATACTGGCTGGCACTGACCCGGTAAAGTTGGCGGCCAGTCGTACCAGGTTTGCAATCGGCGAAGTAACCTTTACAACTCCCCTCATAATGTTTGGAG
>CADDZM010000123.1 GCA_902812345.1 Chloroflexota bacterium | reverse complement strand
ACATATCCCCAATAATTCTTCACAACCGGGGGAGGTAGGAGATGGCAACGGGTCAGAGGCGGGGAACAGCGGGGATTGGCCGGAATTAAGGGAGTTAAGCCGGAAATTAGCCAGCCAGGTAACGCTATGGCTCAAACTGGGCGCGGGTCATACAGGGGCACTGGAAGCGGCGAAAGCGGCCCTTACGACCCTATCGGAACCGAATCCAGGCGGGTTGTGGCACCTGTTTGTGGAGAGCGACCGGCCATTGAACAGGGCTGAAAAAGCCGGGCTGACCGGGGCAATCTGCCACGAAGCGGGCTACCTGGACCGTTTAGCGGTATTTGCGCAGGCCGAAGCGGGTTTCCAGGTGTTCGAGCGCTGGCCTTCGATTAACTTTTACGAGGTTTTACCTTTAGAGGTGGCCCTGGCGGGGGCAGGCGGTAAAGGGGCCAGCCGTGAGATTATCGCGCGGGTTGGACTGGCGGAGAATGGCCCCGTGGAAGACTGGCAAAGAGAGTTGGGCCGGGCGGCGGCTTTCGAGGGGGCGGGGATTGCGCTTGATAGCGGGCGGCACTGTTCCCCGGCCCGGTTTAAGGCGCTTATGCGAAACCGGGAAATGGCCGCCGGGCAACTCTGGCTTTCTGATTTAACGCTGGCGGCGGGACAGGCTTACGGAGCGGCGGAAGACCTGGCCGGGGCCGAGGAAAGCCTGGTCTATCCTCTGACGGCGGTTGTGCGGGGGAATGGGGTGAGGTTCACGGGCCGGGCCAGGAAAGGTTGCAGCAGGCGGCTTTAAGTTACCGCCTGGCGGAAGCGCGAAAAGCGGCCCGCAGCCAGTAGAAATTTAGTGACCGCTGCCCGCCAGTTGCAGCCCGATAACTCCTACCACGATAAAAGCTATCGAAAGCAGCCGCATTAAAGTTAGGGCTTCGCCCAGTAAGATTATGCCTAAAATAGCGGTTCCGGCGGCGCCAATCCCGGTCCAGACCGCGTAGGCCGACCCGACCGGCAAATCTTTAAGGGCCAGGTTCAAAATGATAAAACTGGCCGCGCCGAAGGCAATCATTCCCACTGCGGGCCATAGCTGGGTAAAGCCTTTGCTCTCTTTCATGCAAAGGGCGAAACCCACTTCAAACACTCCGGCCACGATAACCAGGGTCCAGTTCATAAAATCACACTCTTTCTAAAAATTAAAGTAACTGTTCACCTGGGGAGGGAATTGCATTTCCGATATTTGGAGAAGCAGTCGGGAAAATAATTCCCTCTCACAACTTAAAGCCGGGGGCTAAATAGTTACGAATTAAAAATGCGGGCTTACCGGCCCGGTGTTTCCTGGCCCGGCGAATTTCCGGTCATAGCTAACAACCGCCGCTCCACCTGTTCTCGCAAATCGCCGCCGGGCGGAGCGAGTTCAAACAGTTCGGCCAGCCAGAGGCCGTCGGCGGCCAGGCGGATAATCGTCGCCAGGGCGGGGTCAAGGCCGTCCTGTTCGGCCTGCTGCTGGTAAAGGGCAAAACTTTTGCGGAGGGGTTCCAGCAGTTGGGGGTTGGTGGCGATGGCGGCCAGGATGGCGGCGCTGCTGCCGAGCCAGTCGTTTTCCAGCTTGTTACCGGCGAAGGTCGCCCGGACAAAGGCCCGCAACCAGCTACCGGCGGGCTGCTTTTGGGGCGTTTCAGAGCGGCCTGATGTGACGGGCTGACGGGCCCGTTCCAGGGTAAGGTGCCGCTCGACTTCACCCTCGAATTGGCCGTTAAGCTGTTCGATTAGCCCTTTAATCAGGTCTTCTTTATTCGGGAAATGATAGAGCAAGCCACCTTTGCTCACCCCGGCTTTTTTTGCTACCGCTTCAAGAGTCAGGTGGGCCACTCCTTGCGCCAGGACGAGCTGGTTGGCGGCCGCCAGGATTTGGTGGCGGGTATTCGTCTGTAAAGTATTTTTCTTCATTACTTTTTAGTATACCGTCCAGACGGTTCAGTTGTCAATCAGGGGAATTTAAGCAAGTAAAAAGGCCAACTTTCCTCAAAACTGGAAAATTGGCCTTTTGAAACTTCTAAAAGGTTTGAAGAACTAGGCGAAGAGGGGCTTGCCGCTCGAAACTTTCTCCCTGGTTTCTTCAGGCTCGGTGTCTTTGATAACTTCGCCGGTCCCGGTATCTTCGTCGAAGCTGTTGTAGACCGCGACATCAATCTTCTTGAGGATGCGGCCCGTGACCAGGCCCGAAATCATCGAGTCGCTGACATTCACAGCGGTCCGGCCCATATCAATCAGCGGCTCGACCGAAACCAGCAGTCCGGCCAGGGCTACGGGCAGGCCCATTGACGACAGCACTACCAGCGAAGCGAAGGTTGCGCCACCGCCCACCCCGGCGATACCGAAGGAACTAACCACCACTACCAGCACCAGGCTAATCAGGAAGGTCGGGTCAAGCGGGTTGATGCCGACAGTCGGGGCAATCATAATGGCCAGCATGGAAGGATAAATCCCGGCGCAGCCGTTCTGCCCGATGGAAGTGCCAAAGGTTCCGGCAAAATTCGCTACGCCGATATCCACGCCAAACTTGCGGTTCTGGGTTTCGATGGTAAGCGGGAGGGTCGCGGCGCTTGACCGGGAGCTAAAGGCGAAGGAAAGGACCGGGAAGGCCTTTTTGAGATAAGTCACCGGGTTCAACCGGAAGAAGGCCAGGATGAGCAGGTGAATAGCCAGCATAATCGCCAGGGCGACATACGAAGCGCCTACGAACTTAATGAGCTTCAAGATAGCATTCGGGCTTGTCGTGGCTACCACCCTGGTCATAATCGCCAGCACGCCGAAAGGCGTCAGCCGCAACACAATCTGGACCACGCGCATTACGATAACATAGGCCACGCCTACAAAGTTCTGGAAGGAGTCGATTTGCTCCGGGTATTTCTTGCGGCTTTTGAGAGCGGCTACCCCGATAAAGGCGGCGAATATAACTACCGCGATAGTTGAGCCTGGGCGGGCTCCGGTCATATCCTGGAAGGGGTTCGCCGGCAACAAATCGAGCAAGCGGGCCGCGAAAGAGGTCTTGCTGAGGTCGCCCAGGGTGTTATTGAGGGTGTTCCCCCGGTCCAGTTCGGCCTTTCCGGCCACGATGTCGGTCGCGTTAAGACCAAAAATCAGGGCGATGGTGATACCCACGACTGAGGCAATCGCCACGGTCGCCAGCAGGGTACCAATGGTAAAGGCGCTAATCTTTCCAAGGGACTTGCCATTTTGAAGGTTTATAATGCCGGAAATAATCGAGACGAGGATCAGGGGAATAATAATCATTTGAAGGAGTTTGACATAGCCGTTGCCGACCACGTTAAACCAGTCTACCGAATTCTTTATAACGTCACTGGTTGCGCCGTAGGTGTACTGGAGAATTGCCCCATAAAGAATTCCCAGGCCCAGGGCCAGGAAAACGCGTTTGGCAAATGAAACGTGTTTAACCTGTAAAAAGGCCAGCAAACCGACAAGCGCGAGCAGCCCTGCGATATTTACCACTACTAAAAAAGCTGTCATTAGGTATGGTCCTTATAATATATGTAATTTTCTAAGATGAGCATCTGTACCGGGCTGTGATGTTGACTAAGTTAGTCAAGTTTTAGTTAATATAATTGATACAGATAGTTGTAAAGGGATTTTAGTATATACGGGCTAAAAAGTCAATACGCAATTAAGCTTAGATTAGAAAATCTAGCTATATTAATAAGATAGTAAGAAAATTACTTAAGGGAGTGGGTATAAAAGAAGGGGTTTCGGGGCGGGACAGGTAAAGAAAAGGACTGTAAAGTTAGAGCGGGAAAGGATTGGGTTTAGGCCTGGGCCGGTTGGTAGATAGAGGAGGGTACTGAGTCGAGGGATATTTTAAGGGCTTCATCGGGCGTGACGGCCCGCCCGGCAACCCAGGCGCTCTCGAAAGTGGCCGGGTCCGAATGGCGGCGGGCCTGGGCCAGGGCTTCGTTATATCCGACCAGTTCGCTGGGCTGAAGGGGGGTATTAATCACCTCGCGGAACGCCTCGGAGGCTCCGAAGACAAAACCTGCCAGGTTAGACTGGCCTTCCCGGCTAAGAATCCGGGCAATACCTTCCAGGCAAAAAGCCAGGTTAAGGCTTTCGCCGGTCTCTTTGGAAAGCTGGAAACTTTCGGTGTAGAGCTTGATAGCCTGGTTGGAATTGCCTTCCGCCGAAAATGCGTCGGCCAGACCTAAAATAGAGCCGGCTGTTCCGGAGCGGTCGTGTAATTCGCGCCGTAAGGCCAGGCTTTCCTCGAAATAGGGGCGGGCCTGTCCTGGCTGGGCCTGGGATAGGCGTAAATAGCCCAGGTTGTTGAGCAGCAAGGCGGTCATCCGCAAATCGCCCAGACCACGCAACAGGCGCAAACCTTCCTCGTAAAACTGGCTGGCCGGGGCGTATTCGCCCTGGCTGGTTTTGAGGGCGCCCAGGAAACTTAAACAAAGGGCCAGCCCCCGCTGGTCGTTTAACTCGCGCCGCAAGGTCATCGCTTCCTGGTCATAAGTGACGGCTTCGGCATAGTAACCCAGGTAAGCGGCAACCACGCCCAGGGAGTGCAGGCCGTCCGCAATCCCGGCTTTATCGCCAAGCTGCCGCTGCAAGGCCAGACCGGCCTGGAAAAACTCAATGGCCTTTGGATAGTCGAACTGGTCCCGGCTCATAAGGCCGGCGACATTGTAAGCCTGGGCCAGCAAGTCCTTCTCAAAATCGCCGCTCTTTTTAAAAGCCGCTTCCAACCAGCCCAGCCCCTCGCTCTGGTAGCCCTGGGCAGCCCAGTAGCGCCACAAAACGTTGCTAATTTTCAAGACCTGCTCGGTTTTTTCCGGGTCATCCCCGCTCAAGGACCATTCCATCAGGCCGCGCAAGTTCTCGTTTTCCAGTTCGAAGCGCCGGAACCAGGCCGCCTGCTCCGGGCCGGTCAGCTTGGGACTGGCTTCCTCGACCATCTCGGCAAAATAGTGGGCGTGCCAGTTACGCGCCTCTTCTTCCTCGTCCCGCTCCTGCAACTTTTCCAAAGCGTACTGGTGAATGGTCTGAAGCATGGTAAACCGGGGTTCGCTGTTTACACCTTCAAGCTGTCGCAGGAGGCTGTTATTCAAAAGCCGGGTAAGGCCTTCCAGCACGTCAATCTCGCCGGTCAAATCGGGGTCGCAGACCGCTTCAGCGGCTTCCAGGGTGCAGCCGCCCGCAAAGACGGCCAACCGGGTAAAAATAACCTGCTCATTTTCTTCCAGCAAATCGTAGCCCCAGGCAATGGCTTCGTAGAGGGATTGCTGGCGGAGGGGCCGGTTCAGGTTCGCCCCGGGGTCATCCAGCCAGCCCAACCGCAAAGTCAACTGGTCGAGTATCTGCTGGGGGGTGAGGGTATTGGCGTGGGCCGCCGCCAGTTCGATAGCCAGGGGCAAACCATCCAGGGCCCGGCAGACATCCACGACCGCCCCGGCATTTTCCGCTGTAAGAGTGAAGTCGGGTTGGGCCTGCTGGGCCCGCCGCACGAAAAGGCCGATGGCGGCATACCCGGCTAAATCTTCGACCGGCGGCAGCCGCCGGGGGTCCGGCAGTTTGAGGGGCAGCACCGCAAATTCCTGCTCTCCGTAAACTTTTAGGACGCTGCGGGTCGTTACAATAATGCGCAGGTCTGGGGCGGCACCTAAGAACTGGTTGACCAGGGAGGTAGCATCCAGCACGTGCTCGAAATTATCCAGCACCAGCAGCACCCGCCGGGGCTTCAGGTAGGTTTTAAGGGTTTCTTCCAGCCGCAAATACTGGCCCCTGGCGTTGCCGATGCCTTCTTTAAGGCCCAGCACGGCCACCAGAGCCTGGGCTACCTGCAAGGGGGAGTGAAGGGGGCTGAGGTCCACGAAGAAAACGCCATTTTTAAATTCAGGCATGAGGCGGGCTGCGATTTGCAGGCCCAGGCGGGTTTTGCCGGTCCCGCCCGGTCCAAACAGGGTCAGCAAGTGGTTGTGGCCGCTCAGGACCATCCGGGAAGCCTGGATAATTTCGGTTTCCCGGCCCAGCAAAGGGGTATTCTGGGCGGTCAGGTTGTGGGGGTAATTATTGAGACTTTTAAGAGGCGGGAAATCGGCGGCGTCACCCGGGCGGTTAACCTGGGTAATGGGTTCCGGCTCCAACAAATCGTTGAGGAGATGTTTGCCGAGGTCCACAAAGACCAGGGCATCGTCAAACCTGGCCCTGGCAAGGCCGGCAGCAGCCTGGGAAAGCAAAATCTGGCCGCCGTTTACCACGGCCAGCAAAGCGGTGGTGCGGTCAATGACCTCGCCCCGGTATTCGCCATCCTGTTCGCCGGCGCTGCCGGTATTTATTACAATTCCAATTTTAAGGGGATTGGCGGGCTGGTTCCAGGGTTCTGTGGCGAGGCGTTGTTGGAGGGTGAGGGCGCAGCCAAGGGCGGTATCCAGGTAATCGAAGATACAAAAAAAGCTGTCCCCGGTTATTTTGAAAACACGCCCGCCGTTTTCCCGGACAATAGTCTGGGTAAGGCTGTCATGCTGGCTGACCGTCATTTGCATGCCGGTAGGGTCTTGCTTCCAGCGGTCGGAGGTATTTTCAATAGAGGTAAAGAGAAAAGACTTGTTATTGATACCTTTACCCTGAACTGGTACCATTGGGGTCTGTCTTTCTGAACCGGGCCGGGGCGCCAAACCTGACCCTTGAAGAAATGGGACGACCTGAAAAAGTTTCAAGTAGTGGTTTAAGCCGTCCTTTGAATTGAAGTAATATTATACCCCGGTCCAAACTTTTTTAGGCTGGCAACCAGCCCTCCCGGCTGCCGGATAAAACTTTCAAATTCCTGTACTTTTAACGGATGGCTGATAAGATAGCCTTGAATTTCCTGGCAGCCAATTTCTTCCAGGTAAGCAAGTTGCTGGTAGGTTTCGACGCCTTCAGCGATCACTCGCATATCCAAATTATACCCTAACATAGCAATGGTTTTCAGCAAGGCTTTTGTCTTGGGGGTTTCCTGGGGCGTGCCGAGCGTCCGGACGAACGACTGGTCAATTTTAAGGGTGTCAATCGGCAACTGCTGCAAGTAGCGCAGCGAGGAATAGCCGGTGCCAAAGTCGTCAATAGCCAGGTAAACCCCGATTTCCTTTAACTGGTACAGTTTGGCGGTAATCGAATAGGTGTCGCCAAGGAGCAAACCTTCGGTCAATTCGAGTTCCAGCCACCGGGGTTCGAGGCCGCTTTTATGAAGGGCGTGGAGGACGGTTTCAATAAAATCTTCCCGGCCAAACTGCAAGGCCGAAACATTTACCGATACCCGGACGGGCGGCAAGCCCCGGTTCTGCCAGTCTTTGGCCTGGCGGCAGGCTTCCTCGATAACCCAGGCGCCGATTGGAATAATCAGGCCGGTTTCTTCGGCCAGCGGGATAAACTCGCCGGGCGCTACCAGGCCCAGGTCACGGTGGTTCCAGCGGATAAGGGCTTCCATGCCGACCAGGCGGGCGTTCTCAATCTCGACTTGCGGTTGGTAATAAAGGAGCAGTTCGCCGAGTTCGAGCGCTTTATGCAACTGGGTCATCAGCCACAACCGGCGCTGCTCGGATTCGTCCATCTCGTGCACAAAGTACTGGTAGCTGTTTTTGCCCTGGTCTTTAACCTTGTACATAGCGTTATCGGCGTGGCGCAAAATCTCTGTAACGGAAGCGCCGTGAGTGGGGTAAAGGGAGATACCGATACTGGCGCTGATGTACAACTCCTGGCCGCTAACGATAAAAGGTTCGCAGAGGGCTTTGAGTAAATTCTCGGTAATCCGGGTGACGCTTTGCAGGTTCTTGACCACGCTTAAAACAATTACGAACTCGTCGCCGCCCTGGCGGGCAACAATATCGGTAAAGCGCACGCCACCCTGCAACCGGTGGGCTACCTGCTGCAAAAGGGCATCGCCGACGGTGTGGCCCAGCGAGTCGTTTATCATCTTGAAGCGGTCGAGGTCAATGAACAGTACGGCCACCTGGTGTTTCTTGCGGTTGGCATCGTTCAAAGCCTTTGCCAGGCTTTCTTCGAGCATGAGGCGGTTGGGCAACCCGGTCAGGGCATCGTGGTTGGCCTGGAAAATTAACTGGGCGCTAAGGCGTTTTTGTTCGAGGGCAAAAGTGGTGCGTTCGATAGCCAGACCGGCCAGTTCACAAAAGGCGGTCAATATTTCTTCATCGGCTTCCTCGAAGCCGCCCGAATTTTTATTAAGACACTGCAGGACGCCGGTAATCGCGCCGGAACTGGTCTTCAAGGCTACGGTCAGCAGGGAGTGAGCGGTATAGCCCACCATTCCGTCACTGAAGCGGGGGTCATTCTGGGCATCCCGGAGGTTGATAAGCTCGCCGTTAAAAGCGACCATCCCGGCGATACCCCGGCCGACCGGCAACCGCACTTCGCGGTCGTCCGGGCTGGACCAGGCCTTGGCATAAATTTCGTGCTGCTCCTGGTCTAGCAGAAAAAGAACGGTCCGCTCGGCCTGCACCAGGGCATTACTTTCTTGAACAATAACTTGCAGCAGATGGTTTAAATCCGTTTCCGAGTTAAGCTGCATTGCTATTTTTACCAGTTCTTTATAGCCCAATTCGCGGCTATCCTTGCAGTAAATCACTTTTAATCCCTGACCGTTCTTCTATTTTCCCTGATTTGAAACCTTATCCTGGCTTTGAATATACCTTTTTAGGGCCTTTAAATACGCCACTCTACCCAAAACCGGTTTCGACTATAGTTTAATTATTGTTATTATACCGAGTCAATATTAATCTAATATTACTGGCCTGTTACATTGTGATGAGATATTGGGGGGAGTTTTCCCGGCCGGGGCTATTATCCCGGCTCTTGACCCTTTTTATACAAAGAGAAAACCTGGCGTTCTTCAAGCTCAGCCGGTTAAAGAAACTACCAGGTCTTACTTTTGATTTAATCCTCAATATACCGCCGCTATCTTACGGCCCACCTTACGGAACCCAGGGGATTAAACTAATTTAAAGCTTCTTCATATAATTTGATAGTTACGGCGTTAGCAAGTGAAAGCAGCCTTTTGCGGTTTGCGCCGGGCTGGTTTAGATTTCCGGAGGGGAGCCAAAGGCTAAACCGGCTGCCCTGTTCGGGGCTGCTGGTTACTTCAATCCAGCCGTCGTGGGCTTTTGCAATCAAGCAAGAAATATATAAACCCAGCCCTGACCCGACTTTGGTACCGCCGGGGTCGGCCCGGAAATGCCGCTCGAAGATATGGGGCAAATCTTCCGGCGAAATCCCTTTACCTGTATCGCTTACCGTAATAACGACGTTCTGCCCGTCTTCGCTTTGGGCGGCTTCAAGGGTGACCCGGCCACCCGCGGGGGTATAGGCCATGGCGTTATCAACTAAATTCAACAACAACTGGCGCAGCAAATCGCTATCACCCGGCACCTGTAGTTGCGGCAGGGAACCGAGGGCAAGCTCGACGCGGGGGTTTAAAAAGCGGCCCTGCCGGGCTATCTCGAAAAGCACCTCGTCCAGTTCTACGGGCAGGCGGGAGGGGTACAACTGGGGCAAAATCCCCGCTTCGGCCCGGGCCGAGGCCAGCAGGTTGCTCACCAACCGGGACATCCGGCCCAATTCGCCGCTAATCTGCTGCACGTCTGCCCGGGCCTGTCCGGGCAGGGTTGGGTCCATCAAAAGCACATCCACCTGGCCCCGGATAGCCGTTAGAGGGGTTCTCAGTTCGTGCGAAACATCGCCCACAAACGAACGCTGCAAGGAAAAGGCGTTTTCCAGCCTTTCGAGCATCTGGTTGAAAGCATCGGTCAGGTTTTGAGCTTCTTCGGAGCCTGGCTTTGGGTCGGGGAGCCGCTCCTGGAGTTTAGTTTCGCTCAAACTTTGCATAGTCGAGGAAAGCAGGCTGAGGGGTTGAAGTTCCCGGCTCGACAACCAGTAACCAACCGCGTAGACCAACACCGTCGCCATCAAGCAGCAGAGCATGATGGCGGTAATAATTACCAACCGGGTATGCTCAATAGACTCCATGGATTGGCTGACCTGGGCAATCGCGAGGAACTGGCCGCGTTCGTCTTTAAGCGAAAACGTCAAAAGGCGCACCTGGCGGCCGGTGTCGTCTTGCCTGGTCACGGTAACGCCCTCGCCCCGGTCAGTCGTTTCCAGGTCGGAAAGCTGGAAAGCAAGTTTCTCCTGGGCGAGGTTAGGCGAACGGGCCAGGGTCTGGCCGTTGTGCCAGTCAATCAGCTTGATGGCAACCTGTTCCTGGTTAAACTCGTCGCCCTTGTGGCCCTGCACGAGGCGCTGGAAAAAGGCATCGTCATAGGGCTGGCTGGAAGCGGTCCACATGCGGGTAGCCGCCTCAAGCTCCTGGGCCTGTAAACGCAAATGGTCGTCCACCTCTGAAATCATGCGTTCGATAACCATGGTGTACATCACGAAACCCATGAGGCAAAGCATCACCAGCATTACCAGCACATTCCACAAAACCAGGCGGGACCGCAAAGAATGGAGGCGGGGAATGCCGCCGCGGGTTTCCAACGAGTTTATTGACGAGCTTTTTGCTTCGTTAGATGGCTTCTGCATATGGCTTCTCCGGGATACTTTAACCGTTCCTCCGTAAAACGTTTAAGAGTAAAGGTTTCACGGTTTTAAGATGTAGCCAATGCCGCGCACCGAGTGAATCATGTCCGGCTTGCCGCCCGCATTGAGCTTGGAGCGCAAATAATTGATATAAACCTTGATAACTTCGATACCGGATTCGTTGTCGTAACCCCAGATACGCTCGAAAATAATTTCTTTGGTAAGCACCTGGCCCTGGTGGCGGGTTAAAAGTTCGAGCAAATCGAACTCGCGGGAAGTGAGTTCTACCAGGCGGTCGGCCCGGCGCACTTCGCGGATAGCCGGGTCTATTACCAGGTCGCCCACTTCGAGCTTGCGGTTAGGCCGGTTCTGGTGTTCCACCCGGCGCAGGTTCGCCCGGATGCGGGCCAGCAGTTCTTCAAAGGCGAAAGGCTTGGTGATATAGTCGTCGGCCCCGCAGTCCAGGCCGGTTATTTTATCCGAGAGGTCATCCCTGGCGGTGAGCATTAAAATGGGCAGGTTGCGGTCACCGCTGGCCCGGAGGCGGCGGCAGACCTCGTAGCCGGTCATATCAGGCAGCATAATATCGAGCACAACCAGGTCGGGCGGGAAATCCCTGGCCGAGTTCAAAGCATCTTCACCGCTTAATACGGCGGCAACCTCAAAGCCTTTATAGCTAAGACCCCTCCGCAAAAAATCATTGATTTGCGGTTCGTCGTCAACCACTAAAATTTTCTGCATATTCATTTGTTACTTTCTAGCCAGAAAAAGCTGAATTGCCGGAGTCTCGATGTTGGGTAGGACAGATTTTTTGTCATCAAATGTTGTGCCAGGACCAACCGGCGGCAGTCCGGTGGCCTGAGAAATGCAAGAATATTATACGCCATTTTCGGCAAGATGTGTGAAATTTTATACAAATATCACCTTCTTCTAATAATTTTCTACTAATTATTTTATCAGGAAGTTAAAACCAAAGAACGGTTTGAGGTGCAGGACTTATAAAAAGCTTATATGAGAAGGCATAAAAATATTTATAGATATTACAGGCGAGGATAAGAATGTTAGAACAGCAGAAATGGCCGGACTTCATCTATATCGTCCGTCACGGAGAGAGCGCCGGAAATGTCGCGCGCGACCTGGCCCATGCCGAGGGGAAACCATTTATTGAGATTGAGGCTGGCCGCGACATGGACGTGCCGCTATCCGACCTCGGCCACCACCAGGCCCAGGCGGTAGGGCGCTGGTTTGGGGCTTTACCCAACGACCAGAAACCGACAACGGTCCTTTGCTCGTCTTACCTGCGGGCTAAACAAACCGCTCGCGACCTGGTTGCCGCCGCCGGGGAAAATTATACCGATTTACAAATCGTGGTGGACGAGCGGCTGCGGGAACGGGAGTTTGGTATTCTCGACCGCCTGACCACAATGGGCATAGAACAGCAGTATCCCGACCAGGCAAAAATGCGCAAGTCTCTGGGTAAATTCTACTACCGGCCGCCCGGGGGCGAAAGCTGGTGCGATGTTATTTTGCGGCTGCGCAGCGTTATTGACACTATCACCCGCGAACACCGGGGCGAACGCGTTCTGATTGTATGCCATACTGTCGTGGTGCTGTGTTTTCGTTATCTGCTCGAACGGCTCGACGAGGAACAAATCCTGGGGATTGACCACCAGCACGATGTGGCCAACTGCTCGGTCACGTCTTACTGCTTTGACGAGGCTCTCGGCCAGCACGGCAAGCTAAAACTAAACCTTTTCAACTTTGTGGCTCCGCTGGAAGAAGCGGGCGAGCCGGTAACGAGGGAACAAGATGCCCCAGTCGCCCCAAAATAAGCCCGGGCAGGCCGGACCTGAGGCGGAACTGCTGACCCCGGAATTTCTAAAAAGCTGGCCGCTCCCTCAACCGGACGAAGCGGGCGACAAGGAAGACCGGGGCCGCGCCCTGATAGTGGGCGGGTCTGCGGAGATGCCGGGGGCGGTAATCCTGGCCGCTACGGGGGCTTTACGGGCCGGGGCCGGTAAACTTCAAATCGGCACGCCCGCCAGCATCCAGCAGAATGTGGCGGTGGCTATCCCTGAAAGCCTGGTTTTTCCTCTGCCCGAAACAAAAGAGGCCGGGGTAGATAAAGCGGCCCTGCCGACCATCCTGGAAAAAGCTAAGGCGGCTAACGCTCTGCTGGTGGGGCCGGGCATGGTCCAGGCTGAGGCGGTCGGCAGGCTGGTCGAGGGCATTCTGAAAGGCCTGGAGCAAGGTAAGACGGTGGTTATACTTGACGCGGAGGGGTTTAGCTGCCTAAAAGATAGCCCGGGGCTATTCCGCGAACACGGCTGCCAGGGCATTATAACGCCTCATGCCGGGGAAATGGCGCACCTTCTCGGGCTGGAAAAGGGTGAAATCCTGCGCGACCCGGCAGAAATTGCCCGGCAGGCGGCCAATTTCTTCCAGGCCGTGGTCGCTCTTAAAGGCTCTAACACCTTTATTGCCGGGTCGGATGGCGAAATGTACCTGAACCGCACGGGCAACATTGGATTGGCGACTTCCGGTTCCGGGGATACCCTTTCGGGTATTGTGGCGGGTCTGGCCGCCCGGGGCGCACCCCCTATCCAGGCGGCGGCCTGGGCGGTCTACCTGCACGGCAGCGCGGGGGATAAGCTGGCTGCCCGGGTGGGGCCGCTTGGCTTCCTGGCCCGCGAACTGCTGGCTGAAATTCCCGGCCTGATGGCGGGATTAACATCAAAATAAAACCGGGTTTTTTAAAACGGGGTTTACTTTGTAAAAAGAAAAGGCTTTTTTTACAGAGGATCTGGGCGTTAGCGCATTGCCTCTAAGGCGGTTTTAAAGATGCGGTCAATCTGCTGCAAGCGGGTCAGCGATTGGGTAGAAATTACCCCATCCCGCTCGGTCCGGGCGTTTTTTTCGCCAATCAACAGCAAAGCTTCTTTTTCAGGGCTGCGCGTTTTCTTGATAATCTCAATGGCGATATAAGTCTTGCCCAGACCCCGCACGGCCTGGCGGAAATAAACGTCGTGGTCGGCGTGCATCTCAATCGGCCTGGTCGCTTCCTGGAGGGTCCGCTCGGCCTCGGCAACGGCCAGGGTCAGGTCGAACATACCGGCGTTATCCAGGTAAACCTCGCCGGTAGTAACCTGGCCGCGTTGGTTAGGGGCGCTGGCCTGGACGTTACAAATCTTGCGGTTGCCCGGGCCTTCGTAGTAAACCTGGACCTTGATTTTCTTGCCGGAAGCTGAATCTTCCAGCCGTTTTTGCAATAAATAGAGGGTCGTGTCGTTTGGCGGGTTCGGTTTGATATCGTCTACGGCGTTGCGGACATTGTTATAGATATTTTCCGCGCTCTTGCGAAGGGAGTCACTAAAACCGGACCAATCCGGCCCGGTGTTGCGCGACGAACTCGATGAAGCCGAGGGGCGGGGCCGCGAGGTAGCCGAGCCGTAAGAGGTGGAAGCGGGACGCGTCCCGTAGCCGCTCGAACTGCTCCGTGAAGTATAGCTGCCCGAACCGGCGGACCGGGCAAGGTCAGCATCAACCTGGCGGCGCTGGGCCGGGTCTTTCAAAATATCGTAAGCCCGGTTCAAATCGCGCATTTTAGCTTCGGCTTCGGGCGTTTTATTAATGTCGGGGTGAAATTTTTTGCTCAAGGCCCGGTATGCCGCGGCTATCACGTCGGGGTCGGCGCTGGGGTCAACCGCTAAAACTTTATAGGGATTAAAATCCATAATTTAATTTTCCACTCTTACCTGAGATTAAACCGTCAACTATTTCGTCAAATATACGCGCAACCCGCCGCTAAGTTTCAGCTTTCGGGGGATCCGGGTCGGATAGGTCGAGGCGCAGACTGGCCGCGGTCTGGTTTAGGCGGTCGCTGGCCAGGAGCAACTGCTGAGTCCGGGCGGTTGCTTCTCGCGAGGTTCCCGCTACCTGCCTTATCATTTCAACGGCCTGGTCGGTGGCTGTCCGCTGCTGCTGGGTTGTGAGGTTTATCTGCCGGGCCAGGTAGGTTGTTCCCTCGACATTTTCAATAATCTGTTCGAGGGCTTCCCCGGCCTGGCTGGCAACCTCACTCATGCGGTGGGCCAGGTTAAGGCCTTCATTCGTAGCTTTCAGGGTATTATTTATCGAAGTCCGAATCTGGCCTAAAATATTCTGCACATCCCGGCTGGCGGCCCGGCTGCGGGTTGCTAAAAACTGCACTTCCTGGGCCACCACTGCGAAGCGCCGCCCGAACTCCCCGGCTCCCGCCGCTTCGATAGTCGCGTTCAGGGCCAGGAGATTGGTTTCCTCGGCCAGTTCGGTAATCGTTTCCACGATTTCACTGATACGCCGGGATTGGCGACCAAGCTCGTTGGCAATCGTGCTGATAGTTTCAATCTGGTCGGTGAGGGTTGCGACGCTGTCAATGCCGAAACCTACCGCTTTACCGCCGGTCTCCGCGGTATGTAGGGCTTGCTCGGTCGCCAGGTAAACGTTATCGGCTACTTCGGCGACCTGGCGGGCCGTCGCGCTCAATTCTTCGAGGGTACTGGTCACAATAACCACCGATTGGGCCTGAGTATGGGCGCGTTCCGACTGTTCTTGACTGATAGTGACGAGTTCGGCGGCAAGCTGGCCGATAGAATTGCCCACGCCGGTAGTGAGCGAAATGGTTTTTTCCATGCGGCGGTTAACCTGTAAAAGCCGGTCATTTTGCCAGGCCATTCTGCGTAAGGCCTCTAGAATGGAGCGGGCGTTTAAGCAGGCCATAAAAGCCACCAGCAGGTGAACGGTCGTAGTCATGAAAAACACCTGGGCTAAAAGGGCCACCTGGGCCGGGTAGTTAAGGCTCTGCCGCCAGAAAAGCAGCCCAAAACTAATTACCGCCACCCCTGTCACCACAAAAGGGGCAATCTGGTGAATGATTAACCCGGCCAGCACTACGGCGGAAACCACCGCAAAATAATTAAAAGCCAGTTGGGTTACATCGCCGTTGATGTTCAACCAGCTTCGAGCCAGCAGCGCTAAAATTCCGCCGAGGATAAGCAGATACCAGGCCGCCCGGTCCTGCCCCGACACCTGGGCGACGAAAGCCAGGAGAAGCCCCAGAAAAACGAATAGAGAGCCTATGCCATCGCCAAGGGTCAGCAGCCCCAGGGCCGCGGTTATAGGAAGCAGGACTGCCAGAATGATTAAAGTTAGCAGCAGCATCTTTTTGAGTAACGGCGGGCGTCGTTCTTTGGGGTCGCCTGGGAAATCAAGGCTTAAGAAATCGTGCGGCGGCGGGGAGTGGTCCCGTGAGATAACCCCAATTTCAGGGGTAGCCTTAACCGGACCATTTTCACCGGCATTAGCGCCGAAGTGAGAAGTCGTACCAGCTTTGGGGGGTTGGCGGTGGTTATCCAGTTTTTGCAAGGTGGGCCTCAAACTTTCAGGCTGCCCGGTTCCGGCGAGCGTGAGCCAATATATGGGACATTACAATTATAACATTTTGGACCGGGCGCTACCAGAGCGGAAAATCAAACAATTAAAAAAAGGGCAGCGCAATCCGGCTGCCCTTTTTAAGCATATACTTGCCACTAAAACTAGAGAATGATGTGGAACGGATAGCCGTTAGCCACAATTTGGGCCCAGCGGTCGCGGTCCCGGACTGCTTTATCATAATAATTGGCTAAATCCTCCAGGTAGGAAACTTTCCCCGACTGGAAGAACATGTCCATCGAGTTAGCCATGTTTGATAAATCGCTAGCGTATTCCAGCGACACCTGGTTAAGTTCGTAACTGCCCGCCGGAACCCGTTGGTCTTTAAGGATGCGGGCTATCTGCCCCAGGGCAAGGGTCATCCGGTTCATCTCGAACGAACCGTCAAAGTCAACCAGGTAGCCAACTTCGGGCCCGTTAGGACCATTGATTATAATCTGGCGGGCTCCGGGCGGAATGCTGGAAGGCGTGTTAGCGGGTCTGGCCGTTGGAGCCGCGGTCGGGGCAGCCGTACTGATAGCTGTCGCGGTAGGCTGCGGGGTCGGGGAGGCGGGAGCGGCCCCAACGGTTGCGCCAGGGACACCGTTACCC
>CADDZM010000122.1 GCA_902812345.1 Chloroflexota bacterium | reverse complement strand
GAGGCGGGGTGGGCGGTTGGGGTGCGCCTGGCAGGTCTTCGGGAGCCTGGTAAACGTTCGGGGGTGGCGTGTTGAGGTACTCCTGAACCGGCGGCGTTGGTTGGCCGAACGGGTAGCCCTCAGGCCGGGGAAAGTTATTACTCATTAATTAAAAAATCCTGTATCCATATTTTTAAAGATAATTGCATAATTTTAAAAGGCCCAAGCCAGACCCCAGGTAAAAAATGCCTAACCACCAAATTATAGCATAGGCAGGCCTGAAAAACCCCGGCTTAGGCGCAAGGTGATTACAATCACGCATGGTCTTATATTTCTTTAATCACATTCTGGCCGGAAATGATTAACCAGGAGTTTCCAAAAGGTCAAAAGCCTGGTTTAATACCTCCTCGACGCTTATCTCATTAACAACGGAAAAAGTATGTTCGCAGCGGGTTTTAGTTTGTTCTTCCCCGCAATAAGGGCAATTTATCTGGAAAGCGACCAGGGGCCGGTTTTTAGCCCGGCTTAACGGCCCCGCTGTAATAAGATTACCGATCCAGTAAAGCGTAACGGTCGGTACGCCAACCGCTCTCGCCAGGTGGGCTGGCCCGGTGTCATTGGATACTAACAGGGTGGAGCGGGAGAGCAGTCCGGTCAGGCCGTTGAGTGAGAGTTGGCCTCCCAGGTCAAGGGCTTCTTCTTGCATCGCGGAGATGACAGCTTCGACCAGCGAAATTTCTTCGGTGGACCCGGTGACGGCTATCCGGTAGCCCTTTTTGGCAATAGCATCGGCCACTTCGGCGAATTTGGAGGTGGGCCAGCGCCGTCGAGGGTCTATCGCGCCAGGATGGATTACGACAAGAGGCTTTTTAGTTTCGGGTACAACCGCCAGCGATTCGGCCAGGTCTACCGGTGTAACTTCAACTTTTGGCTCGTAAGAAACCGGCTCTGCCCCAACCAGCGAAACAATTTCTAAATAACGGATGACTTCCGGTTGGTACAACATATACCGGACCCAGCGGTCAAGCGGCGGCGCATTAAAATCTCGCGACCCGGCGGTGTAACGTGCGCCCAGTTTTGAAATGAACGGGTTTGAATTATATCCACCGCCGTGCATTTGAAGAGCCAGGTCAAAATTTTCAGCGGTTAGAGCCTCGAAAAAAGCTGTCATGTCAGGCTGCTGATCGACAACTTCGCCACCGATGCCGCCATAAGGTACCGGTATCACCCGGTCAACCGGGCCAGGGCGGTTTTTTAGAAAAGCGGCGTGCCATTCCCGGCCCAACAGCACAATTTCAGCCTGCGGATAAGCCTGGCTCAGGGCTTCTAAAGCCGGTAAGGACAGCAGAAAATCCCCCAGGGCGTTCGCCCGTAAAACGGCAATTTTACGGACATTGTCTATTCTGTTTTTTGATTGCATTTGAGTACCAGTTCCTTGCAAACTTTTTTACCCATCCAGCTAAAACCATAAACTTGCTCAAAAAAACTCTTCATTTTATGTACCACCATTATGTACCACGATTATGCACCACCAAACTAAACCCGGCTAATCAAATTATAAATCGTTCGTTGACATGCTATTATTTGGCGAGTACTATATCTTTAACCGGTAAAATAATTCAAAGGAAAAGTATGGACGACACATTTGAGCTTTACGATTTGAAGGTGAGTATTGAAAAAATCCAGGGACGTTGCACCTGCGACCACGGCACCGGCGATTATTTTGAGCTGAAAGGCGGGAAAATTGAATTGCCAGCCGGGAAAAGTTTTTGCTTATACGCCTTGCAGTCGGCCATACCTCTGCTACCGGCCAAGCAGCGCCCGCTCCACCCTAACGACTGGATGCAGACCGATAGCCGGGTGGTTTGCCCGGACCCGCTGTGCGGCGTGGTGATGCTTATCCACCGGGAGAACGCCCGGACCCTTAAACATTCCGATGTTAGCGCCGTCGAGCTTGAAAAACCGGAAAGCCCCCAGGACTAAAACTTTATAATCTGCCTTACGGTTGCGCCTTCGGCCAGGCGGTCGAATCCCGCATTAATTTCTTCCAGGGGCAGGTATTGGCTGACCAGTTCGTCAACCGGGAGTTTGCCGTTCATATACAGGTTTAAGTAACGAGGAATGTCCCGGCGAGGCACCGCCGACCCCATAAATGACCCCATCAAGGTTTTTTCCATATAAGTCAAATTTGAAGCTTGAATCGACAACTGCTGAGTAGGCGGAGCCATGCCAATGGCGACGGTCGTGCCGCCGCGCTGGGTGGCCTCGTAAGCCTGGGCCAGCACCTTCGCGTTGCCGACTGCTTCAAAGGCGTAATCAACGCCTCCTCCCGTAAGCGCCCTGACCGCTTTAACCGGGTCGCCATCCAGGGCGTTAAGGGTATGGCCGGCTCCCAATCGTTGAGCCAGTTCGAACTTGGCAGGCTGGGTGTCAACCGCGATAATCGGATATGCCCCGGCCAGTTTCGCGCCCATAACCGCGCTAAGGCCGACCCCGCCCAGGCCAAAAACTACTACTGATTCGCCCGGCCTGACCTTTGCCGTATTGACGACCGCTCCCACCCCGGTAAGGATGGCGCAGCCAAAGAGGGCGGCTTTATCGAGGGGAACCTCTTTATCAATTTTAACCAGTGACTCCTGGGCCGCCACGGTGTACTGCGAAAAGGCCGCTGCCCCCAGGTAATGCAGCACCGGGCCGCCATCTTTGTGAAACCGGACAGTGTTACGCAAAAGCGTCCCGGCCAGGTTCGCTTTGCCGCCCTTCACACACAGTACCGGCCGCCCGATAGCGCAATATTTACAATGGCCGCACATCGGCACGAACGAAAAGACCACGTGGTCTTCCGGGGCCAGGTCGCGAACGCCTGGTCCAACCTCCCGCACGATGCCGCTTGCTTCGTGGCCCAGGATGACCGGAACCGGGCCGAGCAGGCCCAAATGGCGGGGGACCGGCCGGGGAATGGCCCCGTTTAGGGTCGAAAGGTCGGAGTGGCACAACCCGGCCCCGGCAATTTCCACAAGTACTTCGCCTTCGCCCGGTCGGTCCAGTTCGACTTCTTCGATAACAAGGGGTTGTGAACCGGCGTAAGGGCGGGGTTTTTCGGTGTCATACAGCACGGCGGCGCGGGTCAGCATGGGTAATCTCCTGCTCAATTTTTGCGTGAGGGTTTGAAGGTTGTTCCTGGCTTTGGGTCGTGTTCTGGATAAAGACCAGTGAGATTATCGCGCCCAGAAAAGCCAGGGTCGCGCAGATAACTATAACCCAATGGAAAGCGGTTGTATAGGCGGCGGCGTTGACGGCTACCAGGTCGGGCGGAAGACCCTGCGAGTTGCCGGAACCGCTCGAAGCGTCCGCGACCTGTTGAAGCAGGTGGGCTTTGTCCGGCGGCAGGTTGCGCGAAAGGTCAGCCAGGTTGTTCAAAAAGACCTGTGAAACAAAGATGCCCAATCCGGCAATAGCTACCAGGGCGGCGATGCGCGAAACCACGTTGTTGATAGCCGAGGCAACCCCCGAATTATTCCTCGGCACCGAGGACATTACCGTTGCGGTTAAAGGCGCGACGGTCAGGGAAAGCCCCAGGCCCGTAATGGCGGCTAGCGGCAAAATCACCAGCCAGGGATTTGAATCGGGTTGCAGGAAAAGATAGCCCAGCATACCCACCGTGTAAATGAGCGGGCCAATGGTCATGAAAAGGCGTGAACCGTAACGTCCGGCCAGTTTACCCGCGTGGGGCGAAAGAATGAGCATCAAAATCGAGCCTGGCAAAAAGACTACCCCGCTGACCAGGGCTGACTGGCCCATGGTGTTCTGGACATAGAGCGGGAAGAAAAACCCGCCGCCGTACAGGGCGAAATAGACCACGAAAGTGACCACGTTTACCGCGCTAAAGTTGCGCAATTTGAAAAGGGCCAGCGGCATCATGGGATGGGTCACTTGCACTTCAACCACAATAAACACAATAATGGCAATAATGCCAACGGCTAGGCTTGTCAGAACCAGCCAGTTGGTCCAACCTGCCGCCGGGCCTTCAATCAGGCCGTAGACCGTGCCGCCAAGCCCGATAACGCCCAGGGTAGCCCCGGCCCAATCAAGATGCCTGGTGACCCCTTCGTCCAGGCTTTCAGGGACATACCGCATCAGGACCAAAACAGCGGCGATTAGCGGCACGTTTATCAAAAAGACGAAGCGCCAGGAAAGATTATCTACCAGCCAACCGCCCAGAAACGGGCCGATAAGTGACGTTATGCCGCTCCACCCGGCCCAGGTGCCGATAGCGTTACCCCGTTCTTCCGGGTCGGTAAAGGTTGCCGTAATGATTGCCAGCGAACCCGGCACCACAAATGCGCCGCCGATACCCTGAAGCAGCCGGGCCAGAATCAGCCAGTTGCTGCCAGGGGCCAGCCCGCAAGCGACCGAAGCAAGGCCAAAAGCGATAATGCCGCCGAGCATGGCTTTTTTCCGGCCGTACTGGTCGCCGATGGAGCCACCCAGAATCAAAAAGGCGGCCAGGGTTAGAATATAGCCGTCCACAATCCACTGGAGGCCTGAAAGCCCCATGCCCAGGTCGCGGTCTATGTGCGGCAAGGCCACATTTACAACGGTGCTATCTAAAAAGACAATCCCTGACGCCAGTATCATGGCGACCAGGGTAAGCCTTTGGGCGTTTTTAGTAAGGTGCATATCGTTTAACCTTTTATAAAACCTGTTTTGAATAAAAAGCGGCTTTTTTTATCTCTACTTTAGTATCTGAAGGCCAAAAATCGCCAGAACCTGAATAATTACATATGAGATAGATAAGAAGCTGACAATTCCCGCCAGGCCGTAGGCCAGCACGTTATAAACAATACTGTTTGTATATTTCCCCATCAACTCTTTATCGTTTATAAGCTTTAGAATCGAGAATAATATAATGGGCAGGATAAGCCCGTTTACTAAATAGAGGACGACCAGGATGTTCACTACAGGAAGGCCGGGAATCATAGCGATAATTACGGCGATAACAATCAGGCCGGTGAACATGCCCCAGAAGGTCGGCGCTTCCTTGAAAGTCTTGCTCACGCCATTTTCCAGGCCGAGCGCCTCGGTGACGGAATAACAGGTCGTCAGGGGCAGCACGCCCGCCGCCAGGAAAGACGCTCCCAGGAGGCCCAGCCCAAAGATATACCTGGCGAATTCGCCCAGAAAAGGCGTTAGAGCCTGGGCGGCGTCTACTGCCGAGTCGAGGGTGCGCCCGGTGCCGCCGGTAGCCGGGAAAATGGTGGCCCCGGTAGCGACCACGATAAAGTAGGCGATACCGATGCTAAAGGCTGAACCTACATACACGTCCAGCCGCTGGTATTTGTAACCGCGCATTGTCACGCCCCGTTCTACCACGGCGCTCTGCACATAGATTTGCATGTAAGGACTGATAGTTGTACCGACTGCCGCAATCAGGGTCGTCAGAAAAGCCCCGTTAAACTGGAAGGTCGGCACAAAGGTATTGCCGACGACCTGGCCCCAGTCCGGTTTTGCCATAAAAGCCGCAATTATATAGGCAAAGAAAGCCACGGTCAGTACCAGAAAGACTTTTTCGACCCGCTCGTAAGAGCCGCGCGCGATTAACAGCCAGACCAGGACCCCGGCGATAGGTGCGCCCAGCCAGTTTGGTACCCCAAAGATACCCAGGGCGGCAGCGATACCGATAAATTCAGATACAATCACCCCGCCGTTAGCAACCAGGAAAGCCAGCATCACGAAAGCGGTTAGCCGGATAGAGAAATTCTCCCGGATAAGGTCGCTGAGGCCTTTGCCGGTGTTGGCTCCCATGCGGGCGCACATTTCCTGGACCACGCCCACCCCGATGCCGACCACCACCATGACCCAGAGCATCTGGAAGCCGAATTGCGACCCCATCGAGCTATAGGTGGCGATACCCCCCGCGTCATTCCCGGCGTTGGCTGCAATAAGCCCCGGCCCCAGGATACTCAGGTAAAAGAGAAAGCGCCGCCGCCGCCGGAACCGTTTTTCAGGAACGGCTTGTTCAACGCCGGTTTGTGTTATGCTTGCCGGTTCTATGTTTGTTTCGTTTACAATTTCGTCCGCCACGCTCTACCCCTGCTTTTCAGGTAAGTTATATATTAATCGTTTGACCCGGTTATTTGTTACCAAAAAATTAACGTCTGGTTCCAACGGTGGGCGGATTGCCGTGATACCGGAAAATCTTGGGCACTCGCCGCCGCAAATCTTCCGGTAAAATCAGGTCGAGCGCGTCGTCGAAGGTTATAATCCCCTGGATTTCGCCCCGGTTGTCCAGGACCGGCAAGGCCCGGAAGCCGTACTCAGCCAGGACTGCCGCCGCTTCTTCGGCTGGAGAATCGGTCTGGACACTCACGAAGTCCCGGTACATCAGGTCTGCAAGTGGGGTGCTGCGGGGTTGGGTAAAAACCACGTCCCGCAAAGCCGCCACGCCGCGCAGGGTTTCGGTGCCGGGTTCGACCACGTAAATGTAGTCCACAAATTCAGGCTGCTCCTCCAAAGCCCGGATATACTGCAAAGCTTCCGCCGCTCCCAGGTTCATGGGCAACATCAGGAAATCGTTGGTCATGAGGCCGCCCGCCGAGTCTTCCTCGTAGGCCAGAAGTTCGCGCACTTCTTCCGACTCCTCGTCTTCCATCAAATCGAGCAAGACTTCGGCTTTGTCGGCGTCCACTTCGGCGATAACGTCGGCGGCATCGTCAGGCTGCATCTCCTCGAGGATGTCGGCAGCGCGTTCCTCGTTCAAGCCTTCCAGGATGTCGGCGGCATCATCCGGGTCCATTTCCTCCAGGGCATCGGCGGCGGTTTCGTCATCCAGCGCGGCCATAATTTCAGCGCTTTGCACATAAGAAAGTTCGTCCAGCAGGCGGGCAATATCGGCCGGGTGCAGTTTGCCAATTCGCTCATGTGAAACACTCAACTTTACCGCCGGGGCGCTACTGGCGAAATACTGGACATCGCCCCAATCGAGCAAATCGAGGTTACGGGCAACCGTCCGGACCCGGGGAGCCTTCGCGCCCGGCAGCAGCCGCCGCAGAATCGCTTGAAACGAAATATCCACTCCGACCAGCCAGGCAACCTGTTCATGGGGTAACTGCCGCACTCCCAGGGCCAGGTCATTCACCCGGATTACCCGGCGGCCTTCCACGTCCACCAGTTGTTTATCGAGTAAATCTTTACCCAGCAAAATCTCACCATTGCGCCGCTCGAAGCGTTCCAGGCTCAGGGTAGCCGAAAACAGTTTAATGCCTTTTTCGTCAAAAGTGGCAACCTGGCTGGCCGGAATCCAGAAGTTGCGCCGGTTGGTCTGGGCCAGCAGCCCGGCGAGAGGCGGGTATTTTTCTTCGCTCTTGCCCGCTTCCGGGTTGATCCGCACAATCAGGTCTTTGAGGGAGGCAACTTTTTCGCCGTGGCGGTCCAGAATTGGTTTTGAAGCAAGAGTGCTGTAATAAAGGAGAGCCATTTTAAACCTGCTTCCATTAATTGCTTGGCTTAATTGCTTGGCTTAATTGCTTGGCTTAATTGCTTGGCTTGTACGACAGGGCACACCGATTCCAGGCTATAACCCCGCGAAATCACACGATATTCCAGGAGCCGGAAACGTTTTAAGTATTTATGTTTTTAAAGGTGCCGCCTAAGCGGGCAGACTTTAAATCAAAATTAAGTGCCTTAAAGGTAAGATAGTGGCGGGAAGCGAAGTTGATCAGAGGAAGTCAGCAGAAGATGATTTGCCCGGACACCTGGAGTAATAGCGCCCGGCGGACTAAAAGCAGCTCACAGGAGAGCGGCAGGCCCGTATCAATCCGGCTGGTTGTTTTTCCTGGGATAAGCCTTGCTTCCCGTACTACTGTCAATACCCATAGGGATTTGACCTTTCACTACGCCGTTTAAACCCTGGGGACGGTTCACTCACGTCCTGCGTTCAGGTTGCCCTGGAAAATCTCAGGATGAAACCCGTTTGTTAAACGGCAAATTTTTATAACCGGTAAAATTCTAACACTCTGAAAATAAAAGTCAACCCGTAATGTTGGAGGAAATTATTTCGTAATGTTGAAAGTTATTTTAAGACAAAAAAAGACCACCGCTCGGGACGGAGGTCTATGGCAATGGATATTAATGGTTGAAGTAACAGATGAAATATACAGTGGAAGATTAGTTTTTATAAATTTAAGCCTGTAAATGTTGCCGGCATTAAATTTATACTATGAGTATATCTTAACTTCCTGCATATAATATAGCTATATGGTCCTAGTACCTTTATTCATCATTGTGGATATTTTTGACCTCAAACTAACCGGCATCTTTAATAAAATAGGACTGATTTAACCTTACTAGTACTATTTACCTAGTACCCTTCAGGCCTCTTTTCAGGGTTGTGAATATAAACGAGCAATTAAAATAAAGAAAATTTTTTAATTTAATTCTTTGTATATTTTAGTTTTGTAATGAACCTTAACTTAAGTAAATTATATTACTGGTTGCTTAATTGCCCTGGTTTAATTTGCCTGAATTAAAGAGACCCTTTCCTGGCAGGGTCTCTTTAGAAATAGTAATTGTTGGTCTATTTAACGGGGTATCACCTTGAAAAGCACCCGGTTTTTTACCAGAAGCCACAACATCAATACGGCGGTAATATGGCCCAGAGTGTGGAAGAAAGGCGACAGGGTGCCGTAGGACGGAATGTTGAAGAAAATAGAGACCACGAAGCCGTGCAAAATGTAGACGTATAGCGAGTTCTGACCGAGCGGGCTAAACAACCACCCTAAAGCCTTTCGCAAAGGCTCCCAGGCATAGGTTAGAATCAGGTAGAAGACCAGGAAAAAGACGATAAAAGTCAACATCCGGGCCGGTCGCAAGGCCAGTTTGTCAAAAGCCCAGTTGAAATACCAGACCAGGTCCTGGTTATTCTCAAAAGCGCCGTTATAAATCCAGGCGATACCGAAGGTCAGCAGGGCGAGAAAACCAACGCCCAGGGGCAGGTACAGTTTCCATTTGGCGAAACGGCTAAAAAATTCTTTTATCTGTTCCCGGTGAAACCCGATGACCAGGGCGTTGATGAACAGCACCTGCCAGGCAAAAATCGGGAAGGTGCCGAGGGTCGGGCTGAAATCCCCGGGCGCGACCTGGTAGCCGAACCAGAAGGCCCAGGAAAGGCCCAGTACCCACCAGGTTTTCTTATGGACCAGGGCATAGAAGACTACCGGCGCAAAGGCCAGCAGAATGGCGTAAGTTGCCAGCAGGTCGGACCAACCAAAGCTTTTTTGTAATGTTACCAGTTTAATAACCAGGTCGAGCGAAAAGCTCGGCGGGGCGGGAACCGCTTCGGCCCGGGTATGCATAGGCGTAAAGTAAGCCAGGGCCAGGTAAGCCAGCGCTACGATTATATTCCATAAATAAAGCGTCCAGGCGCGATGTAAAATTTTAGAGGTAGACCCATGTAAACCATCTTTAATAATCCGGGGGCCATAAACCAGCCCGAGGACCAGCCCGGATATAAAGATAAAACCTTCGGCAGCCGAAACTAAGAAGTAGCCGCCCCCGGTAATAAACATGGTATAAGCGGGGAAATAACCGATGTGGTTGGCGATAATAATAAAAAGGCAGAGGCCGCGTAAAAAGTCTAAACGAATGTCGCGGTTGCCTTCCTGGTGATACTGCCACGTGTAGGGCCATGCTAAGGTTATACCGTTTGTAATTTTAATACCGGACTGGGACTGTTGAGCGGGTACGATTGCTCGTGCCATTGTAATGAATCCTCCCGAGAACACTGCCAATCATCATCGCCATTGATGCCAGTGGTCAGGTTACTCTAAATCAGTGCAAGATATGTTTCTCGCAGTCTCCTTAAATAATCTGCCTCTACTATATACAAGTTCTTTGCCAACAACGCTAGAAAAGTTCTAATTTTTGTAAAATGTATGTAAAATACTCGAAAATAATACTTTATATCCGGTTTTGATAGGCAAAACATAAAGATTTTGAGGTGGATTAACCTTAAAATAATGTAATTCAAGTTATTATTTTAGTGAATGGAAAGGCTGATTTTGACAGAAAAGGGGCTTGAATTGTAAAAAGCAAACAATAAAAAGGGCTGTCTTTGTAAATTTTTGACAGCCTTTCGGTATTTGCAGGGGTAAGTTCAGGGTAAATTACCGCCCGGTATAGTTCGGTTTACGTTTTTCAAGGAACGCGGTAACGCCTTCGCGCTGGTCCTCGGTGCCGAATAAACCGATAAAACCAAGCCTTTCCAGCTTCAGGGCGCTTTGTAAATCAAGGTCATAGCCCTGATCCATGACCTGCTTTACCAGGCGCAATGTAAAAGGCGGCTTGCTTGCCAGCTTCTTAGCCCATGCTTTCGCTTCGTCCAGCAGGTTTTCGTCGGGTACAACCTTGTTGACGAGGCCCAGGCGTTGGGCTTCCTCGGCCCCGATTTGCCCGCCCAGGAAGACCAGCTCTTTGGCCCGGCCCAACCCGATTAGCCGGGACAACCGCTGCGTCCCGCCCGCGCCCGGATAAATCCCGACGTTTATTTCAGGCTGGCCGAATTTTGCGCTTTGGGAAGCCAGGCGCAAATCACAGGCCATTGCCAGTTCGCAACCACCGCCGAGGGCGTACCCGGCGACAGCGGCGATAGTAGGTTGGGGCATTTCGGCGACAGTAGTCCACATATCACCTGAAAGATTGCGGTTGTACATCTCGATTGAATTAGCAGTCTGCATTTTGGAAAGGTCGGCCCCGGCGGCAAAGACTTTCGGTCCGCCCGTTATGATGATGGCCCGGACCGTTTCGTCTGTACGAACGTTGTTAAGGGCATCCACCACTTCCCCGGTCAGTTCCGGGCTGAGCGCGTTAAGTTTATCCGGGCGGTTGAGCGTGATAATAAACGCGGCCTCTTCGCGCTCGGTCTTGATTGTTTGATACTCCATTGTATTTTCCTTATTTTGCAAGCGGTTTACACAAATTCTTACTGGTCGGAAGCCATCAAGCCGAGGATGTGGTAGCCGTTATCCACGAAAATGACTTCCCCTGTAACGGCCCGTGACATGTTACTTGCCAGGAAGGCGGCAACATCACCCACTTCGGCGGGGTCTACGTTGCGGCGCAAAGGCGCGGATTCTTTCACCAGGTCAAGCATTTTGCTGAAACCTGCCACGCCACCGGCGGCGGCCAGGGTCTTGATAGGTCCGGCTGAGATAGCGTTGACCCGGATATTGCTCGGGCCAAGCTCGTTTGCCAGGTAACGCATGGTGGCTTCGAGAGCGGCTTTAGCGACACCCATGATGTTATAGTTTTTAACCACCCGTTCGCTGCCCAGGTAGGTCAGGGTCAGGATACTGCCGCCACCGGCGGCTTCCATGAGCGGTTTGGCCCGGTGCGCCACCGCTACCAGGGAATAACTGCTGATATCCAGGGCCATAGCCGCGCCGCTGCGGGAAGTGTTGACGAACTCGCCGCGCAAATCCTCGCGGGCGGCGAAAGCCAGGGCATGGACCATAATATCGAGTTTACCTTCGTAATGGTCGGAAACCTGGCCGAAAACTCCGTCAAGCTCATCGTCTTTACTGACATCGCAGGGGCCTATAAGGGTCGGAGGCCGGTCGAGGCCGGCGGCTAATTTCTCAACGTTGCCTTTTAGGCGTTCGTTCTGGTAGGTCAGCACAATGTTGGCCCCGGCATCGTGAAAGGCTTTGGTAATGCCCCAGGCGATGCTATGTTTATCGGCCACACCCATAATCAGGGCATTTTTTCCTTCAAGCAGTTGGCTCAATTAAGACCTCCCTATGCTTTTACATTCTCTTTTTCAAAATTTACCGGTTTTGATGTTTAGCTATTAGTTTTCAGGTTTTTCTACTAACCCTAATAACTAAACACTTTTCCCAGGCATCTTATCGAGGTATTTCAAATAGCCTTTGTTTAGCATACTGCCGCCATCCACGGTCAGGCATGTGCCGGTGACATAAGCGGCATAATCCGAAACCAGGTAAGCCGCCGCGTTAGCGATTTCGTCCACCTCGCCGAAGCGGCCCAGCGGCACCTCTTTGGAAATCCGCTCAATCAAGCCGCCCCCGCCAAAAAGCTGGCGAGTGGTGTTTTCGGTGGCAACCGGGCCGGGCGCGATGGCGTTTATGCGAATGTGGTGCTGCGCCCATTCCACCGAAAGCGATTGGGTCAGGCTTAATACCCCGGCTTTGGCGGCAGCGCTGGGCGCGGTGCCCGGCCCTCCGTTCCAGACGTAAGTGGCAATAATGTTGACCATTTTGCCGCCCCGGCCCCGGGCAATCATTTCTCTGGCGACAGCCTGGGTGCAAAACCAGGTGCCATTAAGGACAATCCCAACGACGGCGTTCCAGGCGTTTGGCGACAGGTCTTCGGCTTTCGATACGAAGTTACCGGCGGCGTTGTTTACCAGGATGTCAATCCCGCCAAACCGCGCTTTGGTCTGTTCGACCATGTTGGCTACCTGGGCCGGGTCGCGCACATCGGTCTGAACGGCCAGGGCTTCTCCACCGGCCGCTTCAATCTCTTTGACAGTCGTTTCCAGGTTTTCCAGCTTGCGGCTGGCGACCACGATTTTAGCGCCAAGCTGCGCAAAGGTCAGGGCCATAGATTTGCCCATTCCCGTGCCGCCGCCCGTAATAATGGCGATCTGGCCCTGAAGCGTTCCGGCCGGTAACATCGGCTGGTTCATCCGGTTCTCCTCTACCTTGAAAGGATACTTATAAAAGGCCGGGAATTAACCGCCACTACTGCCGGTCTGCATGCCCGGTTCGGTCATGGCTGCCGGGTCGAGCAATTGGTCAAGCTGGTCTTGCGGCAAACCGCTTAACTCTTTTGCTACCTCGCGAACGGTCCGGTTAGTCTTAAGGGCCGTCTTGACGATATTGGCGGTCTTGTCATAACCGATGACCGGGGCCAGCGGTGTCGCCAGCAGCAAGCCCTGTTCGAGCATTTTAAGACCCTGGTCGGTCGCCACGATGCCGTCTACACACTGGACCGCCAGGTTACGGCAGGTGTTCGCGAGAAGGCGGATTTGCTCGGAAAGGTTAAAAGCCGCGACCGGCAGCATAACGTTTAGCTCGAAGTTGCCCGATTGCCCGGCGACTGTAATTGTGGTGTCATAGCCGAAGACCTGAGCCGCGACCATCGTGGCCGATTCGGCGATTACCGGGTTAACTTTGCCCGGCATAATGGACGAACCGGGCTGGACTGCCGGGACGACGATTTCCCCGATACCGGCGCGCGGCCCGGAAGCCATCCAGCGGAAGTCGTTCGAGATTTTCATGAGGCTGACCGCGATAGTTTTCATCACACCGCTGGCCAGGACCGCCCCATCTATGGCGTTCTGGGATTGGAAGTGATTATCACTTTCCCTTATTTCAAAGCCGAGCCAGCCGCTAAGTTTTGCCAGGACGCGTCTGGCAAATTCGGGGTGCATATTAACGCCGGTGCCGACAGCAGTCCCGCCAAGGGCAACTTCACTGAGTTCGCGTTTGGCGTCATCCAGGCGTCTCTGGGCGCGTTCGATTTGCCCGGCATAGCCTAAAAATTCCTGGCCGAGACGGATAGGGGTGGCGTCTTGCAGGTGGGTGCGTCCGGTCTTGATAACGTCCCAGAACTCGACTGATTTTTTGCGAAGGGCTTCTTCCAGCACTTTAAGGGCCGGGCGCAAGTCCTGTTCTAGGGCTATGAGGGCGCTCAAATAAAGAGTGGTCGGGATGGTGTCGTTGGAGGATTGGCCCATGTTGACGTGGTCGTTAGGGTGGACGGGGCTTTTATCGCCGGGTTTGCCGCCAAGCAGTTCGTTAGCCCGGCTGGCGATAACCTCGTTGACGTTCATATTTGTTGAAGTACCGGAGCCGGTCTGGAAAATATCAATCGGGAACTGGTCAGCAAAACCGCCCGCTTCGATTTCGCTCGCGGCCTGGGTAATGGCCTGGTAAAGTTTATCGTCAAGCTGACCGAGGTCGTGGTTTACTTCGGCGGCGGCTCGTTTGAGCATGGCGTGGGTCTGAATAAAGCGGGCGGGCATCGGAATACCGCTAATCGGGAAGTTCTGGATAGCGCGCATGGTCTGGACGCCGAAGTAGGCTTCGACCGGCACCGCCAGTTCACCGATGCTATCTTTCTCGATCCGGGTCGCGCCTGATTGGACGCCATTTTTAGCCTTTGGTTCGTCGGTAATACTCATCTCAGAGTTTAACCTCTTTTCTATCAGGAAATCTACCAGTAAAGCCGTTAAAATCAATCATTTAAAAACTAATTTAAGTTGTTCGCGTGGCCCGATTATAACACCTGCCCCGGTTGTCCGCCAATTTGTCTATACCAGGAATTTAACCTTACCCGGCATTCTTGTCCGGCGGTAGGCAGGCGCAAAAGATTGAGGGATAAAAATAAATAATCCAGAGATAGTGACAATTGATTGAAACTTTTGGGTTTAGAGGAGTATTATAGAAGCTGGGGTAAATCCAGGCAGCAGCTTTTTTTTACAGGTAGGTATATTTGACAAAGGAATCCCTCGGCAACCCGCGCCATACCGGCAGCATTGTAGTGCTGCTGGCAACCACCGGCATAATGTGGTTCGGCTTTTTCATGATGATGCCCTTGCTGGCTGTCCATATAACAAACGACCTGGCCCTTGGGGCGACCATCGCTGGTATGGTCCTGGCGGTACGCCAGTTTGTGCAATTCGGCCTCGGTCTTTTCGCGGCAGCCCTTTCGGACTGGGCCGGCTACCGCATGATGATGATGCTCGGGATGTTGATAAGGGCGGCGGGGTTTTTCTGGCTTGCTTTCGCCTCAGATGTTTTAACCCTGATTCTTTCAGCCTCGGTTTCGGCTATCGGCGGCGCTTTCTTTGATTCAAGCGGCAAAGCAGCCCTGGCTTCGCTCTCCAAAGGCTACAAACGCGAAACGATTTTTTCTCTTAACGGCACTATCGGCAACCTGGGTATGTCAGTCGGGCCGCTGGCCGGGATAGCTCTTTTAAGTGTCAATTTTACCGTTGTAGGGGTAATTTCGGCAGCGATGTACCTGGTTAATTTCGTGGTGCTGCTGTTTTTGGTTCCCTCAATCGCCACGGTTGGCGACAAGACCAAACGCGGTCTGGGCCAGATGTTTTCCAATATCGGGACCGTCTGGAACGATAAACCTTTTGTAATTATAACCGTACTGCTGGTCGGTTATTACTCGATTTACAGCCAGATAAACATCACCCTGCCCCTGATTTCGACCCGCTTGAGCGGCTCTGAAGACGGTATCAGTTACGTTTATTTAATTAATAGCGGCCTGAATATCGCCCTGCAATTCTTGCTTATCCGGATGCTGGCCCGGTTCTTTAAGCCGTTAATATTGATTGGCCTGGGAACCCTGGTGGCGGGTGTTGGAATGTTCCTGGTCAGTTTCGCGAACAGCTTTATCTTTTTGTTGTTTTGCGTGGTCCTGTACGCCCTGGGCCGCCTGGTGGTCGAACCGATGATATCGGTACTTGTTTCGGACTACGCCAGCGAATCAACTCTGGCAAGTTATTTCGGCTTTAGTTCGCTTGCGATGGGTTTCGGCGGTGTTTTCGGCAGTTTCCTGGGCGGTTTCCTGTACGACCTGGGCCTCCAGAATAATTTGCCGGGCCTGTGCTGGTGGTTCTTCGGCATTTTAGGCGCGGTCGTAATGGTTGGCGTGCTGCTATTCAGGCAGCGGGAAGGCCAGCCCCGGCAGGTCGCCCGGCCCGAGCCGTTCGCAACCCGGATTGAAACTCCCAGGGCGGCTTTAGAAGGTTCCTCTGCCAGCCCAAATTTGGATTAAGTTGTTACAATGAGCAGTCTGATTCAAAATACCCTCCGCGTCATGAAAGCCGTTTAGCTGGACGAGATTTAAGCGGTTGCAGTTTGAATTAAAATTCACTCTAAAAATCTTCTTAAAAAAACTTGTTACCGGTAGAAACCAATTCGTAAATTAGCGTTTGGTAAAGATGCCTCAGGAATAAGCTTCCCGGCATTACAATTGCTTTATTAATTGTCACAAAAGGTGCCAATAGTTCTTCAGGCGGTAAAAATTTAGCCTAAAAGGCCATTGTGACTTTTACCATAGACTGGTTCAATAAAGCCATATACTATTGAAACAGAACCGGGGTTTCCCGGCTCAGTAATTAAATAAAAAGTAAGCAGAAAATAAAAAATCCAGTCAACACTGGAAAGGAGTAAAGCTATGAATAGCGAAAATACCACCCCGACTACCCCTGAGGTAGACGTAACGGTTGAATTGGCCCGGTTGGTTGATGCCGGATGGGATGAAGCGCAAATTGCTGTTTTTGCCCGGCGTCGCGCTACTTATGGCCTTACCCCTGATGACCCGGAAAGCGTCCCGGCTAAAGTTTCCGCCGAAGACCGCAATCGCCTGGAATTTGCGCGCTGGTTAGTTTTAAATGGCCGTCTCCGGGGTTAATCTTTATAAAATAATACAGATAGCTGGCGTATGAAAGAATTAAATTTGGTTTGAGAAAGGCGTTTGAGAAAAGCGCCTTTTTTTTATTTCGCTCGTTTAAGGGTTTGACGTTTTGATAAAAAAATAAAGGGCAAGCTGCTTTACAACAGCCCGCCCAGCGAGTAATGTTTCTTTCGTCTAAAAAAAGAAGGAGCATTACTCACATGAACTTTACCATATTTCAACAATT
>CADDZM010000121.1 GCA_902812345.1 Chloroflexota bacterium | reverse complement strand
GAAGGTGCCAGTTACCAGCAGCGTCATCACGCTGACAATTGTAACCTGGGAAAAAGCCGGGATGAGCGAGGCCAGCAAGCGGGTACGGTCGCCGCTGCCGGGGCGTAACACCGGGAGCGCCGCCAGCAGGGTAAAAGCCATCGCCAGCAGGCCGCCGACCCAGGCCGCCGTTGAAATCAGGTGCAGCCAGTCGCTGCCGACCGCCGCCCAGAAACCCCAGTCGGCGATGGCGGCAGCGTGTGAATTAAGGCTGGTCGTCAGCATGATAGCCGCGCCATAGAGCAAAGCGGCCCACCACAAATAGCGCCGGGTCTCCAGGGCTGCGACCATCGGACCCTGGGCGCCGCTGGTCAGGAGGTCTTTTTCGCCCGTTTCTTCGTTTGGTTCAGCCGGTGAAATATGCCGGTTAGTTTCTTCGGTGGGTAATAAATTCTGGCGGCTCTGGCGCAGGCCGGGTAAAAAATCGAGCCAGGTCTTGCGGCCGTTGCCTCGCAGCGTGAAGGTCAGGGCAAACAGCACCCCGATTATCAAAAAGAGGCGCACCACCCAGACAAGACCGTAGCGGGTATTAAAGAGAAAGTCGGTCAGGGCGGCCGGGCCGGAACTGCCGCTAGCCGCCCTGGGGCTAAGGCCGAAAAGCTGGAATAAGTCCTGGCTGGAAAAAGCGGCGGCCTGGTAAATCCACCAGGCTACCCACCCGAGGGCCATCCCCGCCAGACCCCACCAGGCTACGCGTTGGATATTTTGCAGGCCGCGTTCGTTAGCCCGGGATAATTCCGGCCCCATGCGCTTGGTAGCCCTGGCCCGGTTTACTGCCGGACGCCAGATTAGCAGGGCAAAGAGCAGCGCCCCCAGCAGGGCGGCGGTCGCCATGTAATTCAGCCAGCGCAGGGTGATACTGAACGCGTTGGCGTTTTCGTTCCCCAGGTTGCTGCCCTGTTCGGCCAGTTCGAGCGGGCTACCTACGGTACTGGCCGGAAGGACACCCACACCCACCAGAAACGAGAAATTGCCTTTTTCAATGTGGCCGTCTTCGGCGGAAGCGGTCTTGTAGACGACGGTATAAGCGCCGTCCGGCAGATTGGGTTTTAGCCCTATTATCATTGAACTGGGGTCGGTCGGGTCAGGGCGAGTGGTGCCGGTATCCACCCGCGCCTTGTTTTTATCCACGACCTGGAGGTCGCTGAAGCGCATTTCCAGGGCTTCGGTGAACCAGACCTGGACCTGGGCGGGGGACTGGCCGGAAGGCAGGGTGGCGTTGGCGGCGGGTAGACTGCGTTGGTAATTCGCGTGGGCCTGGGCTGCCGGAACCTGGTAGAAAGCCAGCCCTACCAGCAGCGCCAGAAACGTCAGAAACGAAGTACTCTTGTAAACTACCGCCCGCACAACACTTCCTCCAACCACCTGAACTTTACCCTACCAGGACCGCCGCGATTTGCTCGGCGGCAAAGTCGAGTTGTTCCCGCTCGATAACCAGCGGCGGCAGCAGGCGCAACACGTTTGGTCCCGCCGGTAAAGCCAGCACGCCCCGGTCCATGAGGGCTTTGAGGTAAGGCACCACTTTTTGCTTGAGTTCCAGGCCGATGATTAGACCCTTGCCGCGCACTTCCCGCACCACGCTGCCCGGCTTTCCGGCCAGCGGTTGCAGCTTGCCCATGAAATATTCGCCCAGTTCGGCGCTCCGCTGGTCCAGGCGGTAATCCTGCATGTAGCGAATAGCGGCGACCGCGGCGGCGGCGGTGAGGGGGTTGCCGCCAAAGGTCGAGCCGTGGGTGGATTTATCGAGCGGGCCAAAGCGTTCGTCCATGAGGACCGCGCCCATCGGGATACCGCCCGCGATGGATTTCGCGACGGTCATAAGGTCGCCCTTAACGCCGTAGTGGTCGCCGCCCCAGAATTTCCCGGTCCGGCAAAAGCCGGTCTGGATTTCGTCCAGGATAAGCAGCACGCCGGTTTCGTCGCACAGCTTGCGCAGGGCGGGCAAAAAGTCGTCCGAGGGCACGTGTACGCCGCCCTCGCCCTGGATAGGTTCGATGAGGACGGCGGCTGTCTTGTCCGTGATAGCCTCGCGAATGGCTTCAATTTTGTTGTAAGGCACGTGAGTGAAGCCGGGAATGAGCGGATAGAAGGGGTCGCGGTACTTCTTCTCCCAGGTTGCGCTGAGCGCGCCCATCGAGCGGCCGTGAAAACCCCGGACCGTCGCGATAATGTCGGTCTTGCCAGTAAGCAAGCGAGCGAATTTGAGAGCGCCTTCGACCGCTTCGGTGCCGCTATTGCACAAAAAGATGCGGTTCATCCCGGGGGGGCTTACTTCGGCCAGCTTTTTAAGCACTTCGGCCCGCGTATCGTTATAAAAGATTTCAGGGCAATTTAAGAGAGTGCGGGCCTGTTTCTCGATGGCTTCGACCACGTAAGGGTTACAGTGGCCCAGGTTAGCCGACCCCTGCCCGCCTACACAGTCTACGTATTCTCGCCCGGTGTCGTCCCAGAGTTTCGCGCCCTCGCCGCGCACGATAGTAATCTCACGCTTGGGGTAAACGCCCGACTCCAGGCGGTCTTCGGTCTCGCGGACCGAAAGGTTAGAAAAATCGTGGGATAAAGCGGTAGCCGCTGCTGTTTCGGCACCCAAATCACTTTCCTGAATACTCATTATTCTATGACCGTTCCCTTTCCGGCTAAAGCGGCGCTGATAGGCCGCTGGATGCGGGCGTCGGCGAACACGACCTGCCCGACTCCTTCATTTAACGCTTCGGTTGCGCCCATTACCTTCTTTTTGAAGCGGCCTTCCGCAAAAGCCATGGCCTGTTCCACGTTTTCTTTCTTGACGCGGGTAATCAGGCTGCTTTCGTCTTTTACATCTTTTAGAAGGCCGGGGACGTTGCTCAAAATAATCAGGCGGTCCGCTTTTAACGCCGCCGCTAGAACAGCGGCGGCTCTGTCACCATCTACGTTAATCGCTTCCCCGGCGTAGCTGATAGCGGGCGGCGTAATCGCCAGGAGGTAGCCCGCGCCCAGCAGGAGGTTCAACAGGTCCAGGTTCACTCGTTCCACTTTGCCGGTAAAGTCGTCGCGCAAGACCCGGCGGCGGCCCTCGGCGTCAATGATTTTGATTGCGTCCTTGCGGGTGCCTTCCAGCAGGCGGCCGTCAATACCGCTAAGGCCAATCGCGTTGGCCCCTTTTTGCTGGAGCATCTCGACGATACTCTTGTTAATCTTGCCGCAGTAGACCATCTCGAAGATTTCCAGCGTTTCGCGGTCGGTATAGCGGCTTTCATAGCCCGAAACGCTGGTCACGAATTTAGGCGGGTGGCCCAACTTCTCGCTGAGGACGTTCGTCTCGTAACTGCCCCCGTGGACCAGGACAATTTTCTCTGCGGCCCTGTTTAATTCGGCCAGGTCCGTTGTAACAGCATCCAGGTTGATACCCTTGCCGCCGCCTACTTTTACCACTATCACGCCTGCGTCTTCTCTCCTCAACACTTAATTAGCAAATTTTGGGTGTAACCGGTTTATTTTATCACATGCCTGTGTATTTCTCCCCTTTTATCGCCCTCTTTTAGGTGTTTTTAATCAAACTCAAGATTTAAAAAAATTAATTTAATCTTCACAATTTCCTCTTGACAGGGTATTACTATCCTATGATAATAATTTAAACCCATTTAATCTAATTCCTGAGAAAGAAGCTTGCCATGCCACAATCTCATGACTTTATTAATAGAAAATTCAACCCGGTTGAAGATGCCGCAGTTACTTCTTCTGAAACCGAAGAGCCGGATTATGTGAAAAAGGACGTCTTGTCCGCTAATGCTTTTAATCACCCTACCATACCAGGCAGTACGACAAATACAAACAGGTGGTTGGGGGCTTTACAAAGGACCACTGGTCTGGCTTCCAGGCAGGCTGTTTTCCGCTCAATGCAAAGTGCCATGGGTAACAGGTCCAGCACGGTTGTTGCCCGCCTATATAATCAGGCCAAAGGAGTGGTCCAGCGGTTTAAGATAGCCGGTTACACCGTATCCGGTCATGGCAGCGACCGGGGCAGTCAACGCGGTATTCCCAATAGTGAAATTAAAAGCGCTATTGAAAACGGCACCCAATACGATGACGGAACCGGAAAAGGCGGGATTGTTTTCTATGAAGGGGATGTAGCTGTGGTAACAATGGGAATGACAATTGTTACAGTATATCGCACGCCCAGCCCCAATAAACCGAAAGCACGCTGGACCGCTCTTTAATCAGGGAAGGTATAAATATTATGCCGCAACGAAGTTCGATTCTTAAGGATGCAGCAGGTTCTCCGCTTTTGCTCGAGTTTAGTTTTGATCAGGCTAACGGGGAAGGCTGGATTCCTTTTCAGCTAGCTTTTCAGCGTGGAGATACAACTATTGCTTCTTGCCGGGAAGAAATTTTAAAAGACGATCTCGAGCAACTGGCCGAGCGTCTTCGCGCTACTGCTCAGAATGGAGAGCGGACGGCCTGGGTTCCGACCGAGCCCTCATTTTTAGTGTGGGCTTACAAACATCCCGGCGGAAGCGTAGATATTACAATGATGATTGATGACGGGGTGGTTTCCGGTGAGGGTACGACCGATACGGGTCTGGCCCTGGTAATTAATGTAAGCCCTGAAACATTGATAGATTTTTCTAATAGTCTTATTGGTTGAAGTTCAATTGTTAAACCAGGCAGGTGTGTGACTTAACTCTATTGAACCTTGGCCCTGGTTTTTCCTTTGCCTATCTCAAAGAGTTGCTGGTTAACTCGATAATGGGCTGGATTGACCATCGGCCGGAGCAAACCATGGATAACCTTATGGCCGGGCAGGCGGCAAATCTGCGCGCACAAATGTCCTCGCAAAAACCAACCAAAAAGAAAGCCCCTGAATCGGACGACGATTAGGGGCTTTTTACTTCCTATTGTGTTTGCACTCTTTTGTATAATAAGAAAAGTAATAACACCCGTTTTCAAAGAGGTTAAAATGTCTGATAAAAAACAACCTATCGCAATCAAAGAAACGGCCACTCTATATCAAACCGGCCAGGAAGATAATAGCGAAATCCCGCCAGCGCCAGGGACCAGGACAAAAACTATCAAAATAGTTGTGGAGCAGCATCCTGACACTTTTGTTGCTTATCCTTTAAGCGTGGATGGGGCCGTGGTGGGACAGGGAGATACTGTTGAAGAAGCTTTTAATGAGTGTGTGTCGGCCCTTCAAGCGCATATTGAAGCTTTTGGACCCGAAGTCCTTGATGTTGAGTTGCCTGTTGTTGATGCTTTCATGGTCGAAACAAAGTTAATCTTTTAGATTTTACCCGCCACAAATAAAAGAAGAACGACTGCCTCATGCCCAAGTTTCCGACAGACTTGCCCGAAAGACGAGTGATATATTTCTAATAAATTTCCTATAAAACCCCGAAACAAAATGATACAATGTGTGTCATAATATGCGGAAGAAGAAAATAAGGGGCTTCTGAGCCTATAAACAAGCGTACCCGTATAAGTTTTCAGGCGTATAAATCGCGCTCTGGCTGGACCGCGAAATAACCCGACCCGGTCGTATGTTTTCCCCTGATGGGCAAGGCGCTTGTCATCAGAAATTCTCACTGGCGTGTCCTATAGCGGTGCCGCTAAACCTTTCGCCGGAAGTTTCCTGCCCGGAACGGCGATTGGCTGGAACATGTTGTGCCAAAAATGAAAATTTGAAAAGAAGAATCGAGTCCCGCTCACTTTAGCAAGAAAAGCAGAGCAAGGAGTTTTATGCAAACCGAGCTTTCTAAAACCACTCAAACTAAAAAGAAACAGCCCCTAACCGTCCGTATTGCAGCCTGGAGCGCCCGCAATCACTGGCTGGTCTTCGGCCTGTGGCTGGTGTTGACCATCGGTATTTTCGCGGTTAGCCTGGCGATGGGCGGCACCAGGTCTGAAGCCGCCAACAATCCTGGCACCTCGAAATCTTCCGAATCGGCCCAGGCTAACAGCGTTTATAATGCCGGGGTCAAACAGGTAGATTCCCAGAATTTTTTTGTAATTGTCACCAATCCGAGCGTAAAGACCAGCGATCCGGCTTTCCTGGCCGTTGCCGGTAAAATCACCCAGGCGCTTGCCGGCGCCAAATACACCGAGAACGGCCAGAGCCAGCCGATTTTCTCGCAGGTGGTAAATCCTTACCTGGTCCCGGCGGCGGCCCAGGCCAGCCTGGTTTCGTCCGACAACAGCTCAATCCGGATCGTGGCGACCGCTCTAGGCACCGGTAAGGTTGTGGATAATAAACTCCAGCCGCTCAAGGCGGTTATGGCCGATTTAAAAGCCCAGAATCCCGGCTACGAGATTTTAACCCTTAACAACGCCTGGATTAACGACGATATTAACGCCGTAGTCAACCACGACCTGGATAATTCCCTGCGAATTACCATCCCGCTGACCTTTATAATCCTGCTGATTGCCTTCGGGACCGTTATCGCAGCCGTGGTGCCGCTGGTGCTAGCCGTAACGGCCCTGCTGGCTGCCTTTGGCCTTCTCAATATTTACTCGCAGCTTGTTTCGCCGGTCAGCCCTTACGCCAGCCAGCTTGTCGTGCTGATTGGCCTGGCCGTCGCGGTTGACTACTCGCTGTTTATGATTACCCGGTTCCGCAACGAGCGGCGCAAAGGGCGTGACAAACTGGCCGCTATTGAGGTCGCCAGCAGCACCGCCGGGCGGGCGGTCTTCTTTAGCGGGGTGATAGTTATGGTTTCGGTCGCGGGGCTATTTATCCTGGATGACCCGCTTTTCCGCTCGATGGCCCTTGGCACTATGGGGGTCGTGCTTGTCTCTATCATTGGCAGCCTGACCTTTTTACCGGCCACGCTGGCAATTCTCGGCAAAGGCATCAACTGGGGCCGGATTCCCTACTTTGGCCGGGACCGCGACGAGGGCAGCGGGTTCTGGAGCCGCCTGGTCGGGGCTGTGATGAAACAGCCGGTCGTCCTGGCGCTTATCTCGATTATCGTGCTGCTGGCTATCGCCTTCCCGGTCTTGCACCTCAAGCTGGGTTTGAGCGACATTGAGAGCTTCCCGGACCAGATTGAAGGCGTCCAGGCTATCAAGACCATGAACACCAAATGGCCCCAGGGTACAACCTTAAAGCTTATCGTGGTCGTAACCCAGGCGAACCGGCCTGAAGTCAAGGCCGCTATGCAAAAACTGCAACAGGCCGGGCTGCAAATAAGGGGTCTGAGCCAGCCGTCTGACGTTACCATGTCGCAGAACGGCGTGGCCGGGGAAGTGACCTGGACCATGAGCGGTTCGATGAACGACCCGGCCAACCACGACATTGTCAATAAGATGCGCCAGGAAGTTGTCCCGGCCAATATCGCGGGGCTGGGCGTGCAGGCGTATGTCGGCGGTGATGCCGCCACTGTTGTGGATGTGGTGAACACCTACACGCGGGCGATGCCCCTTGTGTTCGCCTTCGTGCTGGGCCTGAGCTTCCTGATTTTGCTGATTGCTTTCCATTCGATTGTCATCCCAATTACGGCTATCCTGCTGAACCTGCTGTCGACCGGCACTTCTTACGGCGCATTAGTGCTGGTCTTTCAGGACGGCTGGTTTGGCAGCCTCCTGGGTATCAAGCAGACCGCCGTTATTGAAAGCTGGGTGCCGGTCTTTATCTTTACTATCCTGTTCGGGCTTTCGATGGACTATCACCTGTTCATCCTGACCCGGATTAAGGAAGCGCGGGACCACGGGCTATCTTCTAACGAGGCGGTCTCCAAAGGCATCAGCGTGACTTCGGGGGTAATTACCAGTGCAGCCTCGATAATGGTGGTGGTTTTCGCGGTCTTTGTGACCCTGCAACTGGTGATTATCCGCGAGTTGGGGTTGGGCCTGGCGGTGGCGGTCTTCTTCGACGCTACGGTTATACGCTGCCTGCTGCTTCCGGCGGTTATGCGTTTGCTGGGCGACTGGAACTGGTACATTCCCCGGTTTCTCAACTGGCTGCCGCGCATCACTATCGAGGCGGAAGAGGAGGAAGAAACCCACGTAATTCCCCGGCAATTCCGACCAACCAGGCGGTGGTTTAGCTCGGGCCGGTAAAAAGCGTTAAGATTACCTTGCGATTCACAAAATTTGGCGGAAATTCTTGAAAATTTCTGCTAGAATAAAAAGAGGTGGCCGTTTGCCAGCCAGCTCTTTTTATTTTTTGCTCTATTTGCCTGAACTATTTTATAATGACAATTCTAAATTAATCCAGAATTCACCTTTAGAGCTCGTTCGGTGCCTTATAATTTATTATTAACACAGGCCCGGTTATTTTGAACTCGGCGGAGTAATTTATTGCCTTCGAAACGATTTGGCAAATTCATAGGCTTGCTGGTCGGCGCTCTTTTGTTGTCGGCCCTTCTTTCGGTATCGGGTTCAGTTGCCCCGACCGGTTCCGCAAACATTTCCCCTACCTGGGCGGCTAATCCGCCGAGGTCTATCACCCAACAAACCGCTACCACTTTCCCCGAGGTTGTTTCTTCGGTTGAAAATGTGATGGTCGCCGTTACTACGGGTCCGGTTGCCAGCCCAACCGCCACGAAAGCAGTGGCAACCACCGCCGCGCCGGAGATAACCTCCGGCGGTCCGGTCCTGCCGCAACCGTTACCCAACGAGCCGCTAACCCTGGTGCGGCTTAAAGCGACCAGCGGGGCTAAACTTTCGGACGATTTGTTGAAGTTAGCCCCGGTCAGGGCGGCCCGCCTGACGCCGGTGGATTATCTCCCGGCGGCGGAAGGCCAGCCCGCAGGCCAGCCTGAACAACTCCTGGCCCTCGTTCCGACCGCCGATATTGCCCAGTTTTCAAATGTGGCCGGGGTGGAGTACACCGCTCTCGACCCTGACGCCGAAACGGCCCAGTATTTCTGGGTAAAACTGCCCACCGACGCTCCGCCGCAGGGCGAAACCTGGCTTCCCGGCGAATGGAAGGTGCTGGACCAGGTGGGAGAGCGGGTCTTTTTCAAGGGGCCGTTGCCGCTTTACGTGGGCTGGGATTTCAGGACCAAACTTTATGTACATAAAGCGCCGCCTCGTATCCAGGTGCCCGGCCTGACCCAGGTGTGTCCCTGCCCGGCCCTGGCCGAAGCTACTTTTGCCGGGATGAAACTGGAAATTCCCCCGGCCACGCCCATTCTTAGCGAAGCTGCCTTGAAAGCAAAACTAGGTCTCGTAACGGAAGACCGCTTGAAGCAGGTGGTGGACCAGCTTGCCAAAAACGAGGTTAAAGGCCAGGCTCTCAACACCCGCTACACTGGCACGAAGGGTTCAATCTACGCCGCCGAACGCCTCTACACTTATTTCTTTGCGCTCGGCCTTAACGTTCAATTTGACAGTTTCGAGGAAGGCGGCCTCGGTACGGTGGCCTCGAACGTGGTGGCCGACCTCACGCCTGTGGACCCGGCCCTGGCCGCCGGAAAGCCGGTTTTGCTGCTGGGCCACTACGACAGCCTGGGCGCTCGTAACCTTAAAGGCATTACCGACCCGACCCTCCCGGCATATGGCGCGAACGATAATGGCGTCGGTCTGGCCGGGTTGCTCGAAGTGGCCCGCCTTCTTTCGGGCTACCAGTTCCAGCGCCCGATTCGTTTTATCGCCTTTGGAGCCGAGGAACAGGGCATGCTCGGCAGCCAGAATTATACCCACTACAGCATTAAACCGGCTTCGAGCCAGGCAGTTATAAATATTGACAGCTTCGGCTACAATCCCGGTGGGGAAGATTGGGTGGTCCTGGGCTTTATCAATCACGGGGCCGGGCTGAAAGATGCAATTGTCGCCTACCGCGAAAAGTATGGGATTGAGTTGCGGTTGGAAGTAAAGCGGGGCGAGCCTTTCTTTCGCAGCGACGATTATTATTTCGACCAGACCCAGCACGAAGCGGTCGTCCTGACCGACAGCTATAACGTCCAGAGTCCCAACAATCACACTGCTAACGACATTATTGAAAATGTGAATTTCCGGACCAGCCGCAAGGTTATTCAACTGGCCCTGGTAACGGTCGCCGAGCAAGCCGGGATGGGCGGGCCGTAATTTTCTTTAAGCTATAGCTGGTCCAGCCGCATTTTGAACGGGCCGGGGACGAAACCCGGCTTACTCGCCCGGTTGCTAATCAGGTTTCAACATGTTAAGCTGATACCTCGTAAGCGGGTCTTTCCCGTGAAGTGAGCGAAAATTACTTTACCTGAACAAGCAGCATGACGGTTGAAAAAAATCGCCCGGCCTGGGTCTATATGGTTGAGTGCGCCGACGGCACTCTCTACACCGGGTGGGCTTACGACCCGGATGCTCGCGCTAAACGCCACAATTCAGGCCAGGGCGCGAAATACACGCGCAGCCGCCTGCCGGTCCGGGTGGTCTACCGCGAAGCGATGCCGGACTCCACCGCCGCCCGCAAGCGCGAATATGCCCTCAAGCAACTAGCGCGCCCGGCCAAATTAGCCCTGATTGCGACCGGCTTAACCACTAATGAAACCGTGATTGCCACCGACCTTGATTAATCCTTCCCTTAAAGAGTTTATCTCAAAACGCCTGATGCTAATGGTGGCAGCCCTCCTGCTTGCCATGCTTTTAGCGGGTTGCGGCGACCCTTCAAGTCCTCAAAATGGTTCCAGCGGGCAGTCCGGTCTCCCGGCCCAGCCTCTTAATTCCACCGGACAAGCCCAGGCCCCGGGCGGTTACGCCGGGTGGGCCATTGACGCTTACCCCGACATGACTTACGAGCAGATGCTGGCTGACCTGACGCGCATGAAACAGGCCGGGGCGAACGTGGTCTGGATTTCCCACGCAAACCCGGCCCGGCCCTACGCCCAGGAGCGCGAGGTTGGCCTCAACCCTTCGGTCTTTTCCGCTTTCAAAGACCCGGCCCAGTACGCTTACCAGGATGCGATTTCGATAGTCGAGGCCAATAAACGGATGCTTAAAGCCTGCCAGGCGCTCGGCCTCAAAGCGGTGTTGTCGGTCGGCTACCAGACCCAGATGGGCCAGGTCTGGAGCGCGCAGCACCCCCAGGACTTGCGCCGCCGGGCCGATGGCAGCCTGTGGCAGGTCACGAACGGCAACGACCCCTATGGCAGCAGCTACTCACCCGCCTTTCAGCAGGACTTGCGCGATTATTACGTCTGGATTGAGTTTGAGTTCGTCCATCCCTACCGCGACACCATTCAGATGCTTAACCTGGCCGACGAGCCGCTCGGCGGGGATTATTCCGGCTGGGCCAACCAGGAATTTCAAAAACGCACCGGCTACGGCTTCGCGGACGTGGGAAATTCGGAGCAGCGCCAGGAAAGCCTCGGCCGCTTCCAGGCCAACGTCATTACCGATTTTATGACCCTGGCGGCCGGTTACTGGCAGGAGATAACACCCGGCCTGCCGGTCACGATGTCGTTTGACGGCGGGGCCATGCGGGAGGAAAACGGGTTGCCGAACCTGGAAAGTCTTTTCGCCCATGCCCCGGCTAACTTCGTTTTGACATGGGACATGTACCCGCGGGACCGGGGTTCGCTGGACAGGCCCATCAACGAGGACGACATATCCCGTTTATTTTCGCTTGTAAGAAGGATAGGCGGGTTCTCGGGCCGTTATAACCGGTCGGTCTGGTTCTGGTCGGCGGCCAACTCATGGGGTCTGGGGCAGACTGCGACGGATTCCGGCACTATCGCCGACGCTGAGGCCAATCTGTTATACCTGGCCCTGCTAATGAACCAGACCGGCGGTCACCTGGCGGGCCTTGCTGTCTGGAACTACAATATCAAGTCGCAGGGTCTTTACAACTATTCCTGCTGCGGCCTCAATCAGAAAGCGACCTGGAACGAGGATGAGATGTTCCAGCGGGTCAGCCAACAGTTCGATACGGTCCGGGCGATAATGGCCCAACCGTCCGGTCAGCCGGAAGCGCTTTACCTGAGGCCGCCGGAGTGGCAATACCAACTCATCGGGCAGGCAAGGACCGACTATTTCCTGCAACTGATGGACTGGGCTAAATTTGACGCGCTGAATCGCTCGAACGTAGCCGGGGTTGAGGCCGGACACTGGCCCGCCTCAATGCCTGGGGGGTGGTCGGGAATAAAAACGGTGATAGCGCTGGCTCCCGCCGAATATTATACTAGCGAGGATATAGCCGGGCTGCGTAATTTTGCCGCTTCAGGCGGTAGCGTGGTGGTTTCTCTAGGCCTGGCCCAGGCGATGTTGGGCGAGGACGTGGCAGTCTGGACGGATGCGCCCCTTTTAGAAAATTATGGCAAGGGCCGCCTTTTCATCAGCCGGACCCCGGTCTACCAGCTTTTTAGCAGCCATTCGGCCTCAAGCTATGGCGACTTCTGGCAAACCCTTTTTGGCCGGACCCTGACCACGCAAAGTTTTACCATCCAGACCCCGGCAGGTTACCTGGAATATCAGATGGGAAATACCGGCCCGGTCCCGGGTTGGCCCGCGAACTGGGCAGGGCAAAGCCTGGCCCGTTTCAGCGCGGACGGCCTGAGCCAGCCCTTCACGGCGAACGGGAATAAGCCGCCTTTGCAGCGCAGCGAATTTGTCTTCGGGCTGGCTAAATAGTTTCCTGGTCGGATTGCTCAATGCGGGTGATTGCCCATTCAAGATGTTCGCGGACGGTCGGGTCAATCTCGGTTTCAAGGGCGGCCTGGAGAGGGGGCAGGGTCGAGGGTTCGGCCTGGTTTCCGAGGGCAATCGCGACATTCCGGCGCAGCCCGGCGCGTTTGGGCCGCAGCAGGGGTGTTCCCCGGAATTTCTGCCGGAAAGTTTCTTCCTGCTCGGTCAGCCGCAGCCAGCCGAGCAGGTCGGGCGCGGCGTCTTCAGGGTCGGACGGGGCGAAATCGGCGTGGTTGCCGGGCACGGCTTTTTTGTTGTAGGGGCAGACCTCCTGGCAGATGTCGCAGCCGAAAATCCACTGGCCTAACCCAGGCCGCAACTCTTCCGGCACGCTTCCCTTTAGCTCGATGGTCAGGTACGAGATGCAGCGGTCGTTATAGACCGTCCACGGCTCGGTAATGGCCTGGGTCGGGCAGGCGTCTATACAGCGAGTGCAGCGGCCGCAGGTACCCCAGGCGGGCGGGTCGTATTCCAGTTCGAGGTCGGTTAGAATCTCGGCCAGGAAAAAGTACGAGCCGAACTTTTTGTTTATCAGGTTTGTATTCTTGCCAAAGAAACCGAGTCCGGCCCGTTGCGCCACGGCCCGGTCCACAATGCGGGCGGTATCCACCAGCAACCGGGCATCCTGGGCCCCGGTCCGCGCCTTGATTTTCTCGAAAAGAGAGTGCATTTTCGTTTTTAGCACTTCGTGATAGTCCTGGCCCCAGGCGTAACGGGCCACCCGACCGCGCGGGCGGCCGTATTCGGCCAATTCGGGGGGGTCTTGCAGGTAGGAAATGCCGAGCGAAATTATCGAGCGCACGCCCGGCAGGAGGTTGGCCGGGTCGCTGGCGAAGGCGGCTCGCTCCCGGGTGAACCAGGCCAGCCCGGCGATGCGGCCCTGCTCGATGTGGTCAAGCAGCCGCGCCTGGGTTTCCTCGAACGGCCCGGCCCGGGCAACCCCTACCAGGTCGAAGCCGAGCGCGTGAGCTTCCTCTTTTATGTAGTTGGTGAGTTCAAGGTTATCCAAAACAGCTACTTCCCAGGCGTTTTGATAAATTCAGGCGGCACCGCGTCGGCCAGCCATACCATGTCGTTGCCCCGGTAGAAATTGTGCCCGGCCCTGTAAGCCCCGGCGGCGTCAATTTCAAGGATGAGCGGTTCGCCCTTGCGGCGGGCCACCTGGGTCGCGGTCGGCCCGTCCGGCGAGAGGTGGACGTACTGGCGGCGCATCGGCTTCAGGCCGGTTTTGAGGATTGAATGTAAGGCGGCAGGGTTGGTGCCGTGGTACAGCACCGCCGGGGGTTCGTCCGGCTCTTTGACCAATTTATCTTTAACCGAATGGCCGTAGAGCGCCCGGATGCGCCCGTCTTTTATCTCGAAGCGTTGCTTGTCGCTCTGCTCCAGGACGCGCTGAAAATCCTCGAGGGTAACCGCCTGGTTGCGGCGGTCCTCGATGCCTTTGATAAGGGCCTCGGTACTTACCCAGCCCTGCGGATCGAGTTCCAGCCCGTACAGCCTGGGGATGTGCCGCAGCGCCTTCGACATTTCCTTGCTAAGTCTGACTAAATACTGTTCCAAAAGTTCCGTTCCCAAATTAACTATAGTATAAAAATTAACCCGGCAAAATTATAACACACCAACTTTGACTTACCCACATTGGTCAACTACCTTGACTAATACCAGGACCAGTTTGGCCGCTTCCAGTTGCTTCCAGCGCGGCGACAGGCCCGACCCGAAACTCAGGGCATCGAGCGTGAAAACATAATTGACCAGTTGTTCGCCGCCGCCCGTGAAGTGAAAATCTTCCTGGAAAGTGTAGCGCTGGCGGATTTGAGCCGGGTTGTAGCCTGCAACCAGTGTTTCCAGCCTGGCCCAATCATAGGTGACAAGTTGGGCCGACACCACCACGTCGCGGGTGCTGCGCCGGACCCGTTCGAGGAAATTGTTAGCCTTCATCCGGGATTTGATAGCTTAAAGTTACGCGTGTCCCCTGGCCCGGAACACTGTTGATGGTGCAGTTCGCCCCGACCAGCAGCAACCGCTCCTGCATGGCGACCAGCCCGACCTGGGCCGAAGCGCGGTTGGTCACGGACGGCTTGAGGTTAAAGCCCGGCCCGCGGTCCCGGATTTCAATCTCGGCTACCTGGGATTGGTTGCGCTTGCCCTTGACCCTGGCTGTCACGATGATTTCGCTCCCGGCGGCGTGCTGGGTGGCATTGTTGATAGCGTCCTGGGCGGCCCGGAAAAGGGCTACCTCGACCGTGTTGGGCAGGCGCGGCACTTCGTCGCCCTCGACCCGGAAAATCGGGTGGCTTTTGGCGTTGGGCGCTTCGGATAGGTCGCGGATGTACTGCCGTAAAGCCGCATTCAGGCCAAATTCTTCCAGGTGGAGCGGCCGCAAGTCCTGGGCCAGTTTTTTGGTCTGGTTCACCAGGTTGTGCAGCCGTTCCTCGGTCTTAATTAAATCGCTGGCCGAGCGCACCTTCTGGACATAGGTCTGGACGTTCTGGCGCGAAAGGGTCAGGGCGGGCAGCAGTTCGGTTAAAATACGTTCGGCCAGCCGCCGTTTTTCTTCTTCCTGGTTGGAGACGAACCGCCCCGCGAAAAGCCGCAAGCGTTCGTTGCGCTCGGACAAATCGTCCCGCAGGCGGCGGGTTTCGACCTGCCCCGCGAACTGGGCGGCCAGGACTTCCAGCATCTCGCGCTCCTCGACCGAGAAAGGATGGTCGGTCGCAGCCCGGCTGGCGACCATAGCGCCCACGCCTCTCCCGCTCAACATTACCGGGACTACAGCGATAGCTCCCGGAATGGTTTCGCCCTGGGCCAGTTTATCGGCTTCCACCTCGCCTGATCGCTTGAAGACCTGCGAACGGCCCTGTTCAATGGCCCGGTTCGCCAGCCGTAAGACCGGGAACGAGCGCGGGCTAAAAGATTGAGCAGCCGGGGCGGCAAAACTGGCAAGCGGCTTTAACTCCGGTTTGTCGTTTTCGTCAGAATTGCCGGAGTTTTCTTCATAAAGGAAAATAGCGCAATAATCAATTTTACTTTCGGCGACCAGGGTCGCGACGACCGAGTTTGCCAGGGTTGGCAGGTCGCCCGGCTCGTTGAAAAGTCTTAGCACAGGCAGCAAAGGCGCAATCGCCCGCAGGCGGGCGGCTTCGTGGGCAGCCTGGGCTTTTAGTAGAGCTTGCTGCACCGCCCGTTCCAGTTCGGTTCCGGTAAAAGGCTTCATCAAGAAGCCGGTCACGCCCATTTGTAAGAGGCGCATAACGTTGTCTATAGTGCCGTAGGCCGACATAAAGATGACAACGAGTTCCGGTTTTATCTCGCGGGCGTGGGCCAGCAACTCCAGGCCGTCCATTTCCGGCATCCGAATGTCAGTCAGGAGCAGGTCTGGCGGGGCTTCGCGGATAATCGCCAGGGCTTCTTTGCCGTTAGCCGCCGTGCCGGTCCGGTAGCCGGACCTTTTAAGGGCAGCCTCGGCCTGGCGCCGGATTAATTCCTCGTCATCTACAACTAAAATAAACTCTCCCGCCATCTTATTCTCGTTTCAACCCCTGCGCCCGGTTTAAACGTACCAACTGGGCCTGACCATTTTCTAAAAGAAATGTTTCAAGATAATTTGCGCCGCCAGGCCGGTTATCCCGGGCCGTCAGGCTAAAAGAAATAGTGGAGTCTGCTTGTACGGCCAGCGCCAGGTCCAATTTTAACTCCTGACACGGCACGCCTTCGACCCGGTAATTTTTTCCCGGCACGAGCAAAGCCGCCGGTAGATTGGGACGCAAAACAAACGCGGCCTGGCCGGGCGAGGCAGGACGTTCTTCTTGCAGGCCGACTACGTAGCGCAGCAGCATATACGCGCCCAGGCAGCCCCAGCCGTAAACCTCGGCCCCGCCGCCGCCCCGGGGAGGCTGGGCGAGGGGGGCGCTGACCTGCGGCCAGTATTCCCGGCCAACTCCGGGCAGGCCGCCCTGGTCGGGCGCGACCGAGGCCGGGCGCGAGTCCAGCCAGCGATAGAAAGCATCGAGGGCTTGCCAGCCGTGTCGGGCCGCTAAATCGGGGCGGTTGCTTTCAGAGCAGGCTTCGACCAGGCAAAAGACAATCGAAGGCCACATCAGCGGGTGGAAAATCTGGCCGTGCAAGGGCGGGTTCTCCAGTTTAGACTGCATCGCGGCGACCTGCCCCGGCGTAGCGGACCGGCCCAACAGCG
>CADDZM010000120.1 GCA_902812345.1 Chloroflexota bacterium | reverse complement strand
CCTGTTTCAAGTTCCCCGGCGGAATTATGATAATACCCTTTTTCGGTCACGGTAAGCGAAACAATTTTTATATTGTCCGAGGCGAGAGTGGCGATAACGGCGGCCGGGTCGGCGGGGGCCAGCGAAACTTGCTTGATGGAGCCAATAATTTTCAGGGTGTCTTCCGTGCCGGACCGCTCGACAAGCGAATAAAGGCAATCCTGGGCCTGCATGGCCCCGATTAAAGCGCGGTCACTTTCAAGAGGGCCGATGCCGTGGACCATCCAGTTCTCGGCGTTTTTTTGAAGGTATTCGTGATAGAAAAGCGCCTGGTGCGCCCGGTGAAAATTACCCATGCCGATATGGGCGATTCCGGCCTTTAAGTTGGCTCTATCGTATTTGGGAAAGGTCGCCACTCCCGGCAGTTTGCCCGCTTCTCGCACTGATACTAATTTTTTCGACGCTTCCATTGGCTTTTCTCCTGACTGGTTTATAAGGAGTCTTCTTTAACCAGCCTATTATAACCCAAAGGCAGATTTTGCCCCCAATCAAACCCGAATCAAAAAGGTAAGCAGGGTAATTCCCGGCTCCTTTTTAGTATCCCTGAGGTTAAAGGGTTGTTATTATTGACTACTTATTTGAAGAATCGCGCTAAAAATTTCCGAAAAAGCCTGGAAAGCCTGTAAAAGCTGCTTTGATGGGTTTGCCGTACCGCATTGAGCGGCGATACCGGCGTATTCGTGGCCCAGCAAGCCAAGCTGAACGCTATAGAGTGGATCCGGGTTGGCCGCTTCCCCGGGCGTTAATTCCATCCGGGCGCGTTCGAAATATTGCACGGTCTTGGTCTTGCCGGTAGTTTCGTCTGTCTCGGTAAGGGATGGGCTAATCGGGTAGCCAAAGACCGTCACGCCGCCGTAATGCTGGAAGAAGGCTTTGAAGCGGTCGTTCGCGATAGCCGAGCCGCTAACATTGGTGTCCCGCCTGACTTCGGCCACATGATACTTTTGCCGGTAGACGGCGGCGCCAAGCTGCGTCCCGACCACCCGGAAAGGCCAGTCGGCGTCCGGTTGCAGTTCCAAACGCTGCCGCTCGGTGTAGAGGACCGGGATGGTGCGCTGGCAATCGCCGCTCAGTTCGTAGGCCAGCGGTTTGATGGGATAGCCGACAATCGCGACCGCCTGGGAGCGGGGCAAGCGGGCCAGACCGGAACCGAGCGTGTAAAAATAGTCGTAAAAATCGCCGCCCATGGACTGGCCCGTTTCAGGGAAAGAGTCCTGGTGGCAGACCTGGATACCGTCCGGGCCAATCGCCGCCGGGTCGTTATTGACCAGGTGGGCTTTTTCAGGGTCACGCATCTGGGCCAGGATATGCTGGAAAGCCCCGGCATAAGGTCCGTTTGGCTGTGTAGGGGCCGGGCGCACGTCGTTTTCGATATAGACCGGCAAATAACGGTAGCCGGTAAGGGCGATTTTCCCGGCTTTGTCTTTGCTGAAACCGATGTAAAAAATCAGGCTTGTCTGGGTGAAAGAGACGGCCTGGAATTCATTCTGGGCGGCGACAAAATTACCCAGGCTGTAGATTACCAGCGATTTGCGGCCTCCGGTATCCAACCATTCTACCGGTTCGACAGTGTGAGGGTGGTCTCCCAGGATAATATCCGCGCCTGCCGCCGCGAGGTCTTGCGCGCCCTGGCGCTGCTGGCCGGTCGGCTCGGGTTGGTATTCGATGCCCCAGTGGACGGCCACGATAACAAGGTCCGTCTCGCTTTTAGCGCTGGCAATCGCGTCTTTTACCGCCTGGCTTACCCGGCCCTGGGCGTTCCAGAGAAAGTTGACCTGGCCGTAGGGGTCGGGCACGCCATTGGTGCCATAGGTATAGGATAAAAAGGCCGCTTTGACGGTCGCGCCGTTTTTGTTGAAGGTCAGGGTCTGGTAGGGTTGGGGCGGTTGGTTGCGGTGGGTCGTGCCGTGATGGAGCAGCCCGGCTTTGTCGAGCGAATCGAGGGTAGCGTCTATCCCGGACGGGCCGGTGTCAATGGCGTGGTTATTGGCTGTCGAAACAACATCAAACCCGGCGTTTTTCAGGGCGGTGGCGAGGGCCGGGTTATAGTTAAAATCAGGGTAGTCAGAGCGAGGCGCGCCGGGGTTGGCGGTGCCTTCAAAGTTAGCGTAAGCCAGGTCGGCGTTTTGTATAAAAGGCCGGACCCGGCTAAAAAGGTAGTCGTAGCCCTGCCGCTCAGCCACATCCTGGATATACATATGCAGCAAAATATCGCCAACCGCTGCCAGGGTGAAATTTGTCCCTTCACCGCTGCCGCACCTGTTAAGCTGGAGGATAGCCGAAGTAGGCGTTAGCGGGGCAGCCACCGGGGCCGCTTGCAGGGCTAAAGGCTGGCTAAGTATGGTGAGAGGCAGCAAGATAAGCCACAGGCCGCCGGATTTAGTTTTTATTTTCATCGCTCTTTTTATCTTTAACTACCTGAACAACCCGGTATGATTCTGCCATTATTATTATTATCCCAATTGGATATTTTGTCCATAATTGGGCCGTCCAATTTTGAATTTTCAGGGTTTAAGTAAGTATAGGCAAACCGGGTAGTTGATGCTGCTATTAAGTACAACTTTTCTGCTTAACAGAGTGAGGTCGCTTCATTCCCTTACAAAAACCCCGGTATAACGGTATATTCAAACCGGGAAGTACTGCTCGTGGGGTTGGGGAACTCTTTTTATTTGGTTGGGTAATAGCTTCTGCCGTAAATTTTCACAACCTTAATCCCGCGACTTTCCAAACTTATAAGGAAAAATATGAGCCAGATTTTATTTCGCAATTGTAGGTGACCGGCCTTCCAGCGTAACTGCTTACTTCAAAACTGTAATTGCCCGGCGGCTTTAAACCCCCAGGTTAAAGGCGAACAAGCCTTCATACCAAGTTCGGTTAAAAAGTATCCATTTGTCATCCTGAACCCAGTGAAGGATCTCGGCCCGTTGAGCAATGGGCCGGAAATTCGCCAACGGCGTGAGATTCTGCCGCTTTGCGGCAGAATGACAAGGGTTAAGCCGTACTCGGTATTTTAAAGCAAAAGCCCGGCAATCTTTGGCCGGGCTTTTTTGTTATTCGATTTAGGTGTAAGCTAAAACGTGGTGTTGCCGGTAAAGGCGCAGCGGCCCACTCGCAGGACCGGGAGATAGTAGTTCGTGATGCCCATGCCGTTGGCGGTCCACCAGTCCTGGCAGGTCTTCGACTCCCCTAATTCCTCGACTGTGTATAACAAATCGAGGACGCTCTGGGTCAGGCGCATATTTTTGACGGCGGCCACTATTTCACCGTTTTCGACCAGGAAAGTGCCGTCCCGCGTGGTGCCGGTAGCAACTACCCGGCGGGGGTCGGGACAGTGGGTATAGTGCAGGCGAGTGATGACCAGGCCGCGTTTAACATTCTTTATCAGGTCTTCGATGGACTTGTCGCCCCCGGCCATAACGATATGCTGGGGCAGGGGAACGGTATCGCCGGTAATGTTCCAGGGCGAGGTGGCCTGTCCGGTCGAGACGCGGCCCGGCATCCTGGACGCCGTTACCCGGTCGTAGACGACCCCGGCGGCCCGCCCATTGGATACCAGCGGCACTGCTCGCGCCAGTTGGCCTTCGTAGTCCAGTGGGAAAGGCATCGAATATTGGCTGGCCGGGTCTTCCCAGATATTGATATTTTCGCCCGTGACCTGTTCGCCAAAGCGCCCGGTCATAAACGAGCGGCCATCCTGCAACTGTTGGACCCCGCAGCCGTGAATAACCATGAACCGGACCAGGTCGGCCACGGTGTTAGGCTCCAGGATAGCCTCGTATTCGCCCGGTCCCAGTTCAATCTGGTCCTTGTTGAGCAGGCATTTCCGGATAGCTGTCCTTGCAAGCGCTAGCGGGTGCAGGGTCGCCACGTCACGGCTTAACTGGTCGGCGTACCCGGCCTGTTTGCCATCGGCGGTTTCAATCAAGCCTTTAAGGTAGCCGGATGTCCCCGCCGCGTACGAGCGCAAGCCCCGGGTGTTGGCGACGGCCAGTTCGGTCAGCACGTTTTTGTAAGTGCCGTAACCTTCCAGCCCGGCTTCCTGGACCGGGGCGACCAGTTCAGCAATCGTTTTAGCCCGGTCTTCAGGGGTCTGATTGGCTGTGGCTTCGACATAGGAAGCGCCGGGTGTGCCAGGGGTGTCCTGGCCGGGGAAAGTCAAACTTTTGCTGCCCGGTTCGGTGTTGTGGCCGCTTTCGTCCGCTCTCTCGGCAAAGCCAGGGTGCTGGCGGTCTGGCATCAGGCGGGCGATTTTAAGGGCTTGCTCAATGGTGGCTTTTACAACCGCGTCGTCCAGGGTGTTACAGGCCATGCTGGCGACCGACCCGCCAACGATTGCCCGCACCCACACCCGCACGTCCCGGTTCGAGACATTCTGGTGAATCCGGTTGTGGGCGAAGCGGGTCACGGCGACCTGCTCGCGTTCGAGGACCAGTTCGACCTGGCCGGTTTTGGGTGGGACCATCTTTAAAAAGTCTTCCAGCCGGTTGAGAGCGGCGGCCTGGCCCAACAGATGTTCGAGTTGTGACTCGCTCATTTACTGGCCCTCCCTCTGCACGGTCAGTTCTTTTACCAGGACCGGGGCCGCGCCGTGAGCGACGTGGGCGCTCTGGAGCGGTTCACCTTTGGCGCAACTTAAAAAGCCCCAGACCTTCCATTCTTCCGGCCCGGCCACTTTCAGGACGTTGCCCCAGAAAATCGGCGTGCGGTTCATGAAACTGGCTCCTTTGTAAAGGCGGCCAAATTTACCGTTTTTTATCTCGCGGCAGACTTCGGCGCTAAAGTGGAAGTTCATGCGCTTGTCGTCCAGGCTCCAACTGGAAGGTGTTTCCAGGTAAAGGCCGTCCTCGACCTCGCCAATCAAACTTTCCAGGCTGCCCTCGCCCGGTTCCAGGCTGACGTTAGTCATGCGGACAATCGGCACCCGCGACCACGAAGAAGCCCGCGCCGCCCCGCCACTGGGCAGGCCAATTGCGGCGGCGGTATCTCGCGAAGAAAGATAGCCGGTAAAAATACCGTTTTCAACCAGGGGAGTGCGCTTGGCGGGAGTGCCTTCGTCGTCCCAGCCGAAAGTGCCAAGCGCGCCGGGAATGGTGGCGTCGGCGGTAAGATTGACGGCAGGGGAGCCGTAACGAAATTTACCGCGCATTTGCGGTTCGAGGAAACTACCTCCCGCGAAGGCGTTCTCGCTGCCCAGCGCCCGGTCGAGTTCAGTCGGGTGGCCGCAACTTTCGTGGACCATCAGGGCGACGAGGTTAGAGCCGAGAACAGCCATGGTTGGCCCGGCCGGAACCGGGTCGGCGGCCACCAGTTCGTGCGCTTCTTCGCCAACGCGCAAGGCTTCGTTTTCCAGTTGCAAATCGAGGATATATTCGTACCCGGCCTGGCCGTAGTTGCCACCCCGGCCGTAAGTCCGCTGGTAGCTGTACGGCCCTTCAACCGCGATGGCCGAAAGACCGCCGCCGGTTTCGGTGATAAACTGGCGCTGGTGCGCGCCTTCGGTATTGGCGAAAAATTTGAAGGAGCGGAAAGCCTGCAAATGGGATTCGCTGACCTTCACCCGGTCGAAGCGGCGCAAATTAGCTTCGGCGGAGAAAAGCATTTCAAGCTGTTCGCGGGGCGGCACCCGGAAGGGGTCAATCTGGACCGGGCTGCGGTATTCGCCGGTTGACTTTGAAGGCTGGCCGTAAGGGGCAGCCTGACCTTTGGGCTGGACCAGGCCGCTGGCTTTAGCCAGTTGGACGGCCTGAGCAACTATTTCCTGCACGCTTTTCCCGGTCAGTTCGGCGCTGCTGGCAAAACCCCACCCGGCCCCGATTCGCACGTTCAGACCCCAGCCGTTGTCTTCCCTGGTCATCATTTTGTTGATTTCGCCGTTTTTTACCCGGACATCGCTTTGCATTTCGGCCAGACCCCGCACCTCGGCGTAGTCCGCCCCGGCTTGCCGGGCAGCCTGGAGGGCGTCCAGCAAAAGTTCTTCGTTTAGTTTGCTTTCGATAGGATCTTGGTCGGCCATTGTGTACCATTTCTCTCTAATTATCGGGGAACACTAAAGCAGAGCAGTTAGATTTGATACTGGTAATTAAGCTCAGATTACCACGACTTTTTGTTTTTTGGCAAACCACAAAATGCTCCTAAAAATAAAGGGTTAAAACTTTGTAGTTGGGAAAAACCGGGTCAGACATTATAATAAGCCCCCAGTTTCACCCTTTTGCTGCAAAAAATTTTATATGATAGGATGGAGTTAAGTTGGAGAATAATACAAACCCTAAAGCTGCCATTGTTACGAAATTTGGCACGATAGAAGTCGAGATTGCCGAAAAAGCCGCCCCTATCACCGCCGCGAATTTCTTGAGTTATGTGGATGATGGCTCTTTTGACAGTAGCGTTTTCTACCGGACGGTCTTGCTGGATAACCAGCCTGATAATGACGTAAAAATTGAGGTAATCCAGGGTGGGCTGGGGATGGATAAAATCCAGGGGAACGCCCGTAAACCGTCCATCCAGCAGGAAACAACCAATATTACCGGGCTGAGTCACAAAGACGGGGTCATTTCGATGGCTCGCCTGGCCCCGGATAGCGCGACTTCGGAGTTTTTCATTTGCGTCAACGACCAGCCTGAACTCGATTTTGGCGGCAAACGCAACCCAGACGGCCAGGGTTTCGCGGCCTTTGGCCGGGTAACGAGCGGGATGGAAGTGGTGCGACAGATTCAGGTACAACCGCACGAGGCCCAGAACCTGACGCCTCCGATAGCCATTCAGACCATCAAGCGGCTGAGTTAGAAGCGGACACTCATTGTAATTCAGGGCTTTCGCTTTCATACACCGAGGCTGAACGAGGAAAAAGGTATGTAAGAGGGGTTGTAGCCGAAGGATTTTGGAAAGAAGCAACCAGAATTAAGATTACATATCCCCAAAGAATAAGTTAGATAAGTTTGAAATGAAGCAACTCCCTGGGATTTTTCACCCCAGTTTTTATGGTCGGTGAGGTGAGGCCAGTATAAGGACTGAAGGCACTCTTTCAGGCGCGGCCAATCGCAACAGGCCATACCCGATTCCAGCCAGGCCGGTCATCAGGCCGGGAGTCTCCACCTGCATCGGAATACCGGAAATAGGCCCATCCTTTTTGAGGCTTTCCAGAACCATCCGGCTGATAGCGTTTAATGCTGTGGTGTAATTTACGACCGGGTAAAGCTGGCTTGCCAGGAGAAGCGGTTCAAGGTTGCCCAGGTCGCCGTGGCAAAGCGAATGATTGTAGCCAAAGCCTTCTTTAATGGTCGTGGCAAGCCCCGCCTCTATTTCAGCGCGGGTAGCCGGGTCGTCCAGCAAAGGCAGGGAGGCGAGCCTTCCGAGCGCGATACCGGGCGCGCCGTGGCACCAGGTCGAAACATAGTCCGGCCCATGCGCGGCGCTTTCCCGCAAATCGGGCCAGTTTTGATGTTCTTGTGAGAAAAGGCTGCGTTCGTACTCCATAGCCGCAAGAGCGGTTTTCCTGAAAGATTCATTTCCGCTGGCCTGGGCCAGACTCAACAGGCTGTAAGCATACCCGGCGGCGCCGTGTGAAAACCCGGTCAGGAAAATATCTTTGTGGCTGCTGCTTTCCCAGGCTAAACCGGTTGTCCTGGAGATAGCTTTTTCTAACAGGCGCTGCCCGGCCAGGACAGCGGTATCAAGCAGCCCTTGCTCAGGATAAACCTTATACAGGCTTAAAAGACTCAGAATAGCCCCGGCTGTGCCGCCAATAACGTCGAGGGTTTCATCCTTTTGAAGGAGTTGCGGCAATTGCGCGGCTAATTCGACCGCTTCCCGGTACAGGGACTGGTCTTTCCAGAGGTAGCCCAGGTGTGTATACAGGTAAATTAAGCCGCTCAAACCCTCGAAAGCCCCGGCCTGGAAATCGGTCTTTTTAAGGTGTTTTGCCTCGTGCTGAATCGTATTCAGGGCTTTTTGGGCCAATTCTGTATAGAGCGGTTTACCCGAGATTGCGCCCAGGTAGGCCAGGAACAGGGCAATGCCGGGTGTACCGCTATAGAGGTCCAGGCCGCTCGGCAGGATTGACCAGGCGCTTTCATTTATAAGGGTCAGGCCCACCCAGTTAACATTTTCGCCGTTTACCAGGGCTTGTTTAGCCAGGGTATCGCCCATTTGCAAAGCTTCCGCTAACAACTCCTGCCGGCTGGGAGCCTGGGCATGGATGTAATCTTGATAGTCCGGTTTTACTTTGCGGTCTAATTTTTCAGGCCGCTCTACCGTAGCCAGCGAGGCTTTTATAAACCAGGTTTGCCAGGCCAGGTCGTCTTCGCCCATTTGCTCGATGCGCCGCCTGACCGCCTCGTAAGAAGCTTCAACCAGGAAATTTTCAATAACTCGTCCCCGGCTGTCATAAATATCCCGGCTGCCCGGGCGAGTATTGAAAACCGGGACATCACCGCCGTGCAAGTCTTCAAGTTCGGAAGGGATAACTTTTGCCAGGTAAGGCTCGACTTCTGTCGTGGCCCAGAGGTGGTCGAAAAAGCGGTCGCGGTCCAGGCCATCCCGCAGGAAGTCGGGATGAAAACTCTCCGAAAGAAGTTTTAAATAAGTCGTGGTGTTACGCAAAATCACGCGTACTTCATCTTGCCGGAAAGCCTGCAGGGGACCAGCCAGCAATTCATCCCGGTGTTTCAAGAGCAAGCGGTACAAATTCTCGAAACCGCCGCTAAGCTCAGCCGAATAATCCAGGATGTTAACCGGGGCGCCATTAAGGCCGGGTAAGTTCTCCGAGCCTTCCATTTCTACTTGCTGGCGGACCAACCGGACCTGGTCGGTTCCGCTGCCTTCCCACAAAGCTACCGGCCTGGGCGATAACTGGCCGGGTTTGCTCCCAAGGCCGCTAATGTCCATTCCCTGCCCTTTGCCCTGCACAAAAATGCGGTCGGGTAACAGCCCGGTACGCATTACCGAGTAACTCATCCGGTTAGAAGCGGCCTGCCAGTTTTGATTGGGTTTAAGTTCGAAGACGCGGGGATGGAAAAGCGCTTCCAGGTCCACCAGCATGGGATGTTCCCCGGCCGCAATCAGGTTTTCATGGTGAATATCGGTGGTATCAAGGGCGTACAGGAGGGCCAGGTAAGCGCCTTGCCGCCGGTAAAACCGCCGAATTTGTTCTTCACCGGTACAGGTCTCGGCCACTACAAATTCTTCCCACCCGTGAGTGTGGCGGTCAATAATCTTCAAGCTGCGAAAAGCCGGGGTGAAGCCTCGTTCGTTAAGCCACTCCAGCAACTCTTGAAAGTGAATTTCACCGGCCAGCGATTTTGGTTTATAGATTATTCTGAAGCCATTATCAAATTCAGCTTTTACCACGCTTCGCCCGCCCCGGTGATTGTCGCCGTTGCCGGTTTTCGCCGCTGCCAATTTAGCCGTCTTTTCCTGGCCGAACTCGGCCGCGATTAAAGACCAATCCTCGGTTAGCCGGGTTAGAAATTCACCGGTGAAGTTTACCCAGTTACCAATAATTAGGACTAACTGCCGGGCCAGCACCGGGTATTCCTGCAACAGGTCCATTATGGCCTTGTCCTGCTGCAGATTGATGATAAAGTTGTTAAACCGGGCCTGCGAAGTTTCGCCCTGCAAGCGGCCTTCCATCCGGGCTACGTTAACTTCCAGGGCAAAGGTGCGGCTAATCCGGTAAACAAGTTGGTCAAAGAGAGCGGGTAAAAATAAATTCTTGACGATAGCCGGGTCGAACGGCAGGTCAGGATATTTCTGGCTAAGGTTGGTAAGGCAACCCTGAAGCCGGTTAATACCCCTGTTTATTAGCGGTTTTAAGGGAACAAGGGCGAACGGCATCCCGGCAGTTCCCAGGTCTGAAGCTTCTGACCCGTCCGGGTTTACCAGTCTGGTATTTTCCGCAAAAGCCTCGTCTATTTCCCTTAGCCAGGTGGGTATTTCCGGCAGTCGCGCCCTTAAATCCTGGGACGTTTCGTCCAGGAGAAAAAGAAAATCGGCCTCGGAAAGATTATCACTTTCCAGGCGGCGTTTGAAATAACCGTCTTTATTAAACGGCCCCTGCTCTTTCCATTTTTGGAATTTTCGTTTGGCTTTCTCGGTGGCTTCAAAATTTTGTGGTATCGGAATCGAGGTAAGACGTTCTTTTAAGAACAGGGCTTTGAGCCAACCAGGATTTTCCTCAACCGATAGTGACCGGGCCTGGAAAGAGAATATGGTCATTTTTCTTCTACCTGTTTCTACCTGTTTGTTTGTTTTAAATAAACGGGTTTTATATACTTATTTTATAATTAATTTAAAATATTTGTAAGGTGCTACCCAATTTCCCAGGCATAGCACCTTACTTTTTATATAAGATTAGGCGTAGCAGCGACCGGTAGTGTTTTTGCAGTAGGTGCCGCCGCAATAGGTTTCGGCAGTTTCGGACCGCATACCACCGGAAACGTTGCCGAGGTCTTCGTCAGTGATTTCAGTTTCACCGGCCGGGTTTTCGGGCAGTTGCTTCTTCTGCTCTTCGGTCAGGCTGTTGCGGTATTCTTCGTCTTTCCAGGCGCGGGCGATGTCAATATTGCTCATTGTTTTAAGGTTCTCCTTTTATTAGTTAAATAATTTTGTTAAAAGTTTTTAGTTACCCACTCGGGCAACCGTTATTTGGTACAGTTTTATTTTGTCATAAAAGGAGAATTTGAACATTGTTAAAACTACTTATAGCAGTGTGCGCGAACTCACAAACAGCCGGATGACTTAAGAAAGCCTGAAACCGGTAAAACCCGTTATAAAAAGTACAAATTACTAGGTAAAAGTGAGGAAAGTATCAGTCAGGATAAAAAGCCAGGGAAACCTACCCGGCCTTTTTAGCGGCGGGCTTTTTCGTGAAGAACCAGTAGCGAGCCGAACTATTCCAGAGGAAGCCGAGCGATTTGAGTCGTTCGCGGTAAAAATACGTGGCCTTGCCGCCCACCTGGACCTGTCCTTTGATGATTTTTACGACGATGCCAAAAGGATAATGTTCGGCCTCACGCATCTGGCAGACCGCCTGATAAGCCTCGAAAGCATCCCGGCTAATACCCAGGCGCTCCCACTCGGTCGCGGCTTTGGAATTATCCCTGGAAGCGGTTTTTCTTGATGGCCTTGCCGCCCTGGCAGTTTCGGCGGGTGGCGCGGACAGGTTGAACCCGGCCTTGAAGAGTTTCACGCGCAGGCTGTATTCCACGTTAATTTGCTGCATTATTTCGGTGTCGCCGCCAACATCGGGATGATGCTGCCGGGCCAGCGAATAATACTGCCCTTTTAGTTCATTTAAATTTTTAGCTTTGACCAGCCAGTTCGTGAAAGCCAAGGCGTATCTCTCTCAACGGTTTTTAGCACAAAATTACTGGTAATATTATACTCCCGCCGTCAATGGATAGAAATTAATTTTTGGCCGGTTTGGGGTTAGAAGTTTCTCAAAAGGGTACGAAAAAGGCGGCCCAAAAGCCGCCTTCTGATTTGTGATAATTCTGCCTAAAGCAAGCTGGCTGCCGTACCCTGGCCCGGTTCGCCGGTTTCGTTGTAGGTGGGCCGGATGGACCGGATTGGCCGGGAGTAGGAATGCGGCACCGGACGCTCGACTTCGAAAAGCCGCTCAAACTCGTCGCCTTCCAGGGTCTCTTTTTGAATGAGTAACTCGGCAATCTGGATGAGTTTGTCCCGGTTCTCGCTCAAAATTTTCTTGGCCCGGAAATAGCCGTGGTCAATGAAGGCCCGGATTTCCTTGTCAATCTCGTAGGCCACTTCATCCGAATAGTTGCGCTGTTCGCTAATCTGGCGGCCCAGGAAGACCATTTCTTCCTGCTTGCCAAAAGCAATCGGGCCGAGCTTTTTGCTCATACCGTAGCGCATAACCATCTGGCGGGCGATGTTGGTGGCTTTCTCAATGTCATCGGAGGCGCCGCTCGAAATCTCGTTAAAGATTAACTCCTCGGCGACCCGGCCACCCAGACCCCAGGCAATCTGGTCCTCGAACTGGCCCTGCGTACCGAGTGTTTTATCGTCGCTCGGTAAAATCATGGTCAGGCCGCCGGCCATACCGCGCGGGATAATCGTGATTTTATGGACCGGGTCCACGTTCGGGGTCATACGGGCCACGATAGCGTGGCCGACCTCGTGATAGGCCGTAATCATCTTTTCTTTTTCGCTGATTACGCGGCTTTTGCGCTCCGGTCCGGCAATCACCCGCAAGATAGCTTCTTCCATCTCCGACATAGAAATAGTTTTGCGATTGCGGCGGGCGGCCAGGATAGCCGCTTCATTGACCATATTCGCCAGGTCAGCGCCGCTAAAGCCGGGGGTTTGCTTCGCCAGAACTTCCAGGGAAACCTCTTTTTCCAACGGTTTGCCCTTGGAATGGACTTCCAGGACGGCCATGCGGCCCCGCAGGTCAGGCCGGTCTAGGATAACCTGGCGGTCGAAACGGCCGGGGCGCAGCAACGCCGGGTCGAGTACGTCGGGCCGGTTGGTGGCCGCGATGATAATCACGTTGGTGGTGCTGTCGAAACCGTCCATCTCGACCAGAATCTGGTTGAGGGTCTGCTCGCGCTCGTCGTGACCGCCGCCAAGACCCGACCCGCGCTGGCGGCCAACCGCGTCAATTTCATCAATAAAGATGATACAGGGCGCGGCCGCCTTAGCCTGGGTAAACAGGTCACGGACGCGGCTGGCGCCGACACCCACGAACATTTCGACAAACTCGGAACCGCTGATGCTGAAGAAGGGCACGCCTGCTTCCCCGGCGACCGCTTTGGAAATCAGGGTCTTGCCGGTACCCGGAGGGCCGACCAGCAAGACGCCACGCGGGATGCGCGCGCCCAGGGCAGCGAATTTGTCAGGGAATTTTAAGAACTCGACCACTTCGGCCAGTTCCTGCTTCGACTCCTCGACCCCGGCCACGTCATTAAAGGTGACGGAGGTTTTATCACCCGTGAACTTGCGGGCGCGGCTCTTGCCGAAACTTAGAGCCTGGTTCGCGCCGCCGCCGGATTGCCGCATCATAAATACCAGCACGCCGATAAAAATCAGGGTGGGTAACAGCAGGGTCAGGATATTTAAGACGCCGCCAAAAGGCGAGGGGTCGCTAACTTTAAGAGCTACCGTACCGGTGGTAAAATTGTAACCGGCGTTTGTGAGCTGAGTAGTAAAATCAGTCGTGGCAGTCTCACGCCGGGAAACGCGTTCGGTTCCGTCGTTGTAAGTGACCTGCACCACGTTGCTGTCGTTAGCAATAGCTATTTCTTTAACTTGCCCGGAAACCGCATCACGCAGAACCTGGCTGATAGGGATGGTGCGGGCATTAGTGTTGCTGCTACCACCAAAAATTGTAAAGAACAGTAATAGCACGGCTATGATGACTATTAAATAGACAAAGCTATTTCTTAGCCATTTGCTGTTACCCATAAAAAACCTCCGCCTTCATTCTTCGAACCTGAGTCTTCAAACCTGAGCCGATATTGAAGAATAATATTTAAATAAAAAGTTCATATTAAGTATACTCCAAATTCGCCGAAATGTTTCACCTTCCAGCTCCTAAATCCGGTTTTGTATAAATATGCATCAAACCTTCATTTTTCAATAATTTATTTTTATAACTTTTCAAACTCTCCCGAGTTTTCCCGCAGCAAATGTTTCTGAACTTTGCCAAGGGCGTTGCGGGGCAGACCTGACACCAGGATAACCTGGCGCGGTTTTTTGAAGCTGGCAAGCTGGTCCCGGCAGAACTCGGCCAGTCCAGCCGCCGAGGGCAGCGGCTGACCGGGCGCGGGAACGACCGCCGCTACAACCTGTTCGCCCAGGTCAGGATGCGGCAACCCAAAGACCGCCACCTCGCCCACGGCAGGGTGTTGGAGCAGAACTTCTTCGACCTCACGCGGGTAAACGTTGTAGCCACCGCTTATTATTAACTCGCGGGCGCGCCCGTTAATAGTGTAGTAGCCGTCCGGCGAACGCCAGCCCAGGTCGCCGGTCTTAAACCAGCCGTCGGGGTCGAAAGCTTCGGCGGTAGCATCGGGGCGCTGCCAGTATCCTTTAAAAACGTGGGGGCCACGCACCTCGATTTCGCCGGTCTCGCCATCGGGCAAAGGCTGCCGGGTTTGAACATCTACAACCCGGGCCTGTTGGCCGGGGAAAGGCGCGCCCACGGTCCCGGCCCGGCGTTCACCGTTAAAAGGGTTGGTCGTGTTCATGATTGTTTCGGTCATACCGTAACGTTCGAGGATAGGCTGGCCGAAGACTTTTTCAAAGGTGTTAAAAGTTTCCCGGCTGAGTGGGGCCGAACCGGAAACGTAAAGCCGCAAAGGACGGGGCGGTTTAGCCAGTTTAGCGGCTTCTTCCAGCAGGCGGCCGTACATTGTCGGTACGCCAAAGAACATGGTTAAATTGCTTTCCTGCTGCAAACTTTCCAGGACCGCAGCGGCCTCAAACTTGCGGCGGAATTCCGCGCTGGCCCCGGTCCAGATAGTGCCGTGCAGCCCGACCATCAGGCCGTGCGCGTGGAAAAGGGGCAGGACCAGCAGCAAACGGTCGGCGGCGGTCCACTCCCAGCTTGCCGTAACCGTCGCTATATTCGCGGCCAGGTTTGAATGCAAAAGCATCGCGCCTTTAGAGCGCCCGGTAGTGCCCGATGTATAGCCGATAATCGCCAGGTCGCTGCCGCCGGCCAAGTTTACCGGGCCGGTTGGCTCGGCCTTAAACGCTTCAAAATCGAAAGCCGGGATTTCGTTAGCCTCCTCGCCCGGCCCGCCCACCACCACAAGCCCTTTTAAGTCAGGCAAATCCGAGCGAAGGCGGTTAAGTTCGGCGGCGCCCACAGTCCCGGTAACCGTTAAACTGGCCCTGGAATCGGTGAGAATGTGGCGAAGCTCGACCTGGCGGTATTGGGTATTAACCAAGACGACGACACCGCCTGCCAGGTGCGTCCCAAAATAAGCCATGACAAATTCAGGACAGTTTTCCAGAAACAAAGCTACCCGGTCGCCCGCCTTCAAACCCCATTTCTTCAGGCCCGCCGCGAACCGGGCCGCTTCCTCGTAAAGCTGGCCGTAGGTGTAAGTTTTGCCTTCAAATAAAAGGGCCGTTCTCTGGGGAGTTTGCCCGGCGTGTCTGGCTAAAGCCTCCACAATCGAGTCCATGTATCTCCATTCTTTTAATTATTTCTCTTAAAATTTCCTTTTTAACCTGCCTATTATACCTCAACCTTAAACCTCCAACCCGATTTTATTTCCTACCTATCCTGCTAGGTCTTTATGCCTATTTGCTAATTAAGGGCCGGTTTTCTTGGCTCAAAAAGCTAACTTTTCACATGTTATATTCACCTGATTAACCACCCATTCCGGGTGATGTCGCATTATAAAGCTGGTTTTACAACGATTTCGGAAATAGGAAAGCAGGCCCGAAAAGGGGCCGCCGGCAAAAGAGCCTGAATAAAAATTAAGGAGAAATTTATGTCGTTTGAAGGAGATGTAAAAAACGTTAACCCGGCCGGGGTTAAAATGGCTGATTCGGGTTTGCGCGGATTTGCTTTTTTCAGCGTTATGGGGTCGCTGCTGCTAACTCTGCTTCTTGAAGCCCTGGACCAGACCATCGTCAGCACCGCTTTACCGCGTATCATCAGCACTTTGCAGGGTTTCGACCGTTACACCTGGTCGGTCACGGCTTATGCGCTGGCCTCGATTACAGCCATTCCAATTGTCGGCAAGCTGTCGGATCAGTTTGGTCGGAAAGGGTTCTTGCTTTCCGGCACTTTAATATTTTTGATTGGCTCGGTCCTGTCCGGGGCAGCCCAGAACATGGACCAGTTTATCGCCTTCCGGGCTATCCAGGGTTTTGGGGCCGGGGTAGGTATTGCCCTGGTCTTCTCGGTAATTGCCGACATTTTTACCCTGCAAGAACGGCTTAAATGGCAGAGCCTTTTCGGGGTAGTTTATGGCTTCTCGAACCTGGTCGGCCCGACGATAGGCGGCCTTTTGACCGACCACGGGCCGCTCCTGGGCGATATTGTTACCGACGCGACCCGCTGGCGCTGGGTTTTCTACATCAATTTGCCGATTGGCCTGCTGGCCCTGGTCGGGCTGGCGCTCTACCTGCCTACCAATCGCCAGACTTTTCACGGTCAGTACAAAGGCTGGGCTGCTTTCCGCCGGATTGACTTTGTCGGGGCTATCCTGATTGCCGCCGCGACCGTTTGTTTGTTGCTGGGCCTGACCTGGGGTAGCAACAAGGACTTTGCCTGGGATTCGGTCCAGGTCTTGAGCATTCTTGGCGCGTCCGCAGGGTTGTTCATCCTCTTTATCGTGGTCGAGCGTTTCGCTGCCGAACCGATTATCCCGCTCGCCTTGTTCCGCAACCGGAACTTTACAATGTCGGCTGCTATTTCCCTGGTGCTATTTATGGTGCTGGTAGGGCTGATAATATATCTTCCGCTTTATTTGCAGGGCATCCTGAGCCAGTCGGCCACCAGCGCGGGTGAAGTTATTACGCCTTTCACCCTCAGTTCGGTGGTTGGGGCGATGATTGGCGGGATTTTAATGGTTAAAATTAAAAAATTCAAAGCTATTACTATCGTTGGATCCGTCACGATGTTCGTCGGAGTCTTCTTGCTGAGTCGGATGGACGCTTCGACCGGTCTGTGGGAAGCGATTATCTTTATGATTATTACCGGGCTTGGCGTGGGACCGTTCTTTAGCATCCTGACCCTGATTACCCAGAACTCGGTGCCTCGCTCTAAACTCGGGGTTGGCACCGGCGCCTCCCGCTTCTTTGGGCAACTTGGCGGCGTATTGGGCGTGGCTATCGTCGGCACGGTCGTCAACAATACGCTCAGTAGTGACCTGGGCAACCGCCTTCCCGCCGCCGCTC
>CADDZM010000119.1 GCA_902812345.1 Chloroflexota bacterium | reverse complement strand
CGCCACGGCTCCCTCTCAACAGAATACGCCGACCGCGGCTCAGCAGAACGCTTCTGACCCGCCGCCGCAAAACGCGCCTGAAGCAGTCCCGGCATCGCAAACCACCCCGGCCCCTGACGCTGTAGCAGCCCCGGCCCAGCAAGCCAACCTAAACCAGGCCCAGGCCGTACCCGGCGCGATTGCCGGAGCCGGGGCCGCCCTGACAGGAGCCGCGACTTCCCAGAACGCGATTACACCGGCCCAACCTATCGCTACTCCCAGCCCGGTTACGGCGACCGCCAGCGCACCGGCTCAGCAAAACAATGTTACATTCGTTCCACCGGTGGCCGCGGCTGCGGCTTCGAACTATGCGCCGCCCGCCTCGCTGCCGGTAGCCCTGGCCGGGCTGACCGAAACCCACCCGGTAGCCGATTGGACCCGCCTTATCAACCCGGCCCTGGACCGCTTGCTGGCCGGGTGGGTCTGTCTGCAACTCGACCCGGCGACCCTGCCGAGCGTCCTCGACCGGGTGGTCGGCCTCAGCAACGGGTTGAACAGCCAGCAAAACTTTCTCAAACTGCTTTACCTGTTGAACAGCCCGGAAGCTCGCCCGGCCCTCTTTAACGGCCTTCTGGGACAGCCGCCGACGGCAGACCGCCTTCAGATGTTGATTGCGGTCGTCCGGGTGGACCCGCAGTCGCACGAAACCTGGCAGAGCTACCTGACCAACCTCGCCAGCGGCCCGGACCAGACCTTCGGGCGGCAGGTGCTGGATCTGGTGGCGCGTATCGGCAAAGTGGACCCTGATAGCGAACAGCCGCCGAACCTCGAACTGGTCAGCCTGGCTGAAATCGCCCTGGAACTGCTTTCCCAGAACGGTCCCGCCGACGCGACCCTTTACCTGCAACTCGGCCAGAACCAGGAAGAACTCGGCCTGACCGACAAGGCGCTTGCCAGCTACAGCAAAGCCCACCGCAGTTCGAGCCTCCCGGCCCTGGAAGGCACTCTTGGGGTGGCCCGGTTGCGCTCAAACCAGGGCGCATATAACGAAGCTTCCTCGACACTCTCCAATTTGAAAGTGCGTTTGAACTACTTCCAGGCGGAAATTGACAACCAGTTGTCGGTTAACTTCCGCCAGCAGGGCGAGTTTGACGCGGCCCTGGAAAGCGCCCGGCAAGCGGTCGAGAAGGGCAAGCGCCCGACCTACCGCCACAACCTGGCCCTGGCTCTCAGCGCCAAAGGCAGCCGCGCCGAAGCCGAGCAGGAGTTGCAAAAGCTGACCCAGGAGTTCCCGAATTTCGCCGATGGTTTCTACGACCTGGGCCGCCTCCAGTCCGAACGAGGGGCGGGCGACCTGGCCCTGGTAAACCTGGGCCGGGCCGTCGAGCTTTCCTCGACCACCTCGCGCTACCTGTACGACCTGGGCCGTTCGCTGCTGGCCCAGGGCAAACTGGACGAAGCCAATACCCACCTTAAAGCCAGCGTGGCCCAGGGGACCAACCAGCCCGATTACTTTGTCGCGCTCGGCCTGGTCTCGCTCAAACTGGCCTCTCTGGATGAAGCCCGCGCGGCTTTCTCCAAATCAATTGACCTGGCCGGGGATAAACTGCGGGCCGACCAACTGGCCTACCTCGCCGCGACCGATTTCGCCCGGGCCAACTACGCCGAAGCCCAGCGCAGCCTGACCCGCGCCCTTAACCTCGAACCGCAAAAAGCGGTCCTGCTGATGCTCTCGGCCCTGGTCGCCGAGGCCGACAACCGCTACGACCTGGCCCTGGCCCAGTACCGCAAGGCTACCGCCTACAGCGACGATAATTCACAGGCGCCAACCGCTTTACGGGTGGCTTACGAACTCGGCATGTCGCGCGGCCTGCGGATTAGCAGGCGGGTGGACGAAGCCGTTCGCTACAGCCAGACCGCCAGCAAACTGGCCGCCGGTTCGCCCGAAACGCTCTACGAAGAAGGCCAGATTGCCCTGGCCCGCTCCAACAAGCAGGAGGCTTCGACCGCCTTTGGTCGCGGTGTAACGGCCCTGGGGATGTTCGAGACCGGCAAAGAAGAACCGGCTACCAACCTTTACCCGAGCGAGGCCGGGTGGCTGCAACTCTTTAGCGTTCCCGGCAAGCTGCAATTCGAACTGCCCTACTTCTACGCGGTCACGCTGCGTGAACTGGGCCAGCACGACGCGGCCCAGAAAGGGTTGCGGCAGCAGCTTCAAAACCTGGAAACCGTTCCGGCGCGGCCTCGGACCGACCTTGAAAACGCCCTCTTGCAATCTCGCCGGGCGGCCTTCAACTACGAACTGGGCTTGAGCCTGATGGCGGTCAACAACAACCAGGAAGGGCAACTTCACCTGAGCCAGGCCGTCACCGAAGCGCCACTTAAAGCGGTCTACCGGCTGGGCCTTGCCAAAGCCCTTATCAAGGGCGGGCAGATTGACCGGGCTATCTACGAACTCAACCAGGCCCGTGAACTGGACGCTCAACTGGCCGAAGTTAACGCGGTCCTGGCCGAAATCAACCTGGCCGGTCCCGCCAAAGCGCCCGACCAGAACGTGATGCTGGGCAGCCTGAATTTGTACCTCAAAGCGCTCGAATCGGAGCCGAACAACCAGCGTTATCTCTACCGGGCGGCCTTGCTGGCCTACCACCTGCGCCACCAGAACCACACCACCGAGCTTATCCGGCGGCTGTTGCAAATCGCGCCCAGTATGCCCGCCGCGCACCTGCTGCTGGCCTGCAACCTGGAACGGGGCGGCAACCTGGCGAAAGCCCGCGAGGAAATCGCTATCGCCCTGGCGAAAGGCGGCAAGACCCCTGATTACTACGCCGTGGCGGTCCGGTTGGCTCGCCGGGCCAACGCTCTGCCGGAAATGGAGCAACTCCTGACGGTCTTGCGGGGCCAGCCGAATCTGCCGCTGTATCTCCAGGCCGCTATCAAGACCGAGGAAGGCGAACTGGCCCTGGCCCAGGAGAAATATTTCCCGGCGGGTGAGGCTTACCGCGAAGCCATTGACGCTTTCCAGAAGTTTACGGCAACCGGGCAGCCTATCCCGTTGGAAGAACTTTACTACGAGAATGGGGCGTTTACCGGCGGCAGCGTTTACGGCCAGACTTTACTCGCGAACTTCAAAGTGGCTTACGCCGGGGTGCTGCGCCACCTCAAGAACTACGACCTGGCCTTAAGTGAACTTGACGAAGCCCTGGCGATGCAGCCGTCACTGGCCTCGGCCCACATTTTAAGAGGCGATTTGCTGGTCCAGCAGGGCCAGTGGCGCGAGGCTCTCGGCTCCCGGCAGCGGGCCGCCGAACTCGAACCGTCGCCCCAGCGGCTTTACGATTTGGGCCTGGTCTACTTGCAGCTTGGTGAAATCGAACCGGCCATTGACTCGCTCAAGCAGGTCGAGAACAGCAAAGAGATTAACAACCGGAGCGATTACTGGACGGCCCTGGGCCAGGCTTACCAGAAGGGCAGCAATCATTCGGCGGCGCGGGCGGCCTACAAACGCGGCTTGCAGCTTAATCCGAGCGACCCAGAACTGCAAAAAGCCCTGGCCGACTCTTTCCTCAGCACCGGGGAAAAACTGGCGGCGGTCCCGCACCTGCAAGGCGCGGTGGTCAGCCAGCCTCGGAACCCGGCCCTGCGGATGGAACTGGCCCACCTTTACGAAGAACTGGACTGGAAGCAGGAGGCTAACAGCGAGTACGAGGAAGCGACCACGCTTAGCCCGTCCTCGCCGCTGGTCTGGCTACAACGGGGTAAAGCCCTCAACCGGACCGGCCAGCTTGAACAGGCCCGCACTTCGCTGGAGCAAGCCCTGCGGCTGGACGGCAACCTGGCCGAAGCTCATTACGAAATCGGGATGCTTTACCTGAAGTCGTTCCAGACCAGGAGCGCCCAGTCCGACAAGCTGCCGCCGGACCTGCGAGGAATGTTTACCTCCGGGTCTGCGGGAAAGGTAGCTCTTAGTTCTTAGTTCCTGGTTCTCAGGGATAAGAAAATAGAGGACTAGAAACTAAACACTAAAAACTAAACACTGTTAAAAAAAAAGCGGACAAGAAAAAATGGCAATTACTCAGAAGAAACCGGCCCCCAGACCGGTTGAAACCCCGGCTGAAACCTCTAACGAGCTGGAAAAGGCCCACGAGCACCTGCGTAAAGCGGTAACCCTCAACGGCCAGACAGCGGCTTACCAGTACGCCCTGGCCCAGGCTGAATTCCTGGCCGGGAACTTCGCCGCCAGCGCCGACGCCGCCGAGAAAAGCCTGCAAGCCGACCCGGCTAACTACGAGGCTCTCTTGCTGCTGGCCGAAACCCTGCTGCGCCTTAAACGCTACGCCGATACCTGGACCGCCGCCATGCAGGCTATCAAGCTGGATAAACACCGCGAGGATGCCTGGATGCTGGCTGCCCGCTCCGCCGCCGAGGCCGGGGAAGGCGACAAAGCCGTCCAGTGCCTCGAACTTTTCCTTAAAGTTAATAAGGACCAGCTTGTAGGGCCGTTAGCCTATATCCTGCTGGCCCGGACTTATCTCGACACCGGCCAGCCCCAGGCGGCCCTGGAGCAGGTCGAGCAAGCCCTGGCGAAGATGCGCTCTTTCTATATCGCGCCCGGCCCTTATTTCCTGGCCCTGCGCGCCCAGGCGCTGCGCCACCTGAACCAGCCTACCGAAGCCCTCGAATACTACCGCCAGGCTTTGCAAATGTCGCCGCAAGACCCGGCCCTGCATAACGAACTTGGCGAAGCCTGGCTCGAACAGAAAAAACCGGTCGAAGCCCTCCGCTCGTTTCGCCAGGCGGTCGAGCTTGACCCTAACAACGCGCTCTACCACTATAACGCCGGGACCGCCGCCCGCCGGGCCGCCGTTTCGCAGGCCGGGATGTTCAAGCAGACCGAGTCGCTGCCGCAACAGGCGGTCGAACTCTTGCTGCGGGCGACCGACCTCAACCCGGTGGTCGCTAAATACTGGTACGAACTGGCCCTGGCCTACAAGGGCATTAACAACTATCGCGAAATGAAACTGGCCCTGCAGCAGGCTATCGCCCAGTCTACCGTCTTTACCGATAGCGAAGCACCCCAGGTCGGCTATATGCGGCTGTACGCCTGGGCCTGCCAGCGGTTGGGTGATTTCGAGGCGGCTCGCGATACCCTGAAATCTATCCTGAATATTCTGCCCAACGACCACATCACGCTTAACGATATGGGCGAGCTTTCCTACAAACTGGGCAACTTCAAAGCAGCCTTCAACTACTTCCGCAAGGCGGAAACTATCTCCAACGACCACCCGCGCTACCTGGCGAACCTGTCGCGGGCGATGGTTAAACTGGACCGGCCCGAAGAAGCCCGCGAACTGGTCGAGGAAGCCGCCCGGATTGACCCGAACGACTATTATGTGCGCTTCCAGCTTGGCGCGGTGCTGCTCGACAACGGCCAGCCCGACCGCGCCCTGGAACACCTGCAAGAAGCCGCCTCCAGAGAACCCGACAACGCCGAGTTCCGCTACTACCTGGGCCGGGCTTACCTGCAAACCAGCCACATTCCCGAAGCTATCCATCACTACCTGGAAGCCGTCAACGGGGCGCCGCTTAAACACCAGTGGCAGGCCGAACTGGGCGAAATCTACCTGCGCGAACACGCCTACGTCCCGGCCCTGGAACACCTGCGGTTGGCGGCCCAGCTTGAACCGGGCGAACCGGTCTACCGCTACAACCTCTCGATTGCCCAGGCTTCCAACGGCGACTTGCAGGCCGCGCTCTATACCCTGCGGGAAGCCCTCCGCACCTTCAACGACTTCGCCGGGGCGGAGTGGTATTACCTGGAAGGCAAGCTGCTGGCCGAAAGCGGGCGGCTGGACGAAGCGCTTGAATCTTTCGTCCGGGCGAACCACATGGAACCCGGTAACGCCGATTACAAGGTTGACCTGGCGAAAGTGCTCCGCCTGAAAGGCGCGCCGCTCGACCGGGTGCGGCCTCTGCTTGACGAAGCCCTGACCGAAGACCCCGACAGCTTGCGGGCCTACGAAGAACTGGCCTACACCCTGGAAGCAAACAACCAGGATGAAGCAGCCGTCCAGGTTCTGGAAAGCCGTATCAATGAAGTTTTAGCTAAAGTTTAGTGTTTAGTGTTTAGTGTTTAGTGTTTAGTAAAAAATTGTTAGTCAGGGCTTTCGAAAAGCAAGGGTTTGGAAAATTAGTTTCCGGTTAAAAAGTTTGGTGGTAGCGAAGGTTTAGCTGTTTCACCAAAACTAATAACTAAAAACTAAAAACTAAACACTAAGGAGTCAATCAATGTACGATTACGCGCATTTAACCAAAAGCTACCGGACCGATAACAGCCCCAGCGCCCGCAGCGCCGGCTGGTGGAGCGGCGACGAAACGGGCATTTCGGGCAATTACAGCCCGGAATTTCTTAAAGGCTACCTGTTGCACTATTGCCGCCTGTGCGACCGGACCAACCGCCAGGGTACTATCCCGGTCTTGCAGACCTTACTGGAAAACGAGTCGGAAGACGGTGAAGTCCACTTTTTGCTGGCCCGGCAGTACGACCTGGGCGGCGTCCGCGAGCTAGCGATGCCGAGTTACGAGCGGGCGGCGGCCCTTTGCCCCGAAAAACCCGAATACGCCCTGGCGGCGGTCCGGGCGGCGGGCTACCTGGGCGACCGCATCAAAGCCATGTCCTGGGTCAATAACGTTATCTCGGCTTACCCGGTCATGGCCGAAGCCTGGTACGAGCGGGCCGTGATTTACGAAACCGACGAGAACTGGAACCGCGCTCTTTCCGACCTGCACCGCTGCCGCGACCTCGAGCCGCACAACACCGACTACCTGTGCGACATCGCCCGGATTTACCGGCTGCAAAAAAGCTACCGGTTGGCCCGCCAGTTCGCCGAGCGAGCCTTGCGCGAAGACCCGAAATGCCAGCGCGCGCACGCGGAACTGCGCGAAATCCCGATGCGCGGCCACATCATGGGCATGATGTTCCGCAGCGAAGATGGCGAAATCCTCGACCCGTCGCGGACGGGCGGTTATGGTCAGCGCGAAGAATAAATTATCCGCCAGCAAGCCCGGCTCACCTCCTGGCCGGGCCGGAATTGGGGCAATTCGGATACTAAACGACTGGAATCGGTAGATAACATGGCTAAAACCCAGACCAGCAAAAACACTCTTGATACGACCCTTTACGACGGTATAACGATGGTCAGCGTGCTGCTGCGGACCGGCTACCATGCCGAAGCGGCCAGCCTGGCCTCCCAGTTGTTGGTCCATTTTCCGCAGGCTCTGCCCCTGCACGTCGGGGCGGGCCGGGCGCTTATGGCGGCTACCGGCGAAGGCGTTAATACCCAGCGCGCCCTCGGCCACCTGCGCCGCGTCCTCGACTCGGACCCTGAAAACTGGCGTATCCGGCTCGAAACGGTCCTCCTTTACCTGCGCGGCAACAAAGAGCAGAAAGAACGGGCCGGGCAGGAACTCTGGCTGGCCGTCCAGTCGGCCCCGGATAACCCCTGGCTGCGCGAGATGATTGATTGGCTGCCCGAACAGAATATTTTCAAGAAGACCCAGAAGTGGAACGCGACCGTCGCCCGCGGCTTTGGCGTCAACTCGCTCAACGTGAGTCCCGACCAGCAAAACCAGGACGAAGGCGGGGTCGCTCGGCTGTATTTGCGCCGCAAAATGCCCTGGATGGCTGTTGAATACTTTGAGAAAGCGGCCAGCCATTTCACGCCCGAACAGCTTGCCAGCCGCAGCGATTTGCGGAGCGGGCTTTTGCTCTCCCTGTGGCTCAACGGCGAGACCAAACGGGCCAGCGCTCTCGCCAGCGATATGCTGCTCGACCAGCCGCAGCTTATCCTGCCGCGCCTGATTCTAACCTCGCACCTGTCGAGCGCCGCCCTGAAAAACCATCCCGAAGCCCTGACCCGCCTGATTGAGCCGGTCTGGAAGCTCGACCCTTATTTAGTGCGGGCGACCGAAATCGCCTACCAGGCCGGAGTGGAGTTGCCGCCCGATTTGTGGCCGCGCCCGCTTGGAGGCACGAACCTGCTCGGCGAAGGTAAAGGCGTTCCGGCCTGGCAAAACTTGCCTTCCACCACCCTCGAACACATCAGCCTGAGATTGGGCGATATTGACCGGGACTGGCTCAACGATTTGCTTGAAGCCAGCCACAAACAGGAAGTTGACGCGGTTTCGCGCGGCGGGATGCAGCACATGTGGCACCCCCACACCGAGGTTAGTTTTAGCCTTTCCGAGGTGGACGGCCTGCTGGTGGAAGTGACCCCGGCGGCGATGGCCGACGCAATTTCCGGGCGCAAGCTCGATAACGAACTGATTATGCCCAAGGGCCGTATCTTTGGTCCCGGCGGCAAGCCCGACACCGAACTGGAAGGCATCGCGGCCAGTATCGCGGCGGTGGAAAACCTGCTCTACGGCACCGGGCGGCCCAAGCGGCCCAGTTCCGGCAAGAAAAAGCGGCGGCCCCAGGCCGGTTCGTATAACCGCCTCTCGGCCCGGCGTTTCCGCAAAGGCGGCGAAGACGAGAGCGACTTTGACCCGAACGAAATGGACGCTGACGGCGACGGTTTCCGCGACGGCGTGACGCTGGCCGACTATACCCCGACTCCAACGCCTTCCTCTACCCGGTTGCCGGTGGGCGGGACCGAAGGGGAACGCACCTGGGCCGTCAAGCAAGCTACGGCCCTGATTGTGACGAGCGAACAGGCTTTGAAGTCCAAGTACGGCCCTGACGGCTACACCCGCGTCCAGATTCTGCTGCAACAACTGGTCGAGGTGATGCAGTCGCACGGTTCGGACGCCCGCTTGCTGGTGGTGGATAGCGCCGAGGGTCTGCGTAAGAACGGCTTTACCAAACTGAACGCGGTCCGGGCCGACAACCCCGAACAGGTCCGCGAGTTAATCAATATGGCGCTGTCGGGCGAGGTTATGGACCCGACCAGCGGCTATCCGAACACGGTCTTTATCATCGGCGGGCCGGACATCATTCCCTTCTGGAAACTGCCCAACCCCAGTTTCGACTCGGACCGGGAAGTGCTGACCGATAACCCTTACGGCTCCCGCGACCAGACCTATCTGCTGCCGGAGCGCATCGTAGGCCGCCTGCCCGACGAAAACCCCGAAGACGGTTCGGCTAAACTTCAGTTTTTCCTCGACCGCCTGACCGAAGTTATCCAGCGCCAGCGCACCCGCACCCTGCCTCACAGCGGCATTTCGAATTTACCGATGCGGATGTTCGAGGCGATTATGCCCCAGAATATGCGTTTCAAAGGCGGCGCGTCGGACGGTATCCGCTTCGAGCAGGAATGGCTGCGCTCGACCCTGGCGAGCGGCGAAGTATTTCTGGATAAAGCTCACGCGGTCCAGTTGTCGCCTTTCTTCTACAGCGCCGAGGCCTGGAAAGCCAGCACCGAAACGCTGCGCGGCTGTATGAGCGGCAATTCCAACATTTTCTTCTCGCCGCCGACCCGCCTGGATAACTTTAACACGGCCTGGCTGCAAAAGCCTCGCCTGCTGCATTTTAATTTGCACGGCTTCCGCGACACCGGGAACTGGTACGGTCAGAGCAATTACAGCAAAATTGTGGCTAACCCGACCCTCTCGTCGCTGCCGGTGGCGTTCAGCCCGGCCCAGGCCGCGACTTTGCCTTCTCCCGGCACGGTGGTCTTTTCCGAGGCCTGTTACGGCGGCTATCTGAATGGCAAGAGCAAGTTAGACAGCGTGGCCCTTAGTTTCCTGGCGCGGGGTACCGCCGCCTTTGTCGGCTCGACCGCTATCAGTTACGGCAGCGCCGGGCCGGAACTGTGCTGCGCCGGGCATCTTTCGTACTATTTCTGGAAGGAAATCCTTAAAAACGGCAGTTCGTTTGGCCGGGCGCTCCAGGCCGCCAAGCTGAATTACGCCCGCGAACGCCTCGCCGCCGGGCATAACCTGAGCGGTGACGACGCCAAGACCCTTTTAGAGTTCGTCCTGCTGGGCGACCCGACCATCGGATTGCGAGCGGTCAGCCCGAACTTCTTCACGCCTTCGGCGGATATAGGCGGCATAGGGGGCCAGTTGAGCGGCCAAATGGCGGGCGGCCTGCAAAAAGGCGGTCTTTTCCGCTCCGGCCAGAGCTACGAACGCGAGTGGGAAGAAGACAGCAAGTTGCGCACCCGCACTAAAGGTCTGTGGAACCGTTTCGTCCAGCCTAAAGCCCAGTACAAGGCCGTTCCTTACGAGAATCTGCCGCCCGAACTGACCGGCAAGGTGGACGAAATCATGCAGTGGCTTCTGCCGGACGGCCCCGACCCCGACGGCCAGTACCTGCAAGCCCTGATTGATATGGGGGCGGGCTACCAGCCCATCCGCCAGCCTGAGAAGAAATTCAAGTATTTGCGCCACATGAAGGGCGGCGAACCGGCGGAGTCTGATTCTGAAAATGACGACAGACCGCCTTTCGATAGCGTCTTTGGCGGAGAAGAAGGGCAGGCCCAGGTGTTACTCTCCGGCCACCGGCACATCCTGACCGATGATGGCCGCGAGTACGACCAGGCTTTTCACCTTAACACCGACATTACCGGCTCCGAGATTATTGTCAGCCTTTCCAGGGGGAAGGGTTAAAAAACGTTCAACGTTTAACGTTCAACGTTTAACGGTCTTAAAGGGTTTGGGATTCCGGGTCAATGTAGGAAGGTTTTATGCACGAATTACGGTCACATGTTTTAAAACGGTCTCTGAATATTCTGGCGGTACTCGGTTTATTGGCCGGGCTGGCCCTTGGTTTGTACATCTATAAGCCGGTCCAGGCCCAGACTGCCTCCTCTGTCACCACCAACACCCCCCAAAGTGCTATTGATTTCGCCCGGGGTTTTGATACACTGGTTAGTAAAGGTCCGTTTTACCAAATCTTTAAAACCTTTTCCGGCGACCCGCTGTCGGCTGACCCGCCGCAAGGGGAAAACCAGGGTGCGCCCGCGCCTGCCGGGGAGCAAACCCAACCGGGCAAGACCGCGCCGGAGGCCGCCTCGACCCTGACGGCTTACCTCAAACTGCTTAATGACCGGGACAGCCTGGTCCGGCAGAGCGCCATAAACGGCCTGGGCCAGTTGGGGGCCAGGGCCAAAGAAGCCGTCCCGCCTTTGCTCGGCCTGTTGAGCGACCCGGATAAGCAGGTGCGGACTGCCGCCTCGAAAGCTTTGCTGGCCCTCGGCGCGAAAGAGCAAACCGTGACCGCCTGGTTGAACCTGCTGGCCGACCGCAACGAGGAAATCCGCCAGGGCGCGGCGGCGGGTCTGCGCGAACTGGGCGACCTCCAGACGATTGCCAACCTGAACGCCTTTTCGACCAATCCCGACCCGAATATCCGCCAGGTGGCCGGGGAAGTCCGCACCTATTTAAAAATAAAGCTGTTGGCCTTGAATGTAGCGCTGGGGTCGCACGACTGATGGGTGAAAAGCCGCCGAGCCGGAAGAAAACAAAGCTAGTTATCCTGGCCCTGGTGCTGGCAGCTTTGTTGACGGTGCCGGTCCTGGCGCTCTGGAACCTCAACTCGGCCCCCAAATTGCGCCCGACCGGCGACGCCCGCTCGGAGGTTTCGCCTTTCGATTATAACGACAATTCGCTGAAATTTCCCTCTAACCCGGCCTCCGGCGGCGCTACTCAACCGGTCCAGGCTCAGAGCCTTCTACCCGAAGCCGCCGACCTTTCCAGCCTGAGCAAGCTCGGCCCGGCCCCGACACCCACACCGATAATTATACCCACTCCGAGCGGCCCGGCCCCGGATTTCGCTTCGGGTAAAGCTCTCCAACCAACCCCGGCCAATCCGGGCCTGGTGCCAAACGTACCTAGCCTCGGCAGCAGCCCGCAGCAGCCTAATCTTAACCAGGGCGCGCTTCCCGGCTCGAACTTGAACTCGAATGCAAGCTCGACCGGGGGCAAGAGCCCGCCCGCCGCCTCTAACCCGGTGAGCGGTCAGATTGTCGCCCGGGGAGCCGAACTGGTGGACGACCTGGGGGCGCGTTTCTTTGTTTCGGGCGTGAACTACGAGGGCCACACCGACCGGGCCTGGCTGATGTGGCAGAACGACAAATGGGACGCGAACCTGGTCCAGCAGAATTTCCGAATGGCTGCCGCCGGGGGCTACAACAGCGTCCGAATTTTCGTCCAGACCCAGTTGCGTGACGATATTCTGGCTAACTACTGGGTCAAGCTGGATACTATCGCTGAAATCGCCCGCCAGAACGGGCTGCGCCTCCTGATTACTTTTAACGATTACGGCGACAATAATATATCTCGCCTGATGCAGATTGACGAGGCGGTCGCCCGCCACTTCGCCGGGAACAGCGCCATTCTTGGTTACGACCTGCGTAACGAGCCGCAGTTCGCCGAAATACTCGGCTCGCTTTACCCGCAAGGCCAGGAACCGGTTTTGCAGACCGACGCAATGGTCCGGGCTTACGGCGAGCGGGTCAGCCAGGCCGAGGTGAACGGGAACCGGGGCGGCTTTGGCGTGCCGGGCTGGATGAACGCCCGCCAGGCCTATATTTTCGCTAATATGGTTGTTCTCTACAACGCCTTGCAAGCCGACTCGGCGGCCTGGGTCAGCCGCGCCGACCGCCTGACCTCGCTCGATTACTATAACAGCCCTGACTCGGCCCGGTGGCAGCCCTTCGTGAACGCGCTTGATGCTACGGTCCAGCGTTATATTGACCTCCGCCAGGGCGCTATTTTCAAGGGCGACCCCGGCCGCCTGGTGACTATCGGCTGGCACCGGGTTGACCTGGCCCGCCTCCCGGCTAACCAGAGCCTCGGCTTTGTCTCGCTGCACCGCTTCCCCGGCGAAGGCGCGGGCGGTCTGGCCGGGACTCTTTCGCTGCTCGACCATCTCAAAAACCAGCACAGCGCCCGGCCCGTCGTCCTCGAAGAATTCGGCTACAGCAACAACTACGGTGGGGTAGCCATTCCCCAGTTGCAGACCGCTTCCTACGAAACGGCTATCTGGCTCTTTTTATACGGGCGGGGTTTCGCGGGCGGCTTCAAGTGGATGCTCAATAACTTTACCATCGGGGCTAACCCCTACGAAAATAACTTTGGCCTGACCAACGACCAGACCCATCCCAAGCCCGCTTATCAGGCCGCTCGCTCGGTCCACCTGCTGGCTGCGGCCCAGCGCACGCCCAGCGGCGACTTTGGCAGCCTGGAAAGCGCCGACGGCGTGAGCATCAGTTATAGCTGGGGGTCGGGTTCGAGCTTTTTCGGCAATCTTAAAAGTTTTAGCGACAGCCGCTTCCAGATAAGCCAGTCGCAGCTTGCGCCCTGGGGAGTGTGGTGGCCGTCCGGTCAGAGCCAGGTCTTGTTAAGCCTGACCGCTACCGGCCAGGTCACGCTCGATGTTAAGGCTATTTTCCCGGACTGGCCCGCCGGTACGAAACCAACCCTGAGCCTGGAAAACGGCCAGGCCGCCGCTTTCGAGGCTAAAGGCGCGACGTCTCTCAGCTTTACGGCCCAACCGGGCGCGGTCTATGTCATTAAAGCGCCGGTCGCGGCGACCACGGCTGTAGCAAGCATTACGGCGGTTGGGCCGGTCAAACCGCTCAGTATCGCCAACAATATTTATTTCAGCGAAACGGGCCACAATCTATCGAATGTCTTCCGGGCCTACTGGGAGCAAAACGGCGGCGTGAGCCTGTTCGGTTATCCTATCTCGGAGGAATTGCAGGAAAACGGCCTGACCGTCCAGTATTTCGAGCGGGCCAGGTTTGAGTATCACCCTGAAAACAACGGGACAAATAACAATGTGCAGCTTGGCCTGTTGGGGATTGAGGCGACGGCCAGCCGCAAGGCGGCGGGGGAAGCGCCCTTCCAGCCTAGCGCGCCCGTCCCGGCGAGCGACAAAGTTCTTTACTTCGCCCAGACCGGCCACAGCGTTAAAGAGGGTTTCAAGGACCGCTGGCAGGTTTTAGGCGGCGTGGCCCGGTTAGGCTATCCCATCTCAGAAGAATTTCCCGAAGTGAACCCGCTCGACGGCCAGGTCTACCTGGTCCAGTATTTCGAGCGCATCCGGTTGGAATATCACCCGGCGGAAAGCGACCCCAACCGGGTATACCAGCTTGGCCTGTTGGGCCTGCAAACGCTTAAAGCCCGCGCCGAACTGCCAAAGATGCCGCCGCCCGACCAGGACGACCCCAAACTACGCGCCCCCGCCTCCGCTCCAGGCTCAAACTAGACCCCGGTGCCTTTTCCTACCCCAGACAGGTTTAACAAATTAATCCGGAACGAGGGCTTTGTCACGCCCGCAGGTGCGACCGTCGGGTGCGACCGTCGGTGCGACCGTCGGGTGCGAGCGAAGTCGAGGAATCCGGCGCCGTTGGCGATTGCACAGAACAAGGAAATTGTCATTCCGAGCGAAGTCGAGGAATCTGGCAGGTCATTGTATTCTTCCCGGCCCGGCGGGTGTGCGCGAAAGTTCTATAATTATTCAAAATTTGCCCGATAAAAAACCACCGGTTTTGCTTCTTAGCCTCCGGTGGGTTTTAGTAAAATTATTAAAGGTTTAGCGGACTACATCCATGCTCGGCTCGTTCGCGTTCAGGGCAATTCGCTCGATGTTGAGGTTCATGGCGGCCAGGCGCGGCACGATGTCGCCGTACCCTCGTTCGAGATAATTAATGCCTGTCACGATGGTCGTCCCCTCGGCAATAGCCGCCGCAATCACGTAGGCCAGCCCGGCCCGCAGGTCAGGAATAGCAATCTGCCCGACCGCGTGGAAGGGGGTCGGCCCGATGATAATGGCGCTGTGATTGTAGGACTTATTCTTGTAGCGGCAGGGCGAACCGCCCAGGCACTTGGTCGTTAGCTGGGTCTTTGCGCCCAGTTCGTCCAGGGCTTCCAGGTAGCCGAAGCGGTTTTCGTAGACCGTTTCGTGAATGACCGAGATACCGTCGGCCTGGGTCAGCAGAATAGCGAAAGGCTGCTGCCAGTCGGTCGAAAAGCCGGGATAAACGTCGGTTTCGATGATAGCCGGTTTGAGCGGGCCGCTGCGGTAAAAACGGGTGCTGTTCGGGCCGACCAGTTCAAAGCCGCCGCCGACCTGCTGGTAGTACGAAAGGAAGTTGCCCATAGTCTCAGGGCGGACGCCGTGGACGGTAATATCGCCATCGGAGGCACAGGCGAGGCTGGCCCAGGAAGCCGCTTCAATCCGGTCTCCCAGGATAGCCATGCGGGTGCCTTTAAGCTTTTTAACGCCTTCGATATGCAGTTCACGGCCAGGAGTCGTGAAGATAATCGCGCCCATCGAGCGGAGCATGGTAATAAGTTCTAAAATTTCCGGCTCGATAGCGGCGTTGGAAATAATGGTCTGCCCTTCGGCAAGGACGCCCAGGTAAAGGCAGGTTTCGGTTGCCCCAACGCTCGGATAAGGCAGCTCAATGTGGGTGCCTTTGAGCGGGCCGTCGCGGTGGGCCAGGTAACCCACTTCGTTAATCTCGACAGTGCCGCCAAAGCGTTCGATAGCTTCCAGGTGGAAATCTACCTTGCGTTCACCAATTTTACAGCCGCCCAGCACCGGCACGCTGACGTTGTCGAAGCGGTGGAGCAAAGCGCCCAGCAAGAGAATCGGCACCCGGTTGCTGCCGGAGTCGGCCATTGGAACTTCTTTTTGATAAATAGTAGAGGGGTCTATATGTAAAGTTTTCTCCCCGACCGGTGAAACGGTTGCGCCAATGGCGGTTAACATTTCGGTGGTAATCTGGATGTCGCCAATCGGCGGCACATTGGTCAGGGTGGTCGGCGTTTCACCCAGGATAGCGGCTACCATCGCCTTGGTTGCAAAGTTTTTTGCGCCCAGGCACTCGATTTCGCCGCGGATAGGCAAACCACCTTTTATACGATAAGCAAAATTATCTGGCATTCTAAATTAGTTCCTCTGTAATAAATCACCTTATATGCGAGCAGAATTGTCCAAAACTGAACAGCCAGGGCCGGCCCGAAAGAATTCAATCCGTTTAACCCCGTTTCGTTTTAGCCGGGGACCGTTGCTCCAACTGGAGCATCGAGTCTATTAAACATCCTTCGCCGGGATGTGTCAACGTGACAGTTGGCCGTCCCAGGACGAATGCAAAGGCAGGAGTTGGGGGAAATTCTCTGAAAATTCCGCCGGGTTGAGTCCGGCAAATCTTATCCAGCCAACCGGCGTGAGCTAATAGTTATGCTACAGCAAAAGATTCAACCTGGCTTATTTTACTTTATTTCCCCCGATTAATCATTTCGCCGAATTTCTATTGTTCCGTTAAACCGGTAAAACCGGCCAGTTTAGCGGAACCAGCTGTGACGAACATCACCATAACTTTATCCATTTCAAACGTTTCTATTTATAGAAGCAGCAAACGAAAAGGAGCGCTTCCAGAAAAAGTTTTCTGGCACCGGATTTGCATTTAGCTTCCCAGGAAAAGAAAAGGCGTCCCGACAATGGACGACGCCCCGGCCTGAATTACCAGGACTGGCCGGCTAAACGAACGAGTGATGATAGGAAATAGGAAAAGGTAAAGGGTTATGGGTCTCAAAGGTAAAACCCCTCTTATAATTATTGTATTTTGTCTTTTAGCGGCGCTTCTGGCGGCCTGTGGGGATACGAACGTTGGCAATATTGTGCCGGTAGCCGATGCCGCCGTAGCTACCGCCCCGGCTACTCAGCCGGGTTCGATTGCCGATAGCTTGCCCGCTACGCCGACCGAGGCGGTGGCCTCAACGCCTACGCCGGAACCGACCGCGACAGCCGTACCTCCAACCGCTACGCCGCCACCCACGGCCACGCCAGTGCCTCCAACGGCCACGCCAGTGCCTCCAACGGCCACGAAAGTTCCGCCTACGCCGACCAAGGTTCCACCGACGCCGACGAAAGTTCCGCCTACAGCTACCCCGAAACCGAACGCAACCCAGGCGGCGACTAACGGCGGCAAGTGGATTGACGTGAACCTG
>CADDZM010000118.1 GCA_902812345.1 Chloroflexota bacterium | reverse complement strand
AGGGTTTCCAGTTCGTCGGCCAGCCTGACGACAATTTCGACCCCGGCCCAGTTCAGGCCAAGCTCTTGAATGAGGCGGCGGACCTTACGCAGCCGGGCAATATCCTGTAGACTGTAACGCTCGGCCTCGGTCGGAGGACGGGCTGGCTGGACCACTCCCAACTGGACGCAGCGCTCGATAATGGTCGGGCCAAGGCGGGTCATGCTGGTAGTAATTTCCAGGGTGTAATAGGTTAATTCACCTTGATTTGAGGCGGTAATCCCTTTATCTTCAGCACTCATCTTAGCTTACGCCTCCTTTGAAAGATGTTTTATTGCGCTGCTCGACCAACCGGGCGAAATTTTCCAGGGCGCTTCGCTCCTCGGCGTTCAGTTCGGTGGGAAGCTGCACCTGGATTGTCACGTATAAATCGCCGCGTTCCTCCGAGCCGGTCCGTTTTGGCATGCCCTGGTTGCGTAACTTGACCACGCTGCCGTTCTGGCTGTTCGGCGCGATTTTCAGGGCTAACCGGCCGCCTTTGATGGTCGGCACCGGTACCTCGCCGCCCAGGAGAGCCGAAGCCAGGGGCACATTTATTTTAGCATAAAGGTCCGCCCCTTTGCGCTCAAAGAAGACATGCGGCAAGACCTCGACCAGCAAATAAAGGTCGCCCGCGGGGCCGCCATTACTGCCGGGCGAACCCAACCCGGCCAACCGCACCCGGTCACCATTGCTTACACCGACCGGGATAGAAATTTCAATGCGCCGGATCTTGCCCGGTTCGGTCGCCAGTTCCAGGACGCGTTTTGCGCCACTGAAAGCTTCTTCAAGCGTAACCTGGACCGGCGCTTCAGCGTCACGGCCTTTGACGGGGCCGGTCTGCGCCCGGAAACCGCTGGCGCTTCCACCTCGGCCCGCTGCGCCGCCAAATATTGAGTTAAAAAAGTCCGAATAAGGGCTTTCGGTACCAAACATGTCTTCTAAATCTTCGGCGTTGACGGTACGGTACTGGTAGCCGCCCCCGCCACCGTAAGGATTACCGGGCGCGCTACCGGCGCCGGCGCCACTGTAAGCGCCCCGGCTGCCAATACCGCTCATGTAGGTTTCAAATGGCACGCCGGTCGCCTCACCGCCCGCCTTCTTCCAGGCTTCGTAGTCTTTATAATGCTCGCCGTACTTGTCGTAAATCGGGCGCTTTTCGTTGTCGCCCAGTACTTCGTAGGCTTCGCTGATTTCCCGGAATTTCCCGGACGCTTCCGCGTTGTCCGGGTTAACGTCCGGGTGATATTGCCGGGCCAACCGGCGGTACGCCTTTTTTATCTCTTTAGCGTCCGCGCTCTTCCCCACACCCAGTATTTTGTAATAATCTTTGTAATCTGTTGTTGCCATTCTAAGCCATCACCTCTTTTAGATTTTGAGAGGCCATTTTCACACCCGCCCCGGCCTCGTTGCCGGTGTTAATTAACGCACCGGACACAGGGCAATCCCTGCCTATTTAAGTATCATGCCTACTATATTTACGGCCTGTCAAGGCCTGAGTTTCGGGCTGGCGCGAAATCAAATACAACTATAACACTTCTTTTAATTCCAGTCCGTTCAAGCGACGGCCTGGCCCCGGTATGCTAAAATGGGCCTCACCTAAGACCATAACGAAAGCGAGGAAAGACTGCCGGTGAGTGAAAATATAACGGGTGATTTTGAAATAAGCCATACCGGGCGCATGAGCATAGAGCAATTGGCCGACGCCACAAACCAGACCTTTGCCGAATACTTTGTACCGGTCAACTTCACGATAGAGAGTTACGCCAGATACTGCCGCTCCCACAGCCTGGATTTATTCCAGAGCTTGCTGGCCCGCCACTGGGACGGCCGCCTGGCCGGGCTAACTATGCTAGGATTACGGGGAGAGCGCGGCTGGTGCGGCGGTTTCGGCATTACCGAGGAATTCCGGGGCAATGGGCTGGGGAACTGGCTGGCCGGAAAGCTGGTCGAACACGCCCGCAGCCTGGGACTGGCAACCCTTCAACTGGAAGTGCTGTACCAGAACACCAAAGCGTTACAAACCTACCAGAAAGCCGGGTTCCAGACCGTGCGGGAACTGGTTTTTTTGTCCGCCCCGGTCAGCCAGGTGCTGGAGGAACTTAGAGCGGTGCATACTGTCCAGCTTGAAATCAGCGAAGTCAGCCTGGAAGAAGCCCTGCATATTGCCGCCCGGCTCGAACCGGCCCAGGGTTTCGAACCCTGCTGGCAGCGCGAGATGGCTACCCTGCACACTATGACCGGCCTGCGCGGGTTTGTAGCCCGGCGCGGCGGAAATCCCCTGGCGGTTTTGATTTACCAGCACACCCCTGAAACCGGGCGTATCAACATTTTGAACCTGACTTTTTATAATGAATCGGCGGCCAAAGCCCTGCTTGAAAGAGCCGCTGTCAATTCCAAAATCTTACGGCCTAAGGGCGAAAATGCCCCGGAGGAACATTTCTACGTATTGAACGAACCGGAAAATAGCGAGTTATTTTTGCTGTTGAGCCAGCTTGGTTTACAGGAGACTAACCGCCAGGTTGAAATGTTTATCAACCTGAATTAAGGAGGGGTTTTGGATGAAAGTGTTTATCAGCCGGGCTATACCACCGGCCGGGCTACAGGTTCTGGAGGAGGCAACCGGCCTTGAAATTGATTACAATCAGCGCGACGAAGGGCTGAGCAAAGCCGGCCTGATTGGGCGGGCCAGTCGGGCGGAAGGGTTGCTTTGCCTTCTGACCGATAAGATTGATGCGGAAGTGCTGGCGGGTTGCCCGAACCTGAAAGTGGTCAGCAACATGGCGGTCGGCTACAACAACATTGAAGTGGCCGAGGCGACCCGCCGGGGTATCCTGGTAACGAACACGCCCGGCGTCCTCAGCGAATCCACCGCCGACCTCACCTGGGCCTTGCTCCTGGCGGTCGCCCGGCGGCTTGGCGAAGGCGAACGAATGGTGCGGGCGGGCGAGTGGCACGGCTGGGGTCCGCTTCAACTGCTGGGCGGCGAGGTGAACGGCAAAACCCTGGGGCTTATCGGTATGGGCCGGATTGGGCAGGCGGTCGCCCGGCGAGCGGCAGGCTTCAACATGAAGGTTATTTACTTTAACCGCTCGAAACTCGACCAGGCTCTTGAAACCGAGTTGAAAGCGACCAGGGTTGGACTGGACGAACTGATTGCCGAGAGTGATTTTGTAAGCCTGCATGCGCCCTACACCCAGGAAACCCATCATCTGATTGATGGGGAAATGTTAGCCCGGATGCGGCCGGAAGCCTACCTGATTAATACTTCGCGCGGTCCCCTGGTGGACGAAGCGGCCCTGGTGGCGGTCTTAAAGAATAACCGGATTGGCGGGGCGGGCCTGGATGTTTACGAGCAAGAACCGCTGCTTTATCCGGGCCTTCGGGAACTGGATAACGTGGTGCTGGCCCCGCACCTGGGCAGCGCGACCCACCAGACCAGGGGTGAGATGTCCCGCCTGGCTGCTACTAATCTGGTGATGGGCTTGCGCGGAGAACGCCCCCTGCACCCGGTCAACCCGGAAGTTTTGGAAGGATAAATAAAATTTATCTCTCAAAACATTAGTTGTAGAGTGATTGGTAATTATCCATTCAATGTCGCCGGGCAGGGCAATTAAAATGAAATTGGACAAGTTTATGCTTTGTCCAATTTTTATATCTCTTTGTCTTTTTAGAGGTAACTAACGTTTCCGGCGATATACGTAACTACTATATTTGGGGCTGAACCCGACCGAACGATATAGCGCGGTCGAAGCCGGGTTTTGAGCCGGAGCTTCGTGGAGAACAATAGCGGTTGTCATACCCGGCTCGACCATACGCCGCATACCCTCATACATCAACGCCTTGCTCAAGCCCCGGCGCTGAAAATCAGAGAGGCAGCCGACCGGCTCAAACAGACCGCTTTTGCTAACCGGATCGAGCCAGTAAACCAGAAAGGCGGCAAAGCGACCGTCAGGAGCAACCACTACCAGTTCGTGGTCAATATGAAAGGCGGGCGAACGCAGCACTTTAAGATATTCGCCGCTTTGCCACTTTCGCCCGAACGAGCCAGCGTGAACGGCTTGAACCGCCTCGGCTTCCTGTTCGCCTAAAATAGCCCTTATGCTAAAGCCGTCGGGCAGCACCGAAGCCGGAATTTCTCCCTGGAGGGAGCGCGTTGTCAAAAAGAGATCAGGGTCGGGTGGGGCAGTAAACCCGCGTGAGGCTAAAGTTTCTCGTCGCAAGGTATCAAAATCCGGCACCTCAATGCTTATCCACTCCTTGGCGCTACCACTTACGGTCAGAAGGTGTCGAAGGCGCTGTTCGGCCCACTCAACCAGGGCCGCTTCTAATTCCGCGGTGCGGCGACGCGGGTGAACAAGCATCGCCCAGGAACTGGAACGAATTGCATAAAACAGGAAAAGAGCCTCAAGCTCACCGTTCGATTCGTATACGAAGCAATAGGGGGCCGGGTCGTGGCCGGCCACTTGATTGCTCAGAAAGTGGCCGACATCGCCGGGATGCAGGCTGCAACAAAAATCGGTTAACAGGTTACATTCGCCCACAAATTGCAAAATCCGTGATAAATCGCTGGACCCATTATAAGAGCGGAGATTGGTAGGGTCGAAAATGGACATTGTGCAACTTCCTTCTCTTAGATTTCTCCTAGGTTTCTCTTAGATTTTCGCCTGGCTTTGAAAGCGGAATATTGCGGCGAATTTAATCCCCATTTAATCACACCTACAGCTGGCGTGTTCAAGCGAAAGTCCTAATTTAATAAAATTTACAAATGAAAACAGAATTTTGAAAGTGGAGGTAAAAATTTTCAGGCTAAATAACAGCCTGAAAATTGTTACCTTTTTCATAAGGGGACACCGTTAAATTGAGATTCCGGCAAACATTTCTCGCCTTGCCTGACCCTGGACGGACTCAACCGGAAGGCGGAACTGCTCGGCCAAAAGGCCAACCAGTTCCGGAACTTCGTCGGAATGGACCGTCGGGCGCGGCGCATCGGTATCGAAGTGATAGCCGGTCCGGGGAGTTTTGCGAGAGGTATCTACCTTTTCAGGCAGCAAGGGGTAAAACACCACAAAGGCGCCGTCATCCTCCAAAACCTCGGTATCGCGCAACTGGGTCTCGGTCAAAGTTTTCAAAAATTTCACCAGTTCCTCTTCGGTGTCAAAGGTGCAGTCAGTGAATTCCACACCCACCAGAGTCTCAATTTCTAATTCAAACATCACTTTCTCCCCGGAAACCTGGCCGGTCACGCCGGTCACTTCCACAATTTCAAATTTGCCAGACACTTCTTGCAATTCGGTACATCCAATCCTGTTTTGGTGCATCACTTCCTCAGTCATAACTTGACTCCCTTCGCACAGGTCTTCGATAAAAGCAGGCCGACCGGTCGTAATTTGTTTCTGGTTCATCTTTTTCTTTCCAAAAGGTATGGCAGCAAACAAAAAGGGCGTTAGAGCTTTTTGCTCTAACACCCTCGACTTAAATAATTTGACTTGTCTTTGACTGTATCAAATTTGTTAGCCCGGCCCACCGCTTCTCAAAGACCTTAATGGGTAAGGTTTGAGCGGTCTGGGCCGCCTAACTGGCGGTTGGTCCTCCTCCTGGGTCTGCGCTGGCGCGCCCTGGCGGCGCGGAAGCTTTTGTTAGCGGAGGCAACCCACCAAGTCGAGAGTGGCTGCCGGTATTTATCTTTTTAAAGGTGCCGGTGGTTCCATAACTACTGATGTTGTTATAGCCACCAATCCGAGTTTGCGCCGTGACGAGCCTGTTTTCTTGCCGCATTATCCCGGCCGCTTCAGCAAAACTGCGCATGCCGACAATGGGGAAGGTGGAGATAGCCATGCCATGGCTGCCGTGCCCGGCCCTGCCAGAACCTGGGCAGTTGTACTTGCAAAGACCGTCAACCGGGCGCAAATCGCCCAGGGTATCATGCAAACGCATGCCGAGGAGATAGCCCATGGGGAAGGCCGTGAAGCCACCTAATGGGGCGATCCCAATCTCGTTTTGCCACGAGCGGCTATTCGGTTGGAAGCTGGCGCACTCTTCTAACGCAAACAGTTTGCTGAAAAGCAATTGGTTTTGCATTGTGCGGCTCCTTTCCGTATTAGCTACGCTTAAATTTCCAGTTGACGATAAATTGGCGGCCAGGGGAATCCCCGTGGCCTGGAGGTGTTTTTGGCTAACAATTAGAATTTGTTAGTACAGTTGGGTAGAGACTGGTTACAGCTTACCCGCTCGTAGTATAATATATCATAAGATTTTTAATAGTCAATAGACTTTTGGCCTAGATTTTCCTACGGAGATGCGGCTTGAAAAGGTCTGGCCGGGGTGCTAAGATGAGGCGGCAAGCCTGGAGCTTCTGAAAGTTTCCTGATTATACGGGAATAAAGGGGTGCGATGCCTGACGAGCCATTTACAGAATTGGAACCGGAAGAAGCCGCCGATATGATTGACGAAGGCGGCTTGAGGGTGATTGATGTGCGGCAGCCTTACGAATTCGAGGGCGGCCACATTGAGAAGGCCATGCTGGTCCCGATTGAAGGTTTATACAGTTTCGCCCAAAGCCTGGCTGAGCAAAAACTGGATAAGAACGAGCCTGTGTTGTTTGTCTGCGCGGTAGGACAGCGCAGCGCAGCGGCAGTTGAAGTAGCTGCCATAGCCGGGTTCACCAGGGTCTATAACCTGGCCGGGGGTATGAGTAACTGGACTTACACCGGCCTGCCGGTAGTGCGAGGACATTAAAAGGGTTCTAAAAGCCGTCTGACGACCAGGAGAAAAATATGACACCTCAAGACCCACAACCGCCTCAAAAATCACCCACGCCACCCGGCCAGGGGATGCCGTCCCAGCCTCAACAATCCAAGCTGCCGAACCAACCGGGGCGTCCACCAGGGCCGCCGCCAAACCAGGGCCAACCCGGCCCGGGCAGGCCACCTGGACCACCTGTACAGGGACAACCCGGCCAGGCGCCGCCAATGCAGGGGCAACCTGGCCAGGCGCCCCCTTTCCAGGAACCGACCGGCCAGAATGGGCCTTCCCCGGTAGGGCAGCCCAACCCGAACCGGCCCGATTACCAGTGGCAGCCAGCAACTCCGCCGCCTGGCACTACGTCTCCCGCGGGAGTTGGCGCACCCGGTCCTGCCACAAAGCCTGCCGGCCAGGGCTTTAACGGTTTTCTGGCAGCTTTCCAGCCCGAGCCGGCTAAGGCTCCGCCGCTGGAATGGGCTGGTCTGGCGGTAAGTGTGCTGCTTTTAATCTGCGGTTTCCTTCCCTGGATTAACATCAGCGGCGGCGATTCGCCAAGCGGCATTGACAGTAGAGTGGGGGATGGTTGGATTGTCGCCGGGGCCGGTCTGGTTGCAGCTATTATGGGCTTTATCGGTTTAAGCCGGGACTCGATTGCCCTCGCCGCCGGGCAAGCCCTGGTTGGCCTGATTGCCCTGGGCTTCGCTATAGTTAATATTACAGGCCTGTCGAGTGATGAGAGCCCGGCTTTTGGCCTTATTCTAACCATCGTGGTAGCCGTAATCGTCATTATCCTGGGGCTTTACAATGCCTTTGACGCCTACCGCAAAGGCGCAAAATATTAGATGCAGGCCAGACCCGTACAGCCCTGGTGAGGGTAGCGTAATTTTCAAATTGATAGAATAGAGGGCAGGGATAGCCGGGCAAAGGAACTTCCAAAAATTTCTTTAGGAGTAAATTTGCCTGGAAATCCCTGTCTTTGTGTGCTTTTAGAAGGAGTATTGGTATGGCTTCAGAGGTTGCCGCCGCTCCCCAGGTTCTGATAATCGGGGGCGGAGTAATCGGTTGTAGCGCGGCGTATCACCTGGCCCGGCGCGGCTTGACCGATGTGCTTGTGGTCGAACGCAATACCCTCGGAAGCGGCTCGACCAGCCGGGCCGCTGGCGGCATCCGGCTGCAGTTCTCTAACGAGGTTAATATCCGGCTCAGCCAGTATTCCCTCGATTTTTTCGAAAATTTCAACCGCTACACCGGCCTTTGCGAAGACGAATGTGACATCGGCCTGCACCAGTTCGGTTATCTCTTCCTGCTAACCGATGAACAGGCCTGGCAGGATTTCCAGGAGAACGTGATCTTGCAGCAAACCCTGGGCGTGCCGGTTGAGACTTTAACACCTGCCCGGCTTGCCGAGCGGTATCCCGGCCTGGAAGTTTCAGATGTTTTGGGAGCGACCTTTTGCGGCAAAGACGGGCACGCTTCCATGCACGAAGTGACCCAGGGTTTTGCCCGCAAGGCCCGGCAGGCCGGGGTGCGGTTCTGGGAAGATTGCGCCGTTAAAAACATCACTCGCGAGGGTCGGCGCATCGTGAGCGTTGAAACCGACCGGGGAACTATCCGGCCCGAAACGGTGATCGGGTGCGCCGGACCCTGGAGCGGGCAGTTGGGCGAGATGGCCGGGGTAGACATCCCGGTAACCGGTTATAAAAGAACCCTGTTCTTCAGCGAGGCTTTTGACGAACTTTCGCCCACCCAACCCATGACGATTGATATGGGGACCGGCCTTTACTTCCGGCGTGAGGGACCGGGCTTTCTCATAGGCGAAACTGACGAAAGCCAGCAGGCGGGGTTCGATACTTCGACCGACTGGAACTGGCTTGATACGGTAGTAGAACACGCTATTCAGCGTGTCCCGGCGTTCGAGCGGTTGCGCATCCGGAGCGGTTGGTCGGGTCTTTATGATACCTCGCCCGACCACAACGCGATTATCGGGAAAATACCGGAATTGGATAACCTTTTCGTGGCGACCGGCTTTAGCGGGCACGGCTTCCAGCAAAGCCCGGCGACGGGCCTGCTGATTTCCGAACTGGTCCTGGATGGCGCGGCCCGCACGATAGACATCGGCAGCCTGGATATCGAACGTTTCCGGACCGGCCGGTTCAACCTGGAACGAAACATTGTATGAAGTATTGTTTAGACGTTAAACGAAAGAAGCCTGGATGAAAGTGCTTTTTATGGGGACGCCTCAGTTCGGGGCGACCGTCCTCCGCGGGTTGGCTGAAAGGTTTGAGGTGGTTGGGGCCGTCACTCAGCCGGACCGCCCCGCCGGACGCAAGAATATCCTCACGCCGCCCCCGGTAAAAATCGCGGCCCAGGATTTAGGGTTGCCCGTGTTACAGGTTGAAAAGCTGCGCTCTGCCGAGAGCCAGACCCAACTGCGCCAGTTTGCCGCCGGGGCCGAAGTTTTCGTGGTGGCCTCTTTCGGTATGATTTTGCCGGTAGCGGTACTGGAAATGCCGCCCCTGAATTGTATCAACGTCCACGCCTCGCTCCTTCCCGCCTACCGGGGCGCGTCCCCGGTAGCCCAGGCGCTACTGGACGGCCTCGAACAGACCGGCGTCACGATTATGCTCATGGAAAAGGGGCTGGACACCGGGCCGATTTTAACCCGGGGCGTTACCCCGATTGCCGCTGATGATACCCAGGAAACCTTGCTGGCAAAACTCGCCCGCGACGGCGCGGAGTTGCTGGTCGAAACCCTGCCGCGCTGGGCCGCCGGAGAAATCACGCCCCAACCCCAGGACAGCAGCAAGGCCACTCACACCGGGATTATTCAGAAAGAAGCCGGGCGGATAAACTGGCGGGAAAGCGCTGTCATGATTGAGCGCAAAAGCCGGGCCTACGAACCCTGGCCCGGAATTTTTACAACCTGGAACGGCCAGACCCTTAAACTTGGCCGCTGCAAGGTTGTGGCCGAGAATGAGCAAGCCAAACCGCTTTCACCTGAAGAACGGGAGCCGGGCCGGGTGTTTATGGGGCAGGTTGGAAATGTGTCCCAGCTTCTTATAACAACCGGCGAAGGCTTCCTCGCACCCCTGGAGTTTCAACTACCCGGCAAAAAGATGCTGCCCGCCCTCGAATTCAGCCGGGGCTACCGTCAGATACTCGGCGCGGTCCTGGGGGTCTAGTTTGGGACCGCCGATTTGTGCTAAAATGCGATATGTCCTTAAAGAATGTTTGGCCTACCGCGTGTTGAGCTATTGCTGCGAGCTTACAGGTGTACAACCGGGCTATGAGGTTATGGCAGCGCACCTGGGTTTACAAATCTATAGCAACAAGCTTATAGCAGCAGGTGAACAAGCCACCGAGGTATTGATTGACGGTTTCTAATTCGCCGGTAAATTCCGGACCCGCTCCCAGGTCAAAGAAAGTTACCAGAATCCCGGGCAAGCGCTGGCGGTTGTTGGGCGCGTTTGTGCCGGTGCCGCTGCAAATCGCCCTGCTCGTCTTTGTGCTGGCCTGGGGATTGGCTTTGCTGCGCGGTCCTCTCACCATTAACATCGGCGCGGACGACAGCGTGGACATGCTTTATCTCACGCCGGGTGAAGACGGCTTTTTCCAGGCCGAATCTCGCCCCGCCAATGCTGATTTTCCGCAAGCCGATAACACCTATCGCTGGGCCGGACGCACTTCGAAACTAAAAATCCCCTGGCCGCTCGACTCAATACCGCTCAAAGCCTACGTCCGCCTGACCGCGCCCCGGCCCGGCGTGGACGCTTCGCAGACCGGCGCGACCATCAAAGCCCGGGGCAAACTGGAGTGGATTGACCAGGATTTAGGCCAGATTCAAGTCAACGGAACTTACCAGGGCAACTATTACGAGTTCAAGCTGCCGGAACACCTGCGGCCAAACCTGGCCGCCTATGAACTTTCTTTTGAGGCTGACAACGCCTACCAGCCCGGCAACGGTGATGTAAGGGGGCTGGCGGTGCTTTTCTTCAGCTTGCGACTTGAGCCAGACTACGACGCTTTCGGCTGGAAGGGCTGGCTGGCCTCGTTCGCCCGGCCGGGCCTGCTGGCGATTATTGTTTTCTCTTGCTGGGCCATCAGCCGTTATTTTCTGCCAACCGGCAAAAAAGGCCGCTGGGCGCTTGGTTTCGAAGGCTCCGCCGGGGTGCTTGTTTTGAGCAGCCTTTTATTCTGGCGGCCAATCGCCGAACCACTTTACGCTTCCTTGGCCTTTATTCTGCCGCTGGCCTGGCTTTTACTGGCCCTGGCCGAAGCCTTCCGGCAGCGGGCGGCCCATCTACCGGCCGCCTATGTTTACGCGGCGTCCCTTTTCCCGTTGCTGCCGCTGGCCCAGTTCGCCTTTGGCCGCCTGGATTTGTACAGCGTCAACCCTGGCTCGGTGCTTGTCGGTGGCTATGTGGCGGCCCTTTTCTACGCCGGGGCTATCTATATCAACAGCGGCCGGAACCGTCCTCAAATGTTCGAGCGGGCTTTTGTGCGCGGCACCCTGGCGGCGGCGGCGGTCTCGTTCCTTTACGACCACTTTAACGTTTTTGCGGAGAACCTGTATCGCGGGGCCGATTTCAAGGTCTATTACGGCGCTCTGATGCGGTTTGAAGGCGGCGGCCCGCTTTACGACCTGTCCGAAATCTCCAACCTGCCAGGAGCGGCCGCCCGGATGCCGCCCGGTTTCACTCTGACCATGTGGCCGCTAGTCCGTATCTTTGGGCCGGATGTAAACAGCGCCCTCCTTAGCTGGCGCATTTTTAACGAACTGCTCTTAATCCCCATCATTTTTATTCTGCTAAAAACGTTTGGCGGCGAACGCGAGGGCATCAAGTTCAACCCGGCGGTCTGGTTTTTAGGGTTGAGTTTCGGCCAGGTTAGCGAAAGCCTGGGCTACGGCCAGTGGAATGTAATTGTGTTGTTCTTTCTGGCCCTGATGGCCTTCTGGGTTAAGGAAGGGAAGCTCGAGCGGGCCGGGGGTGCCCTGGCCCTGCCAATCGCCCTCAAACTTTACCCGGTGGTGTCGGCCCTGTATTTTGTCCTGCAAAGGAATTGGCGAAGCGTCCGTAACGGCCTGCTGGGGTTAGTTGTGGGCGGCGTTATCGTGGCCGGGTTGGCCGGAGTGGCGGTAGGGTTTGACCAGCTCTGGTTTTACTTTACCCAGGTTGTATTTGGGGTCAACCGGCCGGAACTGGATATTTCAAACCAATCGCTGTGGGGCTTCTGGAGCCGCCTGGCGGTGCCGAGGGTTATGTCTGACTTCGAGGGCGACCTGCCGGGCTGGATTACCCCGGTCAGTTACGCCTCGGCGTTGCTGCTGACGGTCACAACCTGTCTCGGCACCGGGCGAAAACCGACAGATACCGATGGCGAACAGTTAAAGCTAGGCGCTCTCGCGCTGCTGGCGGTGCTTATCCCGCCGTTCGTCTGGTTCCATTATATTGTGCCTTGCCTGGTGGCAGTGCTGGCTTTGCTGGTAAGTTTAACCCGGCCGGGCGGTAAAGTCCGGCGCTGGGAATTGGCGGCCTTTGGGCTGGCCTACGCCTGCCTGGCTTACGGCGGACGCAGCGAGTTTTTCTTTACCGACGCGGTAGGCTTGGCCCGGTTGGGTTCTAGCTATCGCTTCCTGGCGGCCCTGGTCCTCTGGGGACTATGCCTGTGGCTCTTGCGCCGGCCTAAAGAAATTACGGCCGAACAGCCCGCTCCCGAACCCCAAATTCCGGTTTCTATTAGCAGCAATCCATAGTACAACTGCTTTTTCCTGCTATAATATTAATCAAAAGCAATTAAAGGAGTAGTTAGAAATGCTGCCGCAAATTAAATTTTATACGCCGGAAGAATATCTGGCTCTGGAAGAAAAAGCCCCCGTCAAAAGCGAATATTTTCAGGGCCGGATTTACCAGATGACCGGAGCATCCTTCAAGCATAATGTGATTACTGCAAATTTATCCGGTTTGCTATATCAGTCGTTAAATAGAAATACCTGCCAACACTTCATAGGCGACATGCGCTTGCTGGTTAAAACTAACGGCCTATACACGTACCCCGATGTAATGGTAGTTTGTGGTCCGGTAGACCTGGCCGCCGGACCGCTTGAAACGCTTACCAATCCGCTTTTGATTATCGAGGTGCTTTCAGACTCGACGGCGGAATACGACCGCACCGACAAATTCGAGCTTTACAAGGGGCTGGAATCCCTTCAAAACTACGTCCTGGTGGACCAGCACCGGGCTTATATTCAGGTGTTCAGGCGACTCGAAAATGAGCCGCGTTTGTGGGCGCTGGAATCCTTTAGCGGCCTCGAGAGCCAGGCCTATTTCCCGGCCCTTGAACTAAGGCTGGACCTGGCCGACATTTATAACCGGGTCGAGTGGTCCAAAACCGAAGCCGAAACTGCTCACCCGCACCAGCCCCAATAAAAATTTAAACCAAAAAGGAGCTAATTTTCAGGTTAGCTCCCTTTTTATTTTCGAAAAACTTATTCTACCGTGACGCTCTTGGCGAGGTTGCGCGGCTGGTCGACATCGCAGCCCCGGCGGGTCGCGATGTGGTAGCTAAGCAACTGCATCGGAATAGCCGCCAGGATAGGCGTTAAGAGCGGGTCGGTCGGGGGCAGGTAGATAACTTCGTCGGCCTTGCTAGCCAACTCCGTGTCGCCTTCCGTAGCAATAGCCAGCACCCACCCGTCCCGGGCCTTGACTTGCTCGATGGCCGAAACCACCTTTGTATAAACCTTGTCCTGGGTCGCGATTACCACTACCGGCAGACCTTCGTCAATCAGGGCGATTGGGCCGTGCTTCATCTCGCCCGCCGGGTAGCCTTCCGCGTGGATATAGCTCAACTCTTTGAGCTTGAGAGCGCCTTCGAGAGCCACCGGGTAGTTGATGCCCCGGCCCAGGTAGAGAAAGTCCTGCGAATGAGCCTTGGCCCGGGCCATCGTCTGGTAGAGTTTGTCATCGGCTAAAAGGTCAGCAACGTGTTTGGGTATTTCGATAAGCGCTTGCAACAGCTTCGCGGCCCGCTCTTTCGAAAGAGCGCCTCTGGCCTGGGCCAGGTAAATCCCCAGCATTAAGAGGTCGGCCAGGGACGAGGTGAAGGCTTTGGTGCTGGCGACCCCTATTTCCGGCCCGGCCTGCATATAGACTACGCCATCCGAGATGCGAGCCGCCTGACTGCCGACCACATTCACTATTGAGGCTATCTTCGCGCCTTTGACGCGGGCTTCTTCGATGGCGGCCAGCGTGTCCACCGTTTCACCCGACTGCGTGATGGCAACCAGCAAGTGATTAGGGGTAAGGATTGGGTCGCGGTAGCGGAACTCGCTGCCATAGTCCACTTCTACCGGGAGTCTGGCAAGTTCTTCAATTATAAACTTGGCAACCAGCCCGGCGTGCCAGCTTGTGCCGCAAGCTACAATTGTAACCTTTTCGATAGCAGCTAATTCTTCCGCGCTAAACCGCATGTCTTCCAGGCTTACAGTAGCGGTTTCGAGATTCACGCGGCCCCGGATGGTGTCGGTAAGCGCCTGAGGCTGGTCGTAAATCTCTTTTTGCATAAAGTGCTTGTAGCCGCCTTTAGCCGCCGTGATAGCGTCGGTGTTAATGGTTACAATCTCTTTGGTGATGGTTTCGCCCTGCTGGTTGTAGAAAATAACGCCCTCGCGGCTGATGGAAGCAACATCGCCGCTATCAAGGAAGCTGACCTGCCGGGTATGCGGCAGGATGGCCGGAATGTCACTGGCGACATAGTTTTCGCCGCTGCCGGTGGGGCCGTAGCCGATGACCACGCCGCCCGCGTTGGAAAGCCGGGCCGCCACGATTTTATCCGGGTCATTAACACTGAGAGCGACGATAGCCGCAGTGCCTTTTATGACTTCCAGGGTTCTGAGCATAGCCTGCTCAAGTGAAAGGCCGTCCCTGGCGATAAATTTCTCAATGAGATGGGCCAGGACTTCGGTATCGGTCTCGGAATTATAGGGATAGTCGTAGCCCTGGGCGACCAGGTCTTTTTTCAACTGGATATAATTTTCAATAATGCCGTTATGGACTACCACGACCAGGTCTTGCGGTCCACGGTGCGGGTGGGCGTTAGGCTCGGTCGGTTTGCCGTGGGTGGCCCAGCGGGTATGGCCCATGCCGAGGGTGCCGTGAGGCCCGGTGCCGTTCTCTTTGGCAAGGGCTTCGGTCAGGTTGGAGAGCTTGCCGACGCTGCGGCGGGTTTGGATCTGGTTGGCGCGGTTGATAATAGCGACCCCGGCCGAGTCATAGCCGCGATATTCCAGGCGCTGCAAGCCGCCGATAACTACAGGCAAAGCCTCCTGGCTGCCCACGTATCCAATGATTCCGCACATAAAATGAAAATACCTCCACAAAAATATCAGACTGGCGCCAGGTATAAAGTAAAGGGAAGAAGCTAAAGTAAATATAAAAAAAAGCTAGTCCTAAAGAAGTCCCTGGCGCTGTGTTGAAGACATTATAGCATCTTTTTGACAATTACTAATTGTGAATATGGCCACAAACTATTGCAATTCCTTGAATTAGTGCTATCATAATTATGAACGTTTAGATTGTTTAAAACGTAACGAAAAACTAAGGACCGGAAAGGGGCTTTAAAATGAAAAGGCAGGATAGCCGAAAGGGGCTGGTAAAGTTGCTTCAACTGGCTTATTCAGCGGAAATGGGCGCAGCCCTGGCCTATCGCGGACACTGGCATTCCCTGGTAACAGCCTCAGAGCGAGCGGAAGTTCGCCATATTGAGGCGGAAGAATGGCTGCACCGCCGCGAAGTTGGGGCACTTTTGCGGGATTTAGCGGTCCATCCCCGGCTTTCCTACGAAATAAAGTTTTTCTTAATCGGGAGTGTTTTAAGAGGGCTTTGTAACCTGGCTGGCTGGTTCTGGCCGATGTACGGGGCGGGGCGCCTGGAGAGCCGGAATTATCGCGAGTACGCCCAGGCGGCAGATTATGCCTTTGAATGCGGGCAAACCGATTATGTGAACTGCCTATTAGGTATGGCCGAAACCGAGTGGGACCACGAATGTTATTTTCGGGGTAAGGTGGAAAGCCATCTCTGGCATAAATTTATTCCAATGTGGGAAGAGACAGCCCCTAAAGCAAGTATTCGCCAGAATTACCGCTTCCACCAAAATTTAAGCTCCCCTGCGAGTTTGCCTCAAAGCAAGCTAGCCGCCTGACAGGTTCGCCGTCTTTTGAAAAGAATCTGTATTTGGTAAGAATCTATAAAAGAAGGTATAAATCAAAGACCGGCCCAGAAAAAGGCCGGTCTTTGATTTATACCTTCTAGCGAATTTTCAAGCCTCAGTTAGCGCATGAAAGTCGGGGCCATCCGTTCAGCATAATCGCCAATAACCGGAAGCCTGGTCCTTTTCCCGTTGACGCCTTCGATAATAAGCCAGATAGTAATGCCCAGGTACCCCAGCCATAGAATCCACCCCAGAAGGTTAAAGATGGTCCACAGGCCCGTGGTAAAGAAGAAGATGGCGGTCAAAATGCCAAGGAGGATACGAAGGGCCAGGTTTACCAGACCAAAAATAAATGCCTGCATAGCGTGGAAGCGGACAAACATGTTCTGTTTTTCCATAGCCAGGACAATTAAAGCCCCAATAAAGCTGAAAATGTAGGCAATCGCGATTGCCGCATTAGGGGAAAGGCTGCTGGAAGTTGTTTGTGCGCCATACGGCTGGCCGTAGGGGGGCTGTCCATAAGGCGGCTGGCCGTAAGGAGGCGGAGGCTGTTGCCCGTAAGGAGGCGGAGGCTGGCCGTAGGGCTGACCCTGCGGCGGTTGCCCGTAAGGCGGTTGCCCATAAGGCGCGCCCTGCGGTGGTTGTCCATAAGGTTGTCCCTGCGGCGGTTGTCCATACTGCGGTTGACCGTAAGGCTGGCCCTGTGGTGGTTGACCATAAGGAGGCTGGCCCTGAGGCGGTTGATTCGGTTGACCATAGGGCGGTTGACCCTGAGGTTGACCATAGGGGGGCTGAGACATGTTTGGTAGCTCCTTTCCGACTCCACATCGTGGCTGGCGGCTGGCATTTGGCTGTTAACAAAATGGAAAACTGGAATAATCAAAATTTAGCGCTCTCGAACAAGGCGTTAAATCATTATACAATACAAACACAATAGTCGTATGTGATTTATATCATCTCAACGGCCTCCCATGCCGGTCAAATTTACGCCTTATATAAAGTACCGCTGGAACAGTAAAAAGA
>CADDZM010000117.1 GCA_902812345.1 Chloroflexota bacterium | reverse complement strand
TATTGATATACCTTTTACTTACTGCCTGACTTACGCTATTTCGGCGGCCCTGGCCGCCGCCGCCGGTACTTTGCTTTCGGTCTGGCTGGGCAGTTTCACGCCAGACGAGTTTGGCATCTATAATATCAGGGCATTTGCGGTCGTTATCCTGGGCGGTCTGGGGTCAGTGCCGGGAGCCTTGCTGGGTGGGCTTGCCTTTGGTATTCTCGACCAGATTGCCTCCGGGGTAAACGTGGGCGATGTCAGCCTGAGTGCCTGGAAAGAAGGCATGATCTTTATAACCATGATTATTGTTCTGGTGGTTAGGCCGACCGGCCTTCTGGGCAAGGAGGGCTACCGCTAATGAGCCTGAACCTGGTATTTATGCTCCTGGGGATCGCCCTTACCGTCCTGGCAAGTCAGCGTAATAGACCCCGGCTATCCATGGTCGGGATAGGCCTGCTCGGCCTGTTATTGCTGTTAACCCCTTTTATATCCAACAACCGCGATATTATGACCAATGTCTTTATCATTGGCCTGGCTTCAGTTGGTTGGAACGTAATCGGTGGGTTTACCGGCTACGCCTCATTCGGGCAGGTAGCCTTCTGGGGTCTGGGAGCGTATGCGGCTGTCGTAACTTCCTCGGTGCCAAACGCTGCCCAGGCTACTTTTGGCCTGCCAATCTGGGTAGGCTTTATAATGGCGGCCCTGGTTCCGGCCCTGGCAGCCCTGGTAATCGGCTGGCCGGTCCTTCGGCTGCGCGGCCATTATTTTGCGATTGCTACGCTAGGGGTGGCTATTGCCGTCCGTGAGATTTTTAAAAACGTAGATTGCATTGGCAACCAGCTACTTTGCCTGGGCGGTTCCAGCGGCTTGCAAATTCAGCCTATTGTTAAAGCAGCAGACCGGGAAGCCAACTCCTTTTTGCGCTATTTTGTGATCCTGGCTATGTTTGCCGGATCAGTAGTTTTTTGTTGGTATTTGACCCGTTCCAAATTCGGCTACGGCCTGTTTGCTATCCGCGAAAACGAGGAAGCCGCTGGAGTGCTGGGCATCAACACCACCTGGTTTAAAATCGGGGCGTTTTGCCTGGCCGCCGCCTTTACGGGCCTGGCCGGAGCCTGGCGAGCCATGGTTAACGGCTCCATCTATCCGACCGAGGATAGCATTTTCGACACCAATATCAGCTTATACGTGATTATTATCTGCTTATTGGGCGGAGTGGGAACTGTCTGGGGTCCTTTTATTGGGGCGTTTACCTATTCAGCCATCCAGGAATTTCTAGGAGCTTTGCAAGGTGTTCCAGGATTCGGTTGGGTTTTAAATTGGACAAACGTTATCTTTGGTGCAATCGTAATTCTGCTGGTAGTCTTTTTGCCAAAAGGTATTTTGCAAATTGTGCGGAACAAAGGCGGGTTTACCTGGCGCATTTTCCTGCGTAACGTCCGGGAAAATAGCATTTAACTTTTAGAGGTAAAATGAACGAAACAAATTTACTTGAGATCCGGGGAGCTACCAAACTCTATGGAGGAGTGGCGGCTGTTACCGATATAAGTTTTAACGTCCAACGGGGCGAAATCCTCGGCCTGATAGGACCAAATGGGGCTGGTAAAACTACCCTGGTGAATATGATCAGCGGAACGGCCGTACCCACCAGAGGTACCATCAAGTTCAAGGACGAAGTCCTAAACGGCAAGAAGCCACATATAATCGGCAAAATGGGGATTGCTCGGACTTTCCAGGTAGTCAAACCCTTCCAGAATCTGACCGTCCTGGAAAACGTGGCGGTGGGGGCAATGTTCGGCAAGGGCGGCGTCAAACGAAGTTCCGCCCAGGCTTTCAAACGGGGCGAGGAGGTGTTGCAGTTCGTTCACCTGGAAAACTACCGCCACGATCTCTCTGAGTCGCTCAGCATCGCCGGACGCAAACGGTTGGAACTCGCCAAGGGGTTGGCAATGGACCCTGAAATCTTACTTCTTGACGAGGTTATGGCCGGTCTGCGTGGTACTGAGGTAGATGAAGCCATGGATTTAATCCGGGCTATTCACAATTATGGCATTACGCTTCTTGTTATCGAACATGTTATGAAGGTGATCGTGGGGGTGTGTCAACGAGTAGTAGTCCTTGACTATGGTAAAAAAATTGCCGAAGGGACACCTGCCGAAGTAACTTCAGAACCGGCTGTAATTCAGGCTTACCTGGGCAAGCGTTACGTCGCAAACCAGGCCCAGGGCCTGACCCAGGAGCAAAGTCCTCTCGAATGATAATATTTTTGCTTGGCATGGGAAGACTATTATAACTATGCGGAGGAGGAATTAATGGTAGCTCCAGGACCAGATCCAGGTAGCCAGGTTAGTTTGCAAACAAGTGATTTGCTATTGCAAATAAGAAATTTGAACGTGGCCTACGGGGACGTTCAGGTTTTGTGGGATGTTGACCTCGATGTCAGACGAGGGGAAATTGTAGCTCTCGTTGGCTCAAACGGCGCGGGCAAATCTACCCTGCTCACTACTATTAGTGGGCTGGTAACGCCCAGACCTGGCAGCAGTATTTTGTTTCAAGGCCAGGAACTGGCCGGGGCAACCTCGCGAGCCATTTTCGAGGCTGGTATTGTCCAGGTTCCGGAAGGCCGCCATCTTTTCGGTTCCATGACCGTCCGCGAGAATTTACTGTTGGGCGCTTTCCGTCGGCGCAATAAAGCCGAGATAGAGAGCGACCTTGAACACGTCCTGGGACTTTTCCCACGCATCCGGGAGCGTTTGAATCAGCTTGCCTCCAAACTGTCTGGTGGAGAGCAGCAAATGGTAGCTATCGGCCGGGGATTGATGGCCCGACCTACCCTTTTAATGATTGACGAGCTTTCACTGGGACTAGCCCCGGTTATTATTGACGGGCTGCTTGAAATCTTGCAAAAGATTAACCAGTCCGGGACTACAATTCTAATCGTAGAACAGGATGTCCAAACCGCCCTGGAGTTGGCCAGCCGCGGTTATGTCCTTGAAACCGGCTACATTACTCTGAGTGATAGCGCTAAACTGCTGTTACAAGACGAACGGGTTAAAAAAGCCTATCTTGGTATTTAACCTAACCGGGTATGTTAGCGGTCGTTATAGCGGGTCGCGTAAAACTACGCCCATTCAATTGATTCTGGTTTGCCGGTAATTGCCCACAGTTTTAGTTTCTTCCCCTGTTTTAATTTTAGGGCCGGGGAGTGAAAAAGCAGGTTTAAAAGGGGTAAACAATTGACTTCCCCTGGCTACCAACCTCATCCGGTATATAATCGAGCTGAATTAACCGGTTGTAAAGGAGGAATTTAGCCGGTTAACCGACTTTACTTCAATTTGAAGTTATAAAACGGTTCCTTTCGGGATAAGGAAAGATATCCAGGATTTCACCGTCCCCCAGCCGTTTCTGAAGCTTCCACCAGTATTCGACGTAAAATAAATCGGAATGGTGTTGGATAAAAACCTCCCGCAAGTTACCATGCAACCCCAGGAAGGTTTTGAACTCTTCTGGAAAGACATCATTTTCGCCAATACTGTACCAGGGCTCAGCCGCCATTTCTTCATCCGGGTTGGCCGGTTGAGGGAAATTCCTGAAGTTGCAAGCAGTCACGCTCGTCAGCTCGTCATAATCATAAAAGACAATCCGGCCATGCCGGGTAACGCCGAAATTTTTAAGTAGCATATCTCCTGCAAAGATGTTGGTCGCTGCCAGGTCTTTGATAGTGTTACCGCAATCAATCACCGCCGCCCTGGCTGCCGCTTCCCCGGCCTCCTGCAAGTACAGGTTTAAAGGTGTCACCCGGCGTTCGATATAAGCGTGCTGGATAATCACATGCTTGTCATTCACCGTGACTGTTTTAGCGGCCACGCGCTGCAACTCTGCCAGGAGCGGTTCGGAAAAGCGGGACCGCTCGAATTTCAAATGCTCAAATTCCTGGGCATCAATCAGCCGCCCAGCCCGGTCGTGCTTGAAGACTAGCTGGTATTTAGCCTTTACTTCCTGGGGCGTGTTAGTTTTGGGGAAATCGAAACGGTCCTTGATGATCTTGAAGACCATATCGTAGGAAAGCAAGGTAAAGACCGTCATCACCATTCCCGGAATACCCCTGGCAGTCTCGAACTGGTCGTTTGAAGTAGCGAGGTGTTCCAGCAGGTTTCGGTAGAGTTCGGTTTTGCCGTGTTTATTGAAGCCGAGGGAGATGTAGAGTTCCGCGGTCCGTTTCTGCGGCATGATTGACTTGAGGAAACCAACCATATCATAAGGCCGGGCAACCCGGGCGTGGAAATAGGAGCGGGTAAAGCTAAAAATAATGTTAAGTTCGTCTTCTTCCAAAAGCACTGCATCCACTGCCAGCCCCTTATCCAGGTTGAGAAGGGCTATCGTGATAGGCAGCAATCGGCCTTGAGGGCCGCGCAAACGGCCGATAAGAAAGGCTCCCTTGCCCCTGTAAAAAACCGGCTCAATCATTTCAGCTTGTTCAACCCGGAAACCATCCGGTTTTTCCAGCCGCGCGGTTATCTCACGGACTGTCGCATGCCTATCTCGCTTGAAGTCCTCATACTCCACGCCCAGGTCATAAAAGCTCAAAATGTCCGTGACCAGCCGCTCCAGGGATCCGTGATTGATAAAAGTCTTGTAAACGGGCCCCACTGAGGGCGTGGGCGGGCTATCAAAGTCGGTGTCTACAAACTCGATTTGGGGGTCCAGGCCAACCGTGGCAAAAATCCGGCGTGTCACGGAGTTAAAGAATGTTTCGGCCAATTCCCAGTCGTCCCGCAGGGAGATTAAACCCGAGTAGACGGCTTTCATGCTGACCCAGACCAGTTTTTCGTAGCCCCGCTCAGCTAGTAACCCTCCGATTTCTCCGACAACCCGGTCGATCACTTTTTTGTACAGGTCCAACCGTTTGGCCGAGTCCATTTGACCCTGCTGCCACAACCTGTTTTGAAAACAGTGGCTGGCCCGCAGAGTAATCGCCTCAAATTCGCAGCGGTATTCCAGGAAAGCCCGGTAGATGCCGCTGGCTCCCAGGTTGGCTAAACGGCTGGCTGATAACTGTCGTGTCATGATGATACTACCCGCTCAATGGCCAGAGGTAGGCTTTTGACCTCAAGCGCGACTGCGTCACCTACCCCTACCCTTAATCCACTCAAAACCTCGTTTCGCAGTTAAAGAGGAAATCTAAATCAGGCAACCAAACCGGAAAGGTTAATGGACGGCCCTGTCGAATTGAGTTTCCTCGGTCGAGCCGGTCAGGGCGGTAGTTGAAGAAGCGCCGCCGCTGATTACCTGGGCCACTTCGTCGAAATAGCCGGTGCCAACCTCGCGCTGGTGCTTGACGGCGGTGTAGCCGGCCTGTTCACTGGCAAACTCGGCCTCCTGTAGTTCGGAATAAGCCGCCATACCTCGCGCCCTGTAGCCCCTGGCGAGTTCGAACATACTGTGGTTGAGAGCGTGGAAACCGGCCAGGGTGATGAACTGGAACCTGTAGCCCATAGCCCCTAACTCCTGCTGGAAGCGGGCGATAGTCGCCTGGTCCAGCTTCTTCTTCCAGTTAAAAGAGGGCGAACAGTTATAAGCCAGGATTTTCCCTGGAAACTCGGCGTGGAGGCGCGTGGCAAATTCCCTGGCTTCTTCCAGGTTCGGTTCGGAGGTTTCACACCAGATCAGGTCGGCGTAAGGTGCGTAAGCCAGCCCCCTGGCGATAGCCGATTCCAGGCCGCCCTTAATCTCAAAGAAGCCTTCGGGGGTCCGCTTGCCGGTCAGAAATTTGTGGTCGTAAGGGTCAATGTCGCTGGTCAGGAGGAAGGCGCCGTTGGCGTCGGTGCGGGCAATCAGCACCGTCGGCACCCCCAGTACATCCATCGCCAGCCGGGCCGCCACCAGGTTGCGGACGGCCGATTGCGTTGGGATCAGGACTTTGCCGCCCATGTGGCCGCACTTCTTCTCGGAGGCCAACTGGTCTTCCAGGTGGATTCCGGCCGCGCCCGCTTCCACCAGAGCCTTGACCAGTTCAAAGACATTGAGCGGACCGCCAAACCCGGCCTCGGCGTCGGCCACAATCGGGGCGAACCAGTAAGTATCGCCCTGGCCTTCCGAGGTCTGAATCTGGTCTGCCCTGACCAAAGCCTGGTTAATCCTTTTGACCACGTTCGGCACGCTGTTGGCCGGGTACAGGCTCTGGTCGGGATACATCTGCCCGGCCAGGTTGGCGTCGGCGGCGACCTGCCAGCCGCTCAGATAAATGGCTTTAAGCCCGGCCCTGACCTGCTGGATGGCCTGGTTGCCGGTGAGCGCGCCCAGGGCGGCTACATAGCCTTCCGAATGAAGTAACTCCCACAACCTTGTGGCTCCCATGCGAGCGAGGGTATGCTCGACCCGGACCGAACCTCGCAGCCTGGCGACATCAGCAGGGCTATAGGGCCGCCGGAGACCCTGCCAGCGAGGATTGGTGCCCCAATCATGCTCAAGCTCGCTCAAAATATCCTCTTGTAATTGTTTGAAACCGTTTGTGGTCATGGTAGTCACTCCTTTGTTCAGATTAAAAAGCCACAGCCGCTAAATTAACCCTGGACAGGGGTATAGGAAACAAAGCCAACCGGCCTGACCTGTTAAGCCGGTTGAAGCTGTTTACAACTAATTGTTGCGATAGCTTAAAACAAATTGGTAAATTTTATTACTATTGCTTGCTTTTTTTAAGGCCGGTAAACCCTGGCCTGGCCTGGCCGGGAAATAACTGGTAATAATTAAAAGCCATAAACGATTTTTTTATTGTTGTAGGCAAAAAATTTGGAATTGGCGATTTTAAGACGATGGGGGCAACGCCTTTGTCTATCATCTTTTAGCTTTTGATAAGTAAAGCTTATACAGTATTAAAGCATAAACAAAAAATCTGTCAAGACCTTCTAACTAAAGTCTTCTATAAGGTCTTCTTATAGTAACAAATTGATTTTCCTATTTTAAAAATTTTTTATGTAACTGTAGAGGTTGGGTTGTAAAAAAAGGATGGGCTGGTAGGGTAGCTTAAATTTATTCTCTTTCGTTTTCAGTTGAAAGTGAGCTGCCATTTTGGATCCCCTTAACCCTTTTAAATGACGGCACCCCCAAGGCGAAATTATTCTACTGTGCGTTGAATGGTATCTGCCCTATTCCTTAAGTTACAGAGATAAGGAAATATAGTGAAGCAGGTCGCGTTTATGCATCAAGTTTTTGGGCTAGTGGCTTAGTCCTCTCATTTTACTGGCTTATCGCCGCCATTTTTCCTATCCCATAATTTTTGCACCACAACCCGCTAATTTAATAATTTTAAAACTTTAATTGTAGAGCCACTTCCCCGCGCACTCTTAATATCCAGTTCCCCGCCTATCTCTTCAATTCTTTCTCGCATTGAATGTAGACCATAATGGCCGCTGTATTTGGCTAAAGGGTCGAAACCTGCCCCATTATCTTTGATTGAGAGTTGCACCTCAGAACCAATATATTTTAATTTTACCTGTACCTGGGTTGCTTTGGAATGTTTGACGGTATTGTGGAGAGCTTCCTGAGCAACCCGGTAAAAGGCCTCTTTGTCCGCAATGCTAAGGGGTGGTTCTTCGCACAAATCAGTTTCCACCTCAACATTATACCGCGCCCTTAGAGTATCGGCCTGGCGAATGAGAGCCTGGACTAAGCCCTCGGTCTGCAAAGATTCGGGACGCAATTCATAAATTAGAGCCCGCATTTCGGTCATCCCGCCTTCGGCCAAACCCAGGGCGTAGTCTATAGGCGGCAATGCCTGGGGCGGATTTATTTCCACAAGGCTACGTGCTGTTTTAAGGCCAAGCGCGATGCCGTAAAGCACCTGCGAGACCGAATCGTGGAGTTCGCGGGCCAGCCTTTGACGCTCCCTTAAAACGCCCAGGATACGGGCTTCTTCATATAGCCGGGCATTTTCAAGGGCTACCGCGGCCTGGCTGGCAATAGCCGTGGCTAACTCCGCGTGGCTGGAACTGTAATAACCAGGCTGACCGTGGGCCAGGGTAATGAGGCCCATAACCTGTTCTTTGATTATCAGGGGAACACCCAACCAGCAACGGGCATAACTGTAAACCGTAATGAGGTCGGTTCCAAAGACTTGCTGAGTCTGGCGGGCCAGTTCGCTATTCCCTTGAAGGTCAGGCACGATAACGGGGGCCCGACTCTCGATAACTTCGTAGGTCATGCGAGAGCGTGAAATTTTCTGACGTAAATCGGGGAGGCGTTCAGGAGGTAACGGCAAGCGTTTTTCGAGAATTTTAAGGTCTTGACCTTCGCACAGGTAAATTACGGCGCTGTTATATTCAACCATGCGGCGCAGTTGGTCCAGAATCAAACCGAGCAACGGCTTTAGTTCGAGCGTAGAAGCGACATTGTGGGAAACTTCCAGCAAACTGGCAAGCTGGAGGGTCCGTTCCTGGACCTGCTGTTCCTTAAGTTGGTGCGCCGCAATTAAATCCGTCGCAACTTTATTAAAAGCGCCCACCGCTCGCCCCAGTTCGTCCTGGTTGTGGAGGGTCGCCATACTTTCCAGGTCGCCGCTACTCATGCGCTGCGAGGCCCGGTCAAGGGTTTTGACGGTACGCATTACCGCCAGGTAAAAAGCTACCAGCAGATAAACCACTAACAGGACCAGGATCAGGGCAAAAACAATAACCAGGCTCCCCCGGCCCTGATAGCTGCTTAAGCGCTGCTGGAGAACTTTATCCAACTGGTTGAGAGAAACATCCCAGAGTTGAAAGCTATTTTGAAGTAAATCCAGCCCGGCAGCGCTGAAAGTTTCGGGGGTAATGCTAACGGTGGCAGAACTGATGAGACCCTGGTTAAGCTTATCGAGGAAATTAGTGCTGCTGGCCCGGTAATTCTCTAATAAACTTTTCAAATCGGCCTGGTTAAACCCGGCCGGGTTTGTTGCAAAAGCATTTTGAAGATTAGCCTGGACAACTTTTATATTGTCGTCAAGGAGCCGGGCCGAAACGGCCAACTGAGTCCGTTCCTGGATAGTCGGCAAAGTTCTACCGGCGGCATCTTCACCCAGAAAAATAGATTGCAAGATAAGATCTTGCCCTTCATTTAGTTTGAGAAGGGCATTTATAACATAATAATTGGCCGTTTCCGGTTCGCGGGCCAGGTTAGAATTATTTACAATTTGGGTCACAAAGGTCTGGGTCTGCGAAATAAGAAGATTATGCAACTGGTCGCTGGTTTCCGCGTCCATAATCGGTATATTAACTTTAAGATTATTTAGAGTTATTTTTAAACCCTCAAACTCCGGCTCGCTATCAAGAGCAACCACCACTTTTTGGTGAGCCTCCGTAAGGGCGGCAAAATTGCTTTCCAGGCGAGCCTGGTTTTGGGTTAGGGCTTCCACACTGTTTGGACTGCCGCTCAGGTAGCGGTGGGACAGCCGTTTATTTAACAGGATGCTTTCATATGTAGACCGCAAAGGCCGCAGATAGATTATGCCGGATAATTCTCTGCTGGTAAATTCAACCTGGGTTTCCGCATCCGAAATAAGCAGGAAAATCGTCAGAGTTAAAGGTAGAATTAACAATAGACTGATTAGGGCCAGCTTTTGTGGGTAACGCAGGCGGTCCATTAATCTGACCGCCGGATGTAATAACCTGGACATACCTTAATTTAGGGGCTAAGCAACAAGGTTGAATGTAATTTCAGGACCAGAATAAAGGGAAATAGCTAGGATTATTGTAGCAGGCCGGTCAACAGGACTAGTGGCCCCGCCAAATGGCGGAGGCGGTTTCCCCCTTTTTACTATAATTTTCTCCTCTATATTACCCTTATACAAACAATAATAAGCCTGATGCCAAATTCTCTTATCTGGTGTATAATAAAGCTACCAAACTTTGGATAGAATTCGCTTTACTTGATCCAGTTTTCAAATTCGATAATTTCAAAAATATGCCGCCTTTTCAGGGGGTAATTATATATTTCAGGTAGTCACCGCTGGACTGCTTTTTAGCTTTCAGTCCAGTTTAAGTTTCGCTCAAGGAGGAGATAGAACGTGAAATTCAGCTATGCCAGGTTAGCTTCTTTAATGTTGCTGGCCCTTTTTACTTCCCTCTTGTTAGGGGCTTGCGGACCCAGCGCAGGCGATACCCCGGTCCCGGCTGCGACAACGGCCAGTGCTGTCACCACTTCTGCTACCACGACTTCTGCTACCACCGCAGCCGCTTCGGGCCAGGGAGACATCAAAATTGGCCTGGTTGGGGCTTTTACCGGCGGCAGCGCCAGCCTGGGCCTTTCCATTAAACGGGGCGCCACCCTGGCCGCGGACGAAATCAATAACAGCGGCGGCATCAACGGGCGGAAAATTACCCTGGTCGAGCGCGATGATAAAGCCACCGCAAACGAAGGCGTTACCAGCATCAAAGACCTGATTGACAAAGAAAAAGTGCTGGCCCTCTTTGGTACGGCCAATACCGGGGTAGCGGTCGCCGAAGCCCCGATTGTCCAGCAGTCGCATATCCCCTGGTTAATTCCGGTTGCCACGGGCACCAAAATAACCGAGGAACCGGGCAGCCCCAGCTTTATCTTCCGCCTTTCCATGACTGACCGCTACCAGACCCAGTTCGTGGGGGATTTCGTGACCTCCAAGTACAAGAAAATCGCCGTAATCAACGATGACACCGGGTATGGCACGCTGGGCCGGGATGATTTACTGGCCTACCTCAAACAGAAGAATGTTACCCTAGTCTTTGACCCGATTTCCTACAAAGCGGGCGGCACCCCTGACGACATGAAGCCGATGATTAACCGCCTCAAAGAAGCCGCGCCCGACGTGGTGGTGAACTGGGGGCTTGGCCCGGCGGCTGCCAACATCAAAAAGGCCATGAAAGAGCTAAATGTAGAATTGCCAATGGTCGGGTCGTGGGGCTTATCCATGCCTGAATTCGCTACGGTCGGCCAGGGAGCCGAGAACGGCACTATCGTGCCGCAGACTTTCTCGGTCGCCAGCACCGGCCAGAAACAGGCGGACCTGGTAAACCGCTACAAAGCCGCTTATAAGACCGACCGGGTAGATTTCCCCAGCGGGGTGGCCCAATCCTACGACCTGATGATGCTGCTTGGAATAGCCCTAAAACAGCCAGGCGCGGCCGACGACCGCGAGAAACTGCGGGCGGCCCTGACCGGGATACCTTCTTATGACGGTGTTATCAAAAAGTACGATAATCCCTTCAAGTCGCCGACCCAGGATGTATTTACCGACAAAGATTTCTTCCTTACGGTCTGGAAAGATGGTAACCTGGTGCCCTTTACCAAGAGTTAGCCGCTGGCTCCGGGAGCATCCCCACCGGGATGCTCCCGCCTCTTTTTGGAGAATTTCCTGAATTATGGATACTCTTATTCAATGTCTGATAAGCGCCCTTTCCAATGCGTCGATTTATGCCCTGATCGCTTTTGGTTTCAGCCTGACCTATGTCACCACCGGAACCCTCAACTTCGCCCAGGGCGAGTTTGTGATGGTCGGCAGTATGATCGGGATTTTCCTGGTCATGAACTGGCAAAATGACGGGGCTTTGACAGCGGTCCAGCGGCCGCTCTGGCCTTTGTGGCTTGGCTATATTGTTTCCGTGTTGGTGATGTCCGGCCTGGGCGTACTGCTGGAACGGTACGTGATGCGGCCCTTCTCGACCAGCCTATCGATTGGCTGGATTATGAGTACCGTTGCGATTGCCATTCTCCTGCGTAACATCATTGAAAATTTTATCGGTAGCCAGGTCAACCCGCTCGACCCGGTAGTAAAGGGCAGCCTCAGCCTGGCCGGGCAGCAGGTGGACTGGCAGAAATTTTTCAACATGGGCCTCACCCTGACCATAATCATCCTGCTCCAGCTTTTCTTCAAAAAAACGATGCTGGGCAAATCGGTGCGGGCCGTGGCTTTCAACCCGACCGCCGCCGGGTTAATGGGCATAAACGTAAATTTCGTTAAAGCCCTGGCTTTTGCGCTTTCGGGAGCTTTAGCCGCTATCGGAGGATTAGCATTAACCCCGGTCATCGGTGGCATGGGGCCGGAAACCGGCACCAGCTTTGGAATCGCCGCTTTCGCCGTAGCAATTATCGGCGGTCTGGACAACCTGCTGGGTATTGCTGTGGCCGCCGTCCTTTACAGCCTGACCGAACAGTTTATCCAGAATTATTTGTATCTTGGCACTTCCAATTTTGGGATAGACCTTTTCCGGGCGATAACTTTCGGTTTATTGATAGTAGTCCTGGCGGTTAAACCGACCGGCATCTTTGGCCGAACCCTTGTACAGAAAGTGTAGGCCGGACTGATGGCAAAAGTAGAACAAAAATCAAACCGGCTTCCCCGCCTGGCCCTTCCTACCCCACTCTGGGTTAAAGATTACCTGGGGCTGGCTTTAGTCGCCCTGGCCCTCTATGGCGCTATCAACTTTTACGCTAACGAACCTTACCAGCTTCAAATCCTTTGCTCGATTGGCGTGGCGATCATAGTGGCAAGCGGGCTAAACCTGGTGGTGGGCTATATCGGCCAGGCTTCGCTGGGTCACGCCGGGTTAGTAGCCCTGGGCGGTTATACCGTCGGCATGGTGCTCGGCCGGATTACCGCCAAAACCAACTGGATAGATTATCTTTACGCCCGCAATGTTAACGGGTTCGATTCGGCAGAAAAGAGCAACCCGGCCCAGGCTATCGCCCTGCGAAACGAAACTCTGGTAAAAACCGAGAGCTTATTATCAATTTTGCTTGTTATAGCGATTATCCTGACCGTAGTTTCCGGTGGTTTCTTCTATTGGCGATGGCAAAAAGCCCGCCAAAACGGGGATAAGCCCCTGGCGCACTTCTGGAACAAGGCCCCCTTAATGAAGCAAATGGCCCTGACCGCTTTAGTGGTGGGCCTCGCGGGTGGAGTGGTGTTATACCTGGTAACCGTGGTTTCCCAGTTCGGGAATGCTCCCGGTAAACCACGTGAAGGGCTGTCCTGGGTTATATTTGCAACCTGGTTGGCAGGCTTCCTTTTAATATATTATTTCATCCGGCTGGCCTACCGGCAGGCCCGCGAAGACACCGGGCGGCTGCGCCTGAGTTTCTGGGATAAACCCCACGCCATGCGGAATTGCTTTTTAGCCAGCGTGATAAGCGGGGGTCTGGTGAGCCTGGCCCTGGCTGTCTTACTGGTTTTCGGCTTGCCGGTACTGCAAAATTTCTGGGTCTGTCTTTTCCTGGCCGCCCTGGTAACCGCTTTCTTCGGTTATATCCTGGCCCTACCGGCCTTGCGAGTCAAAGGGCCGTACCTTTCGATGGTCACAATTGCTTTTGGGGTAATCGTCTATGAGGTGGTTAATTCCGGCACTTTGCAACCGCTGCTGGGGGCCCAGGGCGGGCTGGGGCGCATTCCCCGGCCTATGACCCCCCGTAACCCGGCTACCGGCCTGATCTACCCGGCCCTGGATAAACAGACCGACAACCAGGAGCTTTTCTGGACCGCCATTATTATCGCCACGGCTGCCATCATTATAATCTACATGCTCCGCAACTTTATCCGGTCGCGCTGGGGCCGTTCGCTGATTGCGATCCGCGAGAACGAAATCGGCGCAGGGTCGGTTGGCATCCATGTCACTCGCGCCAAAACCCTGGCCTTTGTGGTCAGTTCCTCCATAAGCGGCATCGGCGGAGCCTTACTGGTCTATAGCTTTGGCCAGGTTGACCCGACAGTGGCCCTCTTTTCCGCCTCAGTCGGTTACGTTACAATGCTGATTTTGGGTGGGTCCGGCACTCTCTACGGCCCGGTGGTAGGCGCCATCCTCATCACGATAATCCCTGAATTTCTAAAGAATGTGGGCGAAGAAAATGTCCAGGCCGGCTATGTCTTTGCCTTTGACGGCCTCAACGGCTACCTGACCCCGGCCCTCCTAATCTTACTGCTGGTGGGGCTGGCGGTGGGGCGGTGGGGCTTGAAGAATAAACGGGTGAACACAATTTTGCGGTGGGCCATAGGTGGGATAGTCATACTTAACAGCTTCGAGATTTTTGAGGCGGCCACTAACGCCCTGGGAAGTATCAACGGGATAGGCTTTCCCAAAACCAGCTTCAGCGGGGTCGACTGGCTGGTAATCCTGGCCTTCTTTGGCAGTATTTTCGCCGGGTATATGGCCGCCCCACCCCTGGCTCGGCGGATTGGCCTGCGGGTGGGGGCGGCGGTCGGTATCTTCTTTATCCCGACCTTTTTCAAACTGGGGTACGGCTTTGCCCGGAATGACAACGCGCCCACTTTCCAGGCTGTGACGACCTTACTTTCGATGTACAGCGCTTTGCTGCTTTATTTTCTCTACCTCGTACCGGGCGGCCTTGGCGGCGTGGCCGGTCATTTTATCGAGCGGTTTTTCCCAACCCTGCACAACAATAAGCCCCGGTTGCCGGTCACTGAAACCGGCGGGCCGGAACCGAGCCAGCCAATAAAATTGCCGGTAAATCCAAGCCTGACCAGACCCGGTAAGGATTATGACGAAACGGAAATTTTAAAAGTAGCTAAAGTCAGCCGCAATTTTAAGGGCTTGCGGGCGGTGGACGAGGTCGAAATGGTTTTGTTACCGCAGCGGATTCACGCTTTAATTGGACCGAACGGGGCCGGTAAGACCACGGTCTTAAACCTTATCAGCGGTCTATACCCGGTTTCCGGCGGTGAAATACTTTTCAACGGTGAAAGAATTGACGGCCTGAAACCATACCGGATTGCCGAGACGGGTATTAGCCGTACTTTTCAAAACCTACAAGTATTTGGCGATATGACCGCGCTCGAAAACGTTATGGTCGGTCTTCACCTTTATACCCGCCAGGGCTTCTGGGCTTCCCTGTTGGGGTTGCCCCGGGTCCGTGCCGAAGAAGGCCGCATGGAAGATGAAGCTCTCGAATTGCTCCATTTTGTTGGCCTGGGCCACCGGGCTTACAACAAAGCCCGCGATTTACCCTACGGCCACCAGCGGTTATTAGAGATAGCCAGGGCTTTAGCGGTCCGGCCTCGCTTACTTTTGCTGGACGAACCGGCGGCAGGCTTAAATCCGCACGAGGTTGACGAAATGATCAGGCTTATTCGCAAGATAAAAGCGGCCGGTATAACTGTTTTATTGATCGAACACCACATGGACCTGGTTATGGAAATTTCAGAAGAAATAACGGTCCTGGACTACGGGCGCAAAATCGAGGAAGGCGACCCGGTGACGGTCCAGCGGAGTGAAAAAGTTAAAGAAGCTTATTTTGGGCCGGAGGTGGTGCTAAATGCTTGAGGTCAGGAACGTGAGCGCCGCCTACGGCCGGATTGAGGCCGTCCGGGATGTCTCGCTGGCGGTCAACCAGGGCGAAATTGTAGTGATGGTCGGCCGGAACGGGGCCGGTAAGACCACCACCCTCAAAACTATCTGTGGGTTGCTCAGGCCTGCTCAGGGCCACATTTTTTACGAAGGTAAAGATATAACCGGCCTGCCTTCCTACGAAATCGCCCGCCTGGGTCTTAACCTTATTCCAGAGGGCCGCCAGATTTTTGCCGACCAGACCGTCTGGGATAACCTGAACCTGGGGCTAAATTCCAGGAGGTTAAAGGGCGCGGAAATTCAACGCAAACTTGATTATTGCTTCAATCTTTTCCCGCGGCTAAAGCAGCGTACTAAACAACTGGCCGGGACGCTATCCGGCGGCGAGCAGCAAATGTTAGCGGTCAGCCGGGCCTTGATGCAAGGCCCCCGCCTGCTGGTCCTGGACGAACCATCATTGGGCCTGGCGCCTATCATCGTAACTGAAATTATGCAGGCTATCTGGGAATTACGCGCGGCTGAAAACATTACTATCCTCCTCGTAGAGCAAATGCGCTATGCCCTGCAAATTGCCGACCGGGCTTATGTATTGAAGACCGGGCAGGTTGTCTGGGAAGGTAGCGGGGCCGATGCTCTTAATTCGGTCGAAGTTGAGGAAGCTTACCTGGGCAAGCGTAAAGTTATTAATGATCCGCTTTCTTCAAATTAAGCAATAATTAAGCGAAAAATGCCCGGCTGATTTTGTGGCAGCCCTGGCGCTGGGGCTGGCAGCAGGAGTATTTAATGCTATAATCTAACCATACCTTTAGTCACGCTTTTAAGCCATTTCAATAAATCGGGCCGGGTAGCCGGTCCTTTTAAACACCGGGTTATACCTAAATGACTATTCGGATTTTAATCGTTGACGACCATAATGTTGTGCGCCAGGGGTTGCGCATGTTCCTGGCCCTTGATAAAGAACTTGAAATAGTGGGCGAAGCCGGGGATGGAACGGAAGCGGTGGCCTTGGCCCGTGACCTGCATCCCGATGTTGTTCTGATGGACATTTTGATGCCGGTAATGGATGGCATCGAAGCAACGGCTACTATCCGGCGCGAATTACCGGGTGTTGAGGTTGTCGCCCTCACCAGCGTCCTTGAAGACAAAACGGTGGTCAACGCGGTACGGGCGGGCGCTATCGGCTACCTGCTGAAAAACACTAAAGCGGAAGACTTATGCCAGGCCATCCGGTCGGCGGCGGCGGGCCAGGTGCAGCTTTCGCCGCAGGCTGCCGCATTTTTGATGCAAGAAGTGCGTGCGCACGAACCCCAGGTAACTCTTACCGAACGAGAAAAAGAAATCCTGGTTTTGCTGGCGGAAGGCAAGACCAATAAAGAAATGGCTGTGATGCTAAACCTGGGTGACAAGACGGTCAAGAGTCATGTCAGTAATATTCTAGCCAAGCTCGGAATGCAGAGCCGGACGCAAGCCGCGCTCTATGCGGTCCGGGCAGGATTGGTACCGGCCAGGTAATGACCTTTTATCAGCTAAAAATGAAATATCTTACCCTGGCCCTGGGCCTGTGCTGGTTTTGCCTGCTAGCTTTGTCTGCCTGTGGAACCGAAACCGGGACAGCGCTCCCCCCGGTTTCAGTTGCGCCTGATGTAGCAAGTCCTGCTAATAGCGGTGAAATAAAAATCGGTTTAATCGGCCCTTTTAGCGGCCCCAGCGAAGATTTCGGCATTGCTATTGAACGCGGCGCGCAAATGGCGGTAGATGATATAAACCAGGCCGGCGGGGTCAATGGGCGCCAAATTAAGCTAATCA
>CADDZM010000116.1 GCA_902812345.1 Chloroflexota bacterium | reverse complement strand
GATTAATACCGAAGGCTGGTTTCTTAAGCCAGGATTCTTAATAAAATCGAAGGTAGACAAATGGCATTACGTGACTTGTTCACCGAAAAACTGGCTTTGCTCCAGGATGATTTACTGGTACTAAGTAGCCTTGTTTCCAGGGCAACGACGCAATCTGTTCAGGCGCTTATGACGCGGGACCTAATACTGGCCCAGGCTGTTGTCACCGGCGACCAGGAAATTAACCTACGCCGCTTTCACTGGGAAGAGCAAGCCTTATTAGTGCTGGCGACTCAAAGCCCTGTGGCAAGTGATTTGCGTTTTATTGCCGCAGGAATGAACATTGTCAATGAGCTTGAACGGATGGGAGACTACGCCAAGGGTATTGCCCGCATCAGCCTGACCATCGGTGACGCTCCTTTGATTTACCCACTGAATCCTTTGCCAGAGATGGCTCAAGTGGCCTGTACAATGCTGCAAAAAGCTTTAACGGCTTTCGCCAGCCGGGACGCAGAATTAGCTGAAGCCACCGGCTACCAGGACGATGATATAGACAGTCTTTACAATGTGGTGCAGGGAGAGTTGCTGGAATTGATGTTCAGCAACCAAACTAATATCAACCAGGCTAATTTGCTGCTTTGGGCAGCCCATAATCTTGAACGTATTGGTGACCGGATTACTAATATTTGTGAGCGAGTGATTTTCGTTTCTACCGGGCAGTTAAAGGAATTACCGGGTTCTCACTCTCGCAGAACCCAGGGAGGGGAATTAGCCGCTAAACCGAGCCCAATTAAATTAGTGTAGCGCGCATGCCACCTGGCTAAAGTGGCTGCATCCAGGCCAGGGCGGCCTGATGCCTGCTCGCTTTCGACCCGCCCTTTGCCTTCCAACTGCATTTTTATGCATTGAGTGGCCCAGTCCTGGTGCAACTGCTCGGCCACAAAGGTTAGCTCTCGCAGCAGGTGGGCGTTGCACAAAGCGTGCTGGCGCTGTGTAGCCCCAGTAAGGCGACCAGCTATCGTGAACACTGGTCCCTTTGAAAAGGGGCAGTGGCAGCAAGCCTATCTCGTCGGTGGCCGCCTTACCTCGTTTGAGATGGTACTCGTAATAAGTCAGCTCGCTATTACTCATCACGTGCAGCCACTGTCTGTGACCTTGCACATATAGGCCCGTTTCGTCATTATGGGCTAACTCAGCCTCAGCCGCTACTAAACCGGCTCGAATGAGTTGGACTGGTTCTGGTTCTTCAAGGTGGTCGTAGCATTCCTCAAGCATACGAGTGAGGCTGCCTTGCGAGAGCGTAAGACCGAAAAGTTCATTTATTACCTCACACGCGAAGACCGGGCCTGGCTCGAAAACAAAATATCATCCATCGCACGTATGGCGGGGCGGTATCTTATGGCAAATAGAAATCACACCGCGCACAGGTCATCCGATGGTGACACTGCTCGAAAAAATTGTATGTGCAATAGCCGTGGACCAGATCATAATACTGCCAGGGGGTTTCATGCATCGCCGCTCCACCTGCTACCGCTTCCCGGTCCAATAGAACTTCAATGGTGCGAACATTACGCGAAAAGTAGCCAGCATCCGTGTAAGCCTTGGTTAAGGTAGTTGGGGTGATAAGGGCGTAATATTGGGTCGTTTCGGCGGAACGGTGCTCCCCGCCAGGCTTGTAATTCAAACAGGCTCATCTAAAGTCTGGGTCTGCTAAGGCTGTACCACCTTTGCCTTCATTCTTTTTCTTTCTTGCCATTTACCTTCTAAATACTCCCATTCCAGGCCAATTTTTCAGCCAATAAAAAAAGCGCTAACCTTTTCCTCAAAACTATTTCGCTCAAATACGGGGAAAAGTTAAGAAACTCCATTATTAAATCAAAATGTGAAAGGGGGAACAATAACCTTCAATTATTGAAAAGATTTGTCCATTATAGAAAAAGCTTCTTCCAATCTTCCCATTTGTTGCAGGGCTTTACCATAGCGGAAAAAGATTTGCTTACTTATTTCCGCTATGCCGGTTCGCTCAATGTTAGATATCGCCCGGTTAAACAATTCTAGCGTTTCCTCCTCTTTGCCAAGCGCCAATTTAATTTCAGCCAGTTCAGCCTGGGCCTGGCTTAACTGCAGCAAGTCGTTGTCAAGTTCTAAAGCATACCCCAGGCTGGTCGTTCCCCATTTTTCCGCCTCAACCCACTCTTTTTGCTCCTTATACAAATAGGCCAGGTTTGTGCTGGCGCTGATAAGAGTAAGTAAATCTTTTTCCTTAAACATACCGGCAGTTGCAAAGGCTAATTTCAGGGTTCGTTCGGCGGCTTCAAATTCTTTTCGCTCCACCATTACCAGCCCCAATAAATTTCGCACCCTGGCGCCTTGCCTTTCTTCACCGATTTCCTCAAATTGATCCGCGCTTTTTCCCAGGTAAAGTTTAGCCCGGCCCAGATTATTTTGGCTGCGATAGGCCAGACCAATCGCCCAGTAAATACCGGCCAGGTCTTCCCGGTCCTCTCCTTTCTCGGCCAGCGTTACAGCCTGGCGGTAAAAATCCAAAGCCCTTTTATGGTCCCCCAACAAAAGGAAATCGTTGCCCAGATTTAGAAACAGTTTTAAGCGAAAGCGGGCATCCTCAATCCTGTTGTCTAAAACCGCTTGCAAACACCGGCGGTGCTGTTCAATCGCCCCGCTTATATCACCCCTGTCATAGTAACCTATTCCTATCCAGTTACGCACTCGCTCAACTTGCAAAGGGGTAGCTTTAGCATCTTTTTCAAGGAGTCCAAGAGCTTGCTGGAGCGCCGCTATTCCGGCCTCGTAATCCTTTAATATTATTTTAGCTTGACCGTCTATGCTATGGTAGACAGCCCTGGAATCGTAAGTTAATTTTGAAAAGTCAACTTTATGCAGGAATTTGAGCGCATCTTCAGCTCTATTATTTTCTACGGCAACGTAAGCATTCATCAGGTCTAAGTCAACTGCTTCCTGGTTAGCCTCCACTAAGAATTTCCTTTTCTTAACTTTAATATTAGAAACTGAAGAGTTTGTTACCGGCTGGCTATACGCTACAAATACAAGTTGGTTTAAGTAAAACACCCCCGGTTAAATGATCTTCCAGACCAATACCAGCCCGGCATTTCCGGCAGCCGCCAGGCTTCTTCCGTCCGGGGTCCAGCGCACGGTTCTGATCCACCGGCGGTAATCCAGGTCTTTACCGCCGGGTAGCATGTGTAAGGCCGGGTTAGGCTGGCTAAAATGTATGGAATGGCTTACCTGCCAGTTTGTGGTATCCCAGATGGTAATTATACCTTCATCCCCGGCGGCGGCCAGATATTGACCGGTTGGAGACCATTCCAGACAGTTGATTGGTTCCTGGAAGCCTTTTAACTCCCTAATCGGCCCGGGATAATCGACTTGCCAGATTTTTACAGTGTTAGACCGGCCGCGAGAAGCAATAAACTCGCCACAAGGTGAAGGTGTGATAGACCAAATCCATTCTTCCTGACCGGCTAACCGCAACTCCCGGGCAAAGTCGGGTTTCGAGCTATCCAATAAACTAATTGAGCCGTCGGCCGAACCAACGGCAAGCAGTTGACCTTTGCCTGGCCAGGCAACACTGGTAGCCTGCTTACCGCTTTCAATCTTGTAGGTTCCCGTTATCTGTCTTTGAAGGTAATTACGCACCACCACATAGCCTTCATTATCTACACTGGCAATGAGGGGAGCGGACGGGTGAAAGCGGGCCTGTAAAACTCTAGCCCGGTGGATTTCAATACTTTCAACTTCCCAGGTATGAATGTTCCAGATACGTATAATTTTATCCTGCCCGGCCGTGACTAGCCAGTTCCCATCATTACTCCAGTCTATGGTATCACCCCACCCGGCATGAGCTGGCTCTTTTTTAACCTCTTGCTGGCTATTAAAATCCCAGACTACCAGGTGAGATGAAAGCTCAACCGGTTTTTTTACCCTCAGTAAAGAGGCCAGGTAAGTATTTAACTGAAATCCCATACCCGGCGCGGTAACAGCGGCTAATCGCCGGGAGTCTGGAGACCAGGCTAAACCCGTTATCCAACCTGGATATTTCCCCAATTCAAGGGCCTGTGGTTCTTTAATGGTTTCTTGATTTAACTTTTGAGGCGTATTAGCCGGTTGGTTACAAAAACAAGCAGGATTTTTGCCATTTAGCGGACAGATAACGGTTTTATTTTGCTCTGGCAAACAGGGTGCCTCATTTTCTTCTTTCCCCAGATGGCAAGTATCCGGCGCAGTTGGATAGTTTTGGGGGAAATCAGGTGGGGTTGAGTTAATAGCCCCAAATATCTCGGTTTTTATATCTTCACTTAACTTGCCAAAACCTCTTAAACGCCATAACTTTTCGGCATTTTCAACCCGGAAATTATCAGGTATCCGGCGAGCAAAATGCCTCATAATAACTATTAGTTCGGCCTCATCAGGCTTGCTCTTACCACTTTCCCAATTACGATAGGTGCCAAAACTGCTGAAGTCATTCGAGTCACCACTTTCCGGGATTTGATAGAAGAAGTCCACGGCGTTTGAAGACACCAGGTGGCGTGTTAACTTTAATTGATTTGCAAAATTTTCAACTTTATAAAGATCAGCTTGCCTCATTTTGACCTGCCTTTACCTATTCTTCCCTTTTATAAGAAGTGTACCAGAAAACCAATTCACAAAAAAGCTAAAAAATTAGCTATTGGTAGCTAAAAAATTGGTCCCGGCTGACTAATTCATTTTTTTACCCTCAATCCAGGTCTAGCACGGCTCGCTTACCGGCAAACCGAATCGGACCGGGAAGGAGGATAAAGAAATGCAAGTTAAGTTTAAGAAAAGAGTAACCGCAATAGCCCTGGCGGCACTTATTGGGTTTGGTCTTTTAACCGCCCAAATTAATCACAAAGACCACCCGGTAAAGGCCGGAAACGCCGGCGGCTATAACATTGTTGCTGATGGCTCTATAATTCCACCGCCGACCGGCAGATAACCCAAAACAGGAGGGGGTTGCACAACAAATGCTGATAAAGCGAATCCGTTCACAGGGTGGATTAAAGCGCCGAGTTATTGTAAAATAAAGCCATAGAAAAGTTTGAAGTGCCTCAAATTCAAGCAGAAATGCTCCAATCTTTACCCAAAGAGGTAAAGGAGTACATTTTGGCGCTTCAAACTTGTCTGCAAGAACTCCAAGCTCAAGTTGCTGAACTTACTATCCAGCTTAATCAAAACTCGCAAAATAGCTCCCAACCACCTTCGGCAGACTCACCTTTTAAGCGCCTGCCCCAAAAAACCAGGGAAAGTACCCCAAAACCGCGTGGTGGACAGGCCGGTCAAACTCGTCACTCACGCGAGTTGGTGCCGGTCGAGCAAGTCGCTGAAATAGTTGAAATTTAGATGCAAGAATGCCAACACTGCCAGGCTCCCTTACGCTAAAGCGACCAAATCGGTGCGCCTTTACGCCATCAGGTCTGGGTATTGACACACGAATTACCCCGGCTGGAACAACGGCTGTATTTATGGTTTTGTTAAAGAGAGTGGCGTTGAGCCGACCAACAAAGCGGCTGAGCAAGCTTTACGCGGTGGCGTCATCTGGCCGCGTTGCGAGAAATGTTTTGGCAACCAGAGCGATTTGGGCGAACGTTTGGTCGCAGAGGTGCTTTCGGTGCGGGCTACTGCTTAAAAGCAAGGGCTAAACTTTCTGAATTATTTAAGTGAGTGTCTAGAGGCCCACTGGTTCAAAACGCCCTCCCCTGCCCTTTTTGCTACCCCGTGAACGGATACATTTAACTTCAAGGGAAATTGAAGATTTTCCAATTAACGTTGATAGTTTAACGGGGCATTATGGGTCTGAGCTAAACATATTAGCCTCTAAACTAATGGAGGATTTAAATTCTAAGTCAACAATTGGTCGGCGAAACCAACAAACTACAGGTTTAGTGGAATTTCGAGTTATTGATCCCAAATTATCCAAACCGATAATTGATGAAATAGATCGAGTTCTGGCGAAGCATTACGGGTTCACCGACGAAGAACTGGACTTCATCATCAATTACGACATCAAGTATCGAATGGGCCGGGATAGCGGGGAAGGCGAAAGCGGGGAAGAATAACTATGCCAACCGAGCAACCGGCCAGCCGCCCTAAATCTATCGCCGTACTAAAGTTAATCGCCGAAGGTTATAACTACGAGCAGATTCTGGCGGCATACCGGGCCTTTACTTACATTGACATTTTTAAAGATAACTTAAAAGAAATTTCAGGAATTTTAGATATTTCAAGACCACTGCACGTGCGGCAGTTAGTGCTAACCAAGTGTTATAGGTACTACTGCGGAAGAAATAAGTTCTAGGTTTGTAACTATTAAATGGAGAAGGTATGCCCGACGAAACCGACAAGGACCAGACCGGCAACCAGCAGCCGAACTTTAATACCAATTAAGGCCAGGTCCGGGAAACAATTACTCTTGCTCGCACCCTTCCTTTAAAAGAACCAGCCTAAAAGAACCAGCCCCGCTTGCTATTCCTATTAATCATGTTAATATTAATCATGTTAATAATCCTGTTAATAAGGAAGCAACTACACCGCAAGTTGTAATATCTTCTACAAGTGGAACAGGGCCAAACTGTCCAAACAAGACCCTGACCCTCTCTTTCAAGAGATGCCGCAGCTTATTTCTACCTGCCACTGCAATTGGGTCAGCGGCTGGATAGTAACACCGGTACCGGTATTGTACACGATTGATAGGTCGTCAGCCGAGGCAAGGCAGGGCTCAAGTCCGATATGATACTGACTACCCTCCTCATCGGGCCAGCCCCCATAATTTAACCACAGTCCGAGGTAGGGTACCTGTTCCGGGTTGAAGCGTAGCGAAAGCCAGTTAGATTTATTGTGCAGGGATACCCAACTGGATTTCGTCAGGGAGTAGAGTTTAATGGCAAGCTTACGGTCACGCGGCATAACCTTTATGAAGTCTGGGCCAGCTTTGCTACCGCTAATTTTGGCTAGTTCAGGCCATGCCAGAATCTCGCCGTTGTGTGCAATGGCAGAATCATTGCACGAGTCCACCCGAAACTTAGATAGTGACGGTAAGCGGACCAGGCTATCTTCTTCAATCTTAAAGAGCGGGTGCATTGACCACAGGCTTTGCATAGGAGCCATTCCCCGGTTCATAACTCGGTAGTCAACAACTAACTTCTTTTCCTCAAGCCTCATAGCTCGTTCAAACTGATAGGGATAACGCCGCCCGTTGACCTTGCTGACAAGCTGGCCAGAATGGCTTTCCCACGACCAGGGCTGGCTCCAGACTTCGCCATGGTCTGGTAGCAGAAGACCCTTCCAGGGTGTACAGGGATACTCTCCGCTGGCGATGTTAGGAAAACACTCATCCCAGCCGCAGGTAGGGTAGGCACTCCAGGCATCATCAGGTACCGGAACCCGCAAGTCCTCCGGTCGGGCTTCTACGAGCCATTCATATCCTGTCGAAAGGTCTTGCAAGCTCACCACCTTGCCGCCAAGGTCGGGCAGCATTACCAGCCGGAGATACTTATTTTCAAGGGTCAGCGAGAGGAACTGTCCATAACGCCCTTCGTAAAGCATTGAGTTACTCCCTCAAAAGTTATACAGCCTGGTTAAAAAGTAGAACTGACAAATTGTGAGGATAACTCATAGCGTTTGCCACAAATTATCCCCACAACACTTGGAGGAGGAATTATCAGGGGTTATGTTCAGAAGCATTTGTACCTCTACCGGCACTGGCTTCCAGCATATACTGAGCGTACTGGTGATTAGGGTCCAACTCCAGCACTGTTTTAAACTCGGCAATTGCTTTTGCCGCTCTACCCAGTCCCCGGTAACCCAACCCAATCAGATAATGGCCCTCGCAGGCCTGGCGCTTACCCAGGTCGTCCTCAAAAATCAGGAAGGTAGGCAGGGAAGTCGCAAAATAATCTATTTTGGCCGGTGTTTCCAGTAAAGCCTGACCGGTGGCTATCAAACCTTCAAAGCTACGCCTGGCTTCCTCCGCCAGGCCCAGTGCTTGAGCGGCTAAACCCTGGTAATAGGCGTTTACGAGGACCGGTTTGTGTTCGTTAAAAGCCTGCCTGAAGTTTTCGCGCGCTTTTTCCTCGCTGTCCAGTGCCAGGTGAGCCAGCCCCAGATGATAATAGATAGGCGCTTCTGCCGTAAAGACTTCATGCCGGCCTTCTCCCAGATTTGGAGGATATTGCAGAGCGGCTTCAAAGCCTGCCAGGGCTGCATCAGGTTGGCCATTTTCCAGTAAAGCCTGTCCTCTTAGCAGTTGGGCCAGAACATACTGTTCCGGCACTTTACCCTCTCCGCCTTCCCAGGGATGGAAATGGCGCCTTTCAAGTAACTCTAAAGCACGGTCATACTGGCCTAGCTGGTTACGGAGGGTAATTTGTTCCAGATAAAGGTCGTCGCGCTGCTCTACCAGATTTTGCCACCTTTCTAGTCTCTCCAGTCTCTCAGCAGGGGAAGCTCCCAGGCGTTTTTCCAATTGATCCAGTTCGTACAGCAGGCGGGCATCCTGCGGGTTGACCTTGAAGGCTTGCCGGTAGGCTCCTTGCGCCTTGAGAGGGTCTGTTTCAATATTGTAGTAAGCCAATCCCAGGTTGCGCTGTACAATTGAGAAAGCCGGGTTAAGAGTTTGCGATTTTTCCCACTGCCCTATCGCTTCTCGGTAGCGTTTTTTATCATAAAAAAGGTTGCCCAGGTAGTAAGGCGCCTTACTATCTTGCGGGTGTAATTCCTGAGCTTCCTGCAAAACGGCTATATCTTCCAGGCGATTAGGGAAGCAGTAATCGGAAGATATATCAGCCGCTTGCCTGTAACAGGCCTGCGCTTTTTCCGTAATCCCTCGTCTGCGATTGAAATAACCGAGATAGTAATAAATCAGCGGGTCGGCCTGGCGGATTTGCCCTGACAGTTCCTCAAGCACGCCGCAAGCTTCCTGCCACAGGCCTGCCTCGGCGTAATCCAGCGCCAGGTCAAGGTAGGAGGAGGCTTCTTGGCGCATTAAAGTGACTAGCTCACTCCGGAATTGTTCGGCGCTCTCGCTCTTACCCTGCGCTAGCTCAGTCAAATAAAGTTCGTAGCGAAGCGGGAAACTGAGCTTATCCTGTTCCAGGGTAGCTAAGGCTAAAGCGGAAGCTTCTTGCCCCTTACCAGCTCTTCTTAAAAGAGCAAGCAGCAGATGCAGCGCTTGCTGGTTGAGAGTATTACTTTCCAGGGCTTTACCCAGATGTGCTTGCGCTTCTTCCTCTCGCCCGGCTTTGCAGGCTAACTGCGCCAGGGCAAAGAAGGCCGCGGATTGCCAGAGGTAACTCCATGTCGCTTTGTAGAAAGCGTCATAAGCCTCCTTGTCCCGCCCCAAGAAGCGCAGAGCCAGACCCAGGTTGTAATAAGGCTCGCCGTCGTATGGATTTGGGTTTTTCTGAGTGAGCGTCTCGATAGCCTGCCGGAAATGCATTTCAGCTTTCGCAAACAGGCCACGCCGCAGTTGTAAAAGTCCCAGGGCGTTATTGTTTCGCGCATCAGTTGGGTCGCGCTGCAAGGCTTCCTCGTAATAAACCTCAGGTGCAAAGGTAGCGTGGTGGTACTGTTCCAGATGCAACCCGGTCAGGAAAAGAGTTTCATTGCTCTTAATTTCCGCGGCAGGTTTCGTGGCTACCGCAGGGGATGGAACGGGCAAATTTTTGCGGTTTTCTTCGGTATAACGAATAACCTCTCGTCCCCCGGCTGTGAGCAAAAGCAACGTAAACGGTCCGCTTGTATCTGATATTGGAACCTTTGTCCGGAAGGGTTGGTCGGGAGCGAGATTTAGGGTTTCCTGCCAGTGTACTTTCCCGCCCGCTTCCAGAAGCACTCGCGCTCCTTCGTACCTGCTCGTTGTATTCACACCGAAATGAACATGCCCGTTCTGCCTTTCTAAGCTGATAGCCGCTTCTCGATTGGCCTGTTTTACATAGCCAATTTCACGGATGGGATACCAGAATTGCGAGAAAGTCCTGGTTTCGTAGGGCATAAGCCAGGAAAAGTCGGGCTGATTATCGGTATAGACGCCGCTCATCAGTTCTACATAAGGTCCATCTTCATCGGTCAGGTTGGCGTACCAGCGTGCCCCGAATTCACCGGCGCCCCAGGTCCACAGTTTTTTGCCAGGGGAAATATGGTGGTCGGCCACATGAATAATGCCCGCCTGCCGCCCGTGATCGTAGCCACCTACAAAGTCATAGCCTGAACCGAGCGCCATGTAAGAACTGGGCACCGGGATGTTCTTGAACCAGGAAATATCAGTGCCTGGGGCGTAATCTATGCCGTAGTAAGTTCCGGTTGCCACCGGGAAAGTAGACATAGCCCGGCGAGCGTGATCGGCTACAAATTCCACGTCCGGGGGGAAAATGGCCTGGTAATTTTCGTTCACCTGTACCCCCAGGTTAGCCCACCACAGAAAGGTCTGAGGGTAGGGAGTGCGGTTATAGAGTCTTACTTTCGCTTCGATATAAGATTTGCCCGGGTGCACCGTGATTCCGGCCATCCCTTTCATGCGATTCATTGGCTCAACTTCACCCACCCAGACCGTCCCGCTACCGTCGCTATTTTTTTCGAGATAGTGGTCTACTCCCATAAAAGAAGTGGGACGGTGGTGCTGCGGCCAGTTAAATTCGATACCCCCACTGATCCAGGGCCCGGTCAGGCCGACCAGGGCCGGTTTAATCACCCGGTTGTGGTAAATAAAATTGTAGTTATTGGTTTTGTCCAGCCCTATATGAATCCGTCCGCCGATTTCCGGCAACACCATTACCTTCAAATACTCATTTTCGAGGTGAACGGCCTTATAGCTTCTTTCCACTTGCTCATTCGAGAGCCGATCTGTAAAAGGCAGGGGATAGACTGTCCCTTTACTGCCCTGATAGACCCGCTTTTCTAAAAACATGGGATTAGGGTCGGGAGCCAGGGCCGGATAGGTAGGAATTGTTACGGGTTCTTCCCAGGCTTTCACGGCGCTTATTTTTTTCTGCTGGTATTCTTGTTGAGTCATGTTTTGTTGGCCTTTTCCGTTTTTTACAACTCTAAACTGGTCTCTTTTAATTAGAGACTTTACAGGCAACTGCTTAAGAATTTGAAACCTTAGCCCTTGACGGCGCCTGCGGTCAGACCGCTTACCAGTTGGCGCTGGAAAACGGTAAAGAATACTACAATCGGCAGCGAAACTATCACACTGGCAGCCATCATATCCGGCCAGCGGTCCTGGAATTCTCCAATATAGGTCAGAACGAACCCGGCGGGTACGGTACGCATGTCCGGGCTGCTGGTAAGGGTCAAGGCGTAAAGCAGTTCGTTCCAGGCGTTGATAAAGGCAAAAAAGCCTACCGCCGTAATACCCGGTCCGATCAACGGAATCACAATTACGCGCAATACTCCCAGGCGGCTTAAGCCGTCCACCCGGCCGGCATCCTCCATATCGGTTGGTACCGTATCGCAAAAGCCTTTCATCATCCAGATACTAAAGGGCAACGAGAAGGTGGTGAAAGATAGAATCAGGGCCGGGTAGCTATTGAGCAGGTTTAGCTGGCGGAAGAGAGTGTAAAGCGAAATCAGAATCGTAACGTACGGGAACATCTGGGTTGCCAGGATTACCAGGATTAGGGCTCTTGCTCCCCTGAACCGGAACCGCGATAAAACGTACCCACCCGGCGTAGCGGCCAGCAAAGTCAGCAGGGTAGTACAGACCCCTATAATCAGGCTATTTTTGAAATACGTAACAAAGCCCTGCTGGTCCTGCGGCAAAATCCCATAGCTGTAAGTGGTCGGGTTACGCGGCCACCAGGTGGGCGGGTTCTGAAAGGCCTCTAGCTGCGGCTTGAAAGATGTGGACAGAAGCCAGAAGGTCGGGAAAAAGGCGTAAATCAGCAGCCCAAAGAGCAGCAGGTAGACGACAACACGTTTCCAGCGAAAGGCTTTCCTCGGCGTAAATTCAAACTCCTGCGGTACATCCGGCTCTGCGCGCTTTTCCCGCTCAACCCCCGGCCTTACCAGGCTATCTCCAGGCTGGCCAGATTGATTTGCTTGATTCTCGCTCATTATACTTCCGATTTCCCTTCCATAATCCGAATGTAAAAGTAAGTAAAGGCCAGCAACATCAAAAGCCAGATAGTGCTCATGGTCGCGGCGGTGCTAAGGCGTTGCTCGATAAAGCCGGTGCGGTAGATGTGAACCACCATATTGTTGGTTGCCGTTCCCGGCCCGCCATTAGTCATAGCCCAGATGATGGCGAACTCGTTCAAGCTCCAGATGATTTGCAGGGTAGTGGTAATCATGATGATATTGCGCAGGGTCGGAACGGTAATGTGGCGGAACCGTCCCCAGACTCCCGCGCCATCTACGGTTGCAGCATCCAGCAATTCTTGCGGTACGGTTTGCAATCCCGCCAGTAACATCAGGCTGAAAAAGGGAAACTTGTTCCAGATAGCGGCAAAAATAGTGGCAAACACCGCCAGATTACCGTTTCCGCCGAACCAGCCGAGCGGTTCCGGGAAAGGCCGCCAGCCAAAGATATTGATACCGGTGAGAATACTATTGATAATCCCGTACTGCGAATTGAACATGTAGAAAAAGAGGTAGGCTACCACCACATAGGGAATGACCCAGGGAGTCAGAGCCAGACCACGCCAGACCAGTTGAAAGCGCAATTTCTGGTTGAGTACGAGCGCCATCGCGAAGCCTATCACAAAAGCAATCAAGGTCGAGGTCGCGCTAAAAAGAATGCTGAACCAGACGGCAGGCCAGAAGCCGTAAACCTCGTTTGTCAGAACCCGGCCATAGTTATCCAGCCCCACCCATTTATTGGCGCTCGGCTCGCTCAGATTCAGCGATTGGAAAGAGAGCAGGACGGTATTGATGACCGGATAAAAGATGATACCGCACAGCAGCAGTAGCGAAGGGAACAGCAAAATCCAGATCAATAGCGGCCCGTCCAGGCCCTGCCCATATTTTGGAAAGCGTGTGCGCAGAGAAGCGAAACCGCCCCTTTGAGTATTCAACTCGGACAAAGTCTTCCTCCTTGCTATAACAGCCAAAAAGCAGACGATGAAGCGCTTGCAAAGCTGAGACTATCAGTTTTGCTCCCGCTTCATCGTCTGCAAAGGCTTGCCAGGGGTAAGGTGAGAAGCGCGTTTACCCCGGCAATACTCTCGCTGCTAACCCAGGTAAACCGTCTTTACCTCGTCGTTCAACCGGGTGAGGCGTTGTTTGACGTCCGCACCACCGGCGATTTCCTGCAAGGCACTGACGATAAAGCTGGCAGCCGTACTATAGCGCGGGCCATACGCGGGCGGGCGCATCGAAGGAATGACATCTTTGATGAAAGCCTGGTTAATCGGATCGGCGTAGGGCTTGGCGTAGTCACCGGTGGTGTTGTAACTCAGGCGCGGTAGCATACCACCCTGCGGAATCAGGAAGGTGGTGATAACCTCTTTGGAAGTGGTCAGGAACTGAATCAGCTTCCAGGCCAGGGCTTTATCTTTGGCCTGAGCCGAAATACCCAGGTTATGAATATCGGCGGCGGTAACAGGCTTGCTCACGCCCTGCCCGGTCGGGGTGGTACTTACCCCAAACTTGCTGTTAACCGCCTCAACCGTTTTGAGGTTGGGGTTGGTATTGGCGAAGATACCGGTCAGGTAAGGACCATCCAGCTTGAAGGCAATTTTGCCGTTTGCCATCAGTTCGCGCTCTGCTTTGATGGCCTGATCCGGCGGGGTAAGTTTATTCTTTACAAGGCCCTGTAGCCATGTAAAGGCGGCTACCGTTCCGTCGTCCGCCCAGTTGATAGTAACGTTGCCTTTGCCGTCGTCCGCCATCGGATTGCCGCCAAAGGTCCAGATCCAGGGCCAGAAGCCTACCAGGGCATACTCCGTCTTGGAAATATCAATGCCAATCGGGTAGGCATCGGCAGGCAATTTGGAACGCATGGCGCTCATAGCCTGGTTGAGTTCGTCTATGGTTTTGGGAGGTTTGGCCGGGTCGAGGCCTGCCTGGGTCAGCAGGTCTTTGCTGTACCAGAAGCCGTGAGGCGTCACGGTAAAAGGCACAGCATAAAGAGTGCCTTTGTAAGTGCCTACTTCAAAGCTGTTGGTAAAGGCATCCTTGCGCCAGTCGTCCGTAACCAGCGAACCCAGGTCGGCGAGAGCGCCCGCCCCGCCCAGCGCATAGGGCCAGTTGCCGCTCAATTGCATGACATCAGGTGGGTTACCACCGTTGGTCATCGTGGTTAGCTGTTGCAGCACCTGGTCAAAAGGAATCCCGATATTCTCAATCTTGACGTTATTATCTTTCTCGAAAACAGCCAGGGCTTTATTGATATTGTCTTTGGTAGCGGTTTCAGCAGAGGCCCAGTTTGCAAACTTGAGACTCTTGGTACCGCCAGCGCTACCGGAAGCCTGTGTACCCGTAGCGCCGCTGGCGGCGGGGGTAGCAGTATTATCACCGCAGGCAGCCAGGAGCGAGCTACCCAGGCTGGTGGCTACTCCCAGGTAAGCCGCCCTTTTCAACAACGCACGCCTGCTTAGCTTTCCTTCAAGAAAAGCTTTTTCACCTTCGCCTTTTCCATCCATGGTCATTGTTCTTCCTCCTAGTTCTTCTTTGATACTAAAAGAATACAGATATTGAACAAGGAACTTGTTAAATTTCGGGTACCCTTGCCCACCACAAGCTACAGAAATTCTTATACATAAGAAATCATCATACAATAATATTATATTACGGTCTGAATGATGTCAATAGAGCTTGAGATCAAATTTATTTCTCAAAATCAGGCAGCCCCACCTGCTAGCCAGCTTACTAAGACTTTGTCTGGAGCGACGCCTGCCGCTTCCAGAAGGTCAAGCGTCCGGTGCGCTACAGTCCCCAGTTCAGTATGTACCAGGATAGGAGTGCATGTTTCGCGGTGAATTCTACTGGTAGCGCGGATGAGCTTCTGGGTTACTGGCAATATATTCTGGTAATCGGTAGCAATCTTTATAATTCCAGCCTTAACTGCACTGCGGTTGGCGATAGGGCCGTCATTGTTGTTGCGGTCCGCCCCTTCAGTGATTTCGGCCAGCAGTAACCCGGCGATAGTTTCCTCTTCGTAACGATGTTGCCAGTGGTCCGTCGGGTAGGTAGACCCAGGTGGTATCCGCCCCGGCATGATGGTCTTCAATCGGAGTGCCATAAGCGCCCACCGCGTCCGCGAACTTTCGCGCTCTCAGGCAATCTTCGCGGGTCAGGCGATTGCGCCCAAAAACCCGGCGTGTTTCACGTACTCCGATAGGGTCACTCACCCAGGAGAGCATAGCATTTTCATAACCGGGAATGCAATCATGCAAGAATAGAAACCGGGGAAAGAGCCGATGCAAGGCGCAGGTATGAGAAACAACCGCACCCGTGACCGGCAGGAAAATATTCTTAGAATTTTATCGGCCAGTGAGACTGTCAGTGTCCAGGAACTGGCGGAACGCCTGAAGGTTTCGGGCTGGACCATTCGGCGCGACCTGGACCAGTTGAGGGAGCGCGACCTGATAAAAAGGCGTCACGACAGCGCCGTAATTAACTCCGAACTCGATTATGAGCTGCTGCTGCCCGAAGATGTTCAACTGGAGGCTCACCAAAATCTGGCCGCCAAGCGGCGGATTGGCCTGAAAGCGGCCGGTTTGCTACAGGCTGGCCAGAATATAGTTTTGAGCGCCGGGACCACCACTACTCAGTGCGCTTTAGCTCTTAAAGAACGCAAAGCTTTATCTGTCTTGACCCATGCGCTCAATATTGCTATGGAATTATCGGTAGAGCCGGGCTTGAAGGTTTCCTGTACCGGCGGGGATGCCGATAGTCATTACTTTACCCTGGTGGGGCCGGTGGCGGAGCGTTCGCTCAAGGCCCACTTTTTCGAGGTGGCCGTCATTGGCGTCAGTGAGATTTCCCGGAAGGCGGGCCTGACTGTCCGCCGCGTGTTAAACGCCGCCGCCATGGAAATAAGGCTGGACCATTCCAGTAAAGTGATTGTGCTGGCAGACAGCACCAGGCCAGGTGTGGTAGGTTTCGTTCACCTGGCTCCACTGGATAAGATGGATATGCTGGTGACTGATGTAAAGCCGCCTAAAGCTTTTTGCGAGCAACTCGCTCAGTCCGGGGTGAAATTAGTGATAGCGCCGGAGTAAACCAGCTTTACTTGTTTACTCTTTCCGCTTTACCAGGACAAGCCGGATGTCTTCTTCGGCCATATCTATCACCCGGCGCATGGCAGTTTCGGCGCCTTTTGGGTCGCGTTTGAGCAAGTTTTGCATTACCTCAAAGTGAACCGGCAGGGGCGAGCGAGAGCTTTTGAGCCGGCTGAAAGTTGCTTCCTGAATACTGAGCAGGGCGTTGTCAATCACTCTGGCGAAGTTCTGGAGCAAGTCATTGTGAGAAGCCGCCAGCAAGGCCACATGAAATTGTAAATCGGCCTGTACGTAGGCTTCGGTATTATCACTGGCTGCTTCCATTTGCTGGTAAAGCTCTTCCAGCCGGGTCAGTTCCTCGTCAGTGGCACGCACAGACGCCAGGGTAGTAGCAGCCGGTTCAAGAATGCGGCGCACTTCCACCATTTCCAGTAGAAACTGCTCATCCTTCCCGGCCTGGTATCCCCAGATCAGCACATCCGGGTCGAGCAGACTCCACTCCTGACGGGACAGGACGCGGGTGCCGGTTTTGGGCCGTGACTCCACCAGACCTTTTGCCGCCAGAGTTTTTACGGCTTCGCGTAACACGGTCCGGCTAACACCGAACTCGCTGGAAAGAGCGCTTTCGATTGGTATAGCTTCACCTGTTTTGTAATCGCCGCGGATGATGCGTATGCCCAGCTCATAAGCAACGCGATCATTCAATGATCTTAAACTGTTTGGCATAGCAATTATTTGGGTCATATAATAATATGATAATACTATTTAGTATATAGTAACTTCAAAGGGGAGTTTTGTCAACAGAGGTTTTCTGGTGATTACACACATTTTTTAGGGGGAGGGAAAAGCTAACAAAAATCCGTCTTAATATGGTAAAAAGGAAGTAACCAAACAACCATTACCACAAAAGGCGGATTATATGAGTATTGTAGCAATT
>CADDZM010000115.1 GCA_902812345.1 Chloroflexota bacterium | reverse complement strand
CCCGGACGGCGGGTCCGGCGCCGGTGGCCCCGCCCGCCGGACCCGCCGTCCGGGGGGCAAGGACCGTTTCGCCCCGCGCCGCCGGGTGGACCAGTTTGGCATTGACGGCATCCACGAAGTTGATTACAAAGACTTTCAGCGGCTGCGCCGTTATCTTTCGGACCGGGGCAAAATCGAGCCTCGCCGCAAGACCGGTCTGAGCGCTTTCCACCAGCGTTCGTTGACCACCGCTATCAAGCGGGCGCGTTATATGGCCCTCCTGCCCTACGTTGCTAATCAGTCCCGCTAGGTTCAGGATTGTTCCCGGTGCCATACCCGCCGGACCGCTATTGTTAGGCGCCCGGATGGTCCTGAACCAGACCGGTCCCGCCAGCGTTAGCAGGAAGCATTTACCATAAATAGATGGGCATAGGATGAGGCAGTTTAGCCGCATTGTTCCTATGCCCATTTCGTTTTACTGGATAGACATTATCTGGGAGGAGAAGCAGAACCGCTCCATGACCAACAACACAAACCAGGGAAACAATAAACCGGGCCAGACACCGGACCGGGATAAACGCAGAGCCGCGCCCGGTGTCCCCGCCGCCAACCGACCGCAACGGGCCGCTAACAGCCCCACGAAACCTGTAACTCCCGGAGCCAGACCGGTCACCGGCAGTCCGGACGCGCCCTCTCCGACCGGCAGAATTCGCCCGGCCACGCCTACCGGCGGCGGCAATCGCCCCCACACCCAGATGAGCGCCAGGGCTCTTTCCCGCTATGAGAGAGACCTCAAACGCCAGCGTCAACTGGTGTGGGCGACCATTGGCGTAATTGCCCTGGTCCTGATAGTTTTGGCTTTCGGTATCTGGCAGACGACCCTGGCCCCGAACTTTCAAATTCTCGCTACCGTTAACGGCCAGAATATCAGCCGGACCGATTATAATAAGTTCCGCAAAATAGACCTGTTCAAACAATCCGGCTCGATTCAGCAGCAGTTGAATTACACCAGCGGCGACCAGCAGGCCCAGTTGAAGTCGCAGTTAAGCCTGTTGCAGGACGAAGTTAATAATATTACCTCACGCCCGGTCAACCAGGATGCCCTGGAACGTTTAGTCGGCAATATCGTGATGGAAAAAGCGGCTAAAGATCAGTTTAATATTTCGGTCAGCGACGACGAGGTGAATAAATACCTGGGCGACCAGTTCCAGGGGATTATTTACACCCCGACCCCCGATGCTACCCAGGCCATCCAGACCGCCACCGCCGGACCGGTCGCAACCCAGGCCGCCCAGTTTAGTACCGCGACTGCCGCCGCCGTGACGCCGTTGCCGACCCCGACGCCTTCGGTTTCGCCGACCGCTACCACGACAATTAGCCCGACCGCCGCCACCACGCCCGGTCTTACCCCGGACGCGACCACTACGGCCAACGCCGGTACTCCTGGCGCGGCCACCACGGTTAGCGGCACTACTACGGTTTCAGCTACAGTTACGGTAACGCCTACCGCTACCGCAACGGCTACGGCTATGGCCGCCAGCGCGGTCCAGGCTACCGCCGGAGCTTACCAGAGCGATTATTTGAAGTCGTTCCGCGCCTACACCGGCCTTAGTGATGACGACTACAAAAAGCTCGAAGCCCGCCCAACCCTGATTAAGAAAAAAGTGGTTGATAAACTGGCCGAAACCCAGCCGAAAATAGGCCAGCCTTACCCGTCTGAGAAGCTCAGCCATATCCTGGTAGCCGACGAAGCGACGGCCCAGGACATCTATAAACAGCTTAAAGCGACCCCGCCCGACCAACTCGAAGCCAAGTTTGCCCAGCTTGCTCGCGAAAAGAGCACCGACACCGGCTCGGCTTCGCATAACGGCGACCTTGGTTGGAGCACCGATAAGACCGCTTACGATAAAGACTTCCTGGCGGCGGCTCTTAAGCTGAATAAAGGCGAATTTACTCAGCCGGTCAAGACCCAGTTCGGTTATCACATTATCCTGTGTACCGATAAGGATCCGAACCGCCCGCTGGACGCTAACACTATCCAGGGCTTCCAGCAGGCCGACGCTAGCGGCGACCCCCAGTTCTTCGCCGACTGGTTAAAGGATAAGGTCAAAGCGGCTAACCCTACCTTTAACACGCCGCCGACCCCGGCGCCGACCGCGACAGTCATCCCGGTCCCGGCCTTTACGCCGGTAATTCCGCCGACGAATACGCCGGCCCCGCCGCCGACCACCGTTGATACCAGCGCGACTGCCGGTGCGGGAACTCCGGCCGGGACTACCGCCGGTGCAACTACGGCTGGCCCAACCGGAGCGTCTACTACCGCCGCGACTACGGCTGCGGCGACCACCGCCAGCCCTACGACTGCCGGTATTACGCCGACGGTTGGGACCACTACGACAGCGGCCCCGACCAGTTAGGTTGAGGTTGGGGCTTTAGACCCAGATTGTTCTCGAAGACTGTTTCTGACTCTGGAAACAGTCTTCGCTGCTTAACCGGGCGGCCACCCGGGGAATATCTTTGTGCTATAATCAGGGAAATTTATTTTAAACATTGCTTTTCAGGAACCAGTTAGAGATTGGAGCGGAAATGTCAGATACAATATACAGCTACTTTAACGGCGAGATTGTTCCGCTGGCCGACGCAAAAATAAGCATCCTCACCCACGCTTTTAACTATGGGACGGCCTGTTTTGAAGGTATTCGCGGCTACTGGAACCCCGAAGACGAGCAACTTTATCTTTTCCGGTTGCGCGAACACTTCGAAAGACTCCTGGGCAGCACCAAAATTCTTGGCTTCAAATTGCCGCATACCGTGGACGAACTTTGCACGATTACCCGCGACCTGGTCCGCAAAAACGGCTTCCGCGAGGATATCTACCTGCGCCCGACCTGCTATATTTCAGCGGAAGTAATCGGGGTAAAATTAAACGATTTACCGGTCGGTTTTTGCATGTATTCGCTGCCGTTTGGAGCCTATATTGATATTGAAAAAGGCTTGAAAGTCGGTGTTTCCAGCTGGAAACGCATTGACGACAACATGATTCCGGCCCGCGCCAAAGTGGCCGGGGCTTATGTAAACAGCGCCTTTGCCAAGAGCGAAGCCCTTCTCAACGGCTTTGACGAGGCCATTATGCTTACCTCGGAAGGACACGTTTCCGAAGGCAGCGCCGAGAACGTTTTCATGCTGGCCGGCGGCAAGCTGATTACCCCGCCCGTAAACGAAAACGTCCTGGTAGGTATCACCCGCAACACGGTTATGCGGATTGCCAGAGAAAATTTTGACCTGGAAATAGTCGAGCGAGTAATTGACCGCACCGAACTCTATACCTGTGACGAACTTTTCTTATGCGGGACCGGCGCTCAGATTGCCCCGGTTTCCTCGGTGGACCACCGCCCGGTGGGCGAAGGCGGGGTGGGGCCGTTCTCTAAAAAGTTGCAGCAATATTACTTTGACGTGGTGCGCGGCAAAGTAGATAAGTTTAAGGAATGGTGTACCGCGGTTTATTAGTATGAAAGATTGGCGCGCGCTGCCTTCAAAGGGCGGCCTGATAGGAATTATTTTTACCGGAGTGGCGGCTGTTATTTTCGGCCTGGCGGTCTGGGTTACGGTAATGGCGGCAACGGCTACCGATGTCGTCCAGGCGGTCCAATCGGCTGACGCCGACCCGGATACTCCGGCTGAATTGTTAACGATTCCAACCGGAAATAATATAGGCACTTTCTTTTTGGCCCTGCTGTGCGTGGTCCTGTTTTTTGTGGTTATTTACCTGGCCTACCAGACCCGCAAATTTTTCGCCTTGCGCTACTCGCTGGACCGTAACGCTATCCGGATTAGCCTGGGCGATTCCCAGCAGGTCATACCCCTGGCGAATGTGCGCTATATGCTGCCCGCCGAGGTGGTTTTAGCCAGGGCCAAAGAACGAGGCAAGAACGCCGCCGACCGGGGCGCAAGCGCGAATTCGGCCAGGGCTGAGGCAGAGACAGCTACCACGCCAGCCTCTGAAAACCCCTCGCGGCCTGGCGGCCCAACCCTGGCTTACCCGCGCAAAGCTGCTTCGCCGTCGTCTATGCCCGAATTAGATGATGAAGATGAGATGGTTGAGGTCGAGGTGGCCGAACCGGACGCCGACCGCCCTTACCAGATGACTCAGACGGCCGCCGCCGATAGCGACCTTGATCACCTGGAATCGTTTGAGTTTGAAACGGCTGAATTCGTGGAAATATCGGACGCCGGGGCCGACCAGGTTATCAAACCGGCCCGCCCTGACGGTGAGGATTACGACGAGCAACGGGCCCAGGCGCTTAACCCCCGTGAATTCCGAGCGCTGGCAATTAACTTTGAGGAGGACGAACCCAGGGACGGTCGTGAAGGCGACCAACACAGCACCGAAAATGCGCGCGAGAGGGCCATTCCCAATCAGGCTGAAACTGTTACGACAGCAACGGAAATCGAGAGCGACCGAGTATCGCGGCGGCCTTTCAGTTCATGGCCCGGTTTCTACCTTAACAAAACAAAGGTCGCGGCTCTTGGAACAATCCAGTTTTTCTCGACTCACCAGTTAGAAGGCACTCTTTTAATTCGGACCGAACGGCAAACTTACGCGATTTCACCACGCGACCGCCAGCAGTTCATTACCGAGTTCAACCTGCGCAAGCGGTTGGGAGCCATCGAACCGGTCCAGGAAGGTATCATCAAAGGGCCGCTGTTAAGTCACCCGCTCTGGCACGATAACCTGGGCCGGGGTCTGATTGCGCTCGGCATTATCCTGAACATGTTTATCTACTTTTCACTGCTTTTGCGCTACAATGACATCCCCGACATTTTGCGGATGCACTTTAACAAAGTGGGCCAGGTGGACCGGTTAGGGGACCGGGGCGAACTTTTTCTCTTACCGTTTATCGGGCTGGTGACGGTCATCGGAAATAGTATCCTGGGCGCATTTTTGCAGTTAAAAGAAGCTATCCCGGCCTACCTGCTCTATGCTGCCGCAGTGCTGGTACAGGTGCTTGTTGGCATCGCCCTGGTGGTTATTTTGCTTGTATCTTGAAAAGATTTTGACCGGGCCGCTGCTGTCCCGAAATTTTGTCGGTTATTTAGTTGATTATTGCTAATAGATATAAACAGGTATACAAAAGTATATTGAGAGGAGTTTCAAATGAATGATGTGGCGGTGGCTTGCCCGGAATGTGGGGCTGATATTAGCCTGCATGAAAATGTTGAAAAGGGTGAGATTGTACAGTGCGGGGACTGTGGGGCGGAACTGGAAGTAGTTCAAGTTAACCCGGTCGAACTGGCGCTGGCTCCCGAAGAAGAAGAAGACTGGGGCGAGTAAATGAAGTTTGGCGTCCTGGTTTCCCGCATCCGGGTTGAAGAAAAGCTCCTTTTCGAAGAACTGAACAAACGCGGCATTGAGTTTGACCGTATCTACGACAACGAAATCATCTTTCGCCTGGAAGAGAAACCTTTTGATTACGATGTCATTCTGGAGCGGTCGCTACATCATGGCCGGGCGCTCTATGCTCTAAAAGTCCTGAACGATTGGGGTATTCCGACCGTAAACACTTACGAGGTAGCCCAGACCTGCGGCAGCAAGTTCCTGACTACTCAGGCCATTATCCATCATGGCGTCCCCACGCCTAAAACAACCCTTTCTTTCACGCCCGAATCAACCATTGAGGCGATTGAAGAAATCGGTTACCCGGTGGTCATAAAACCGTCGGTCGGTAGTTGGGGCCGCTTGCTGGCGAAAATAAACGACCGGGAAGCCGCCGAGGCCGTCCTAGAACATAAAGAAACCCTGGGCAACTACGAGCACAGCATTTTCTATGTGCAGGAGTACATCAAAAAGCCCCAGCGCGACATCCGGGCCTTCGTGGTCGGCGACGAAACAATTTGCGCCATCTACCGGGGCAGCGAACACTGGATTACCAATACGGCCCGGGGCGGTCAGGCCACTAATTGCCCGGTAACGCCTGAATTGAACGACCTTTGCATCCGGGCCGCTAAAGCGGTCGGAGGCGGGGTGGTCGCCATTGATGTTTTCGAGGATGCGAACCGGGGCTTACTCGTCAATGAAGTGAATTACACGATGGAATTTCGCAACTCGATTGATACCACCGGGGTCAATATCCCGGGCCGGGTCATTGATTACTGCCTGAAAGTAGCTAAACAGTAGTTGACTGTATAAGCCGGTAATCAGCTTGATTAAAAGTAAAAGTTGGTGGCCTGGCTACCAACTTTTTTATTAGAAAGACAGTTTTTGTCTAAAAACTAAAAACTGAACACTTAAAACTTTTTATAAAGGAGTATAAAAAAGTGGCAAGCCAAACCCAGAAGATACGGGTAAGCGTAGTGGGTGGCAGCGGATACGGCGGCGGCGAACTGGTGCGGCTTCTGCTTAACCACCCGCACGTTGAACTGGTCCAGGTCACCAGCGAGAGCAACGCGGGTAAGTTCGTCCATAGTATTCACCCGAACCTGCGCAAACGCACCGATCTGAAATTTGTAACAATAGCGGCCCTTCAGCCGGTAGACTTGCTCTTTCTGGCCCTGCCGCACGGCTCGGCGGTTGGTCGGATTGATAAATTTGCGTCCCTGGCGCCCCGAATTATTGACCTTTCGTCGGACTTCCGGCTTCACGACCCGGCCCTTTATCCGCAATGGTACGAACATGAACACGAAGCCAGCGAATGGCTCTCGAAATTCGTCTATGGTATCCCTGAATTGCACCGCGAGCAGCTTAAAGAGGCTAATTATGTTTCCGGGGCGGGGTGCCTGGCAACGGCTACTATCCTGGGCCTTTTGCCGCTGTTCAAGTACGGACTCGTGGACCCGAACATGGTCGTGGTGGAAGGAAAAATCGGCAGTTCCGCCGCCGGATACAAATCTACTCCCGGCAGCCATCACCCGGAACGCAGCGGGGCCATGCGCAGCTTTCAGCCGACCATGCACCGCCATACCGGGGAAATTGAGCAAGAGTTGGATTTTGGCGTCAAGCCGACGGTCCATTTCTCGGCAACCTCGATTGAAGCAGTTCGGGGTATCCTGGCAACCTGCCATGTCTTTTTGAAAGAGAATTTGCAGGAAAAGGATATCTGGAAAGTCTACCGCCAGGAGTACAACAACGAGCCTTTCATTCGGATTGTCAAGACCAAAGAAGGTATTTACCGCTACCCCGAACCGAAAGTGCTGAGCGGCAGCAACTTCTGCGACATCGGGTTCGAGCGGGACGAGCGGAGCAACCGCCTGGTGGTTATGTCGGCAATTGATAACCTTATGAAAGGCACCAGCGGCAACGCGGTCCAGGCCATGAACGTAATGTACGGCTGGGAAGAAACGCTGGCCCTGGAGTTCGTGGGCTTGCACCCGGTTTAAGTTTTACTAAAAATTGAGTTCGGGCAGTCGCTTTCTTTGAAAATGGCTGCCTTTGACCTTTAGATTCTTAAAATATGAAATTAAATCTTCTAAAAGCAATCGAGCCGGGCGGCAAAGCCGATTACGGCCTGGACGCGCCCGGTGTCATTCGCAATCTTCTTTTACTAAGCCTGGGCGAGTTCGTCCTGGCGGTTTTTTTGCCGTTCCGGGGGAAGAATTATCGTAAGTGGCTGCGGGTAGGGGCTTTAACGGCTGGTTTAGGCACCCTGTATTCCCCACTTGCCATGTACTATTACAGCAAGCGGAAGAAGTTCCAGCACCGCGACCGCCTGCTTGACCTGGCCGAGTTGCAACCGGATTCCCGCATCCTCGATATAGGCAGCGGGCGGGGTCTGCTGGCAATCGGGGCGGCCAAACGGTCCCCGGTCATGCGGGTAACGGCGATTGACATCTGGCAAAAAAGCGACCTTTCGGGCAACAGCGAGGAAGCCCTGCGCAGCAACATTGACCTCGAAGAAGTCGGCGGTCGGGTCCACGTCTATGAGGCCGATGCCCGCAAACTTCCTTTTGAAGCAAATTCTTTTGAGCGGGTAGTGAGCAACTTATGCTTGCATAATGTTGGCGCGAACACGGGAGTCAGGGGGAAGATTGGCGAGAGTTACCGCCAGCAGGAACGGGCCAGGGCGCTTGGTGAAATTGCCAGGGTGCTGGCCCCGGGTGGCCGGGCGGTCATTAGCGACCTCCGCTACATTGACGAGGACGCCGCCGAACTCGAACGACTGGGCCTGAGGGTTACGGTTCACGGCCCCTTCCGCGATATTTTCCCGGCGCAAAAGATTCTAATTGCGGATAAATCCTTATAAACTTAAAAAGCGATACCAGATATTATGCCGGTATCGCTTTTTGTTTATTTAAAAGTGATTAACTATTCAGCCACCCGGCTTTAAGTTGTGGGAGGGAATTATTTTCCCGACTTGTTCTACATTGCATCGGGAATACAATTCCCTCCCACAAGTGAATAGTTAAAAGTGATTAACTTTTCTTCCGGCCATCGCCTTTATCGCCCTGACCCGGGGTCGTTGAATTCTTAGCATCGCGTTTGCGGTCCCGGCTCAAAGAGCGGCCTTCGTCCACCTGGTAACTGGTGAAACGGCCCTTAGCGTCCCGGCGGATATATTTTTTATCGCCGTTGGCGCTTTCAACTTCTTCACGTTTAGCCGGCATGGTTTTCCCCACCTCTCATTAACTAAAAGAACCCCTTTTTACTAAATAGCTGCCTGGTTATGCGTAATTGCAAATTTTATGCCACCCGATTTCTAACAAAGAGAAGTAATTGGAATTTCAGGCCGAATTGCCCATGTTATAATTGAACCGCTTCCCTGAGATAGCCTTATAAAGATGCAAGCACACTTTGATCAATTCTGTTAAGGACAACCCTATAAATCCAAATCAAACCGGCCTGAAAATGTTTGACCGCCGCTATCAGTTCAAGCGCAGCGCTTTAATTAAGCTGGCAGCCCTAATCCTGGGATTACTCGGTTGTCTGGAGATTGCGCGGGCCTTCCTGGCCCTTTTTTCGCCAATTGTCATTGACTATTGCGAAATGACCGTAGGCGGCGCAGTCGAACAACTCCGGCCTGGGGCAAGTCTGCGGGAAATGTATGCCCCACCGGCGGCACCTTATGGTATGCCGGGCGTACAGTATCCTCCGCTTTTTATGCTGCTGGTGTGGGGCTTTCAAAGTTTAACCGGGCTGGGAGTATTCCTGGCCGAGAGGCTCTCGGCCTGGGGTTTTTACGCCGGGGCGGGGGTGCTGGTCGGTCTGATTGTCTGGAAGGAGACCGGCCGGAAAGGGGCCGCTCTTATAAGCGCCGGGCTGCCTTTTTGCTTCTGGAGCGTGATTATCTTCGCCCACGCCGCCCGGGTAGACCCCCTGGCCCTTTTCTTGAGCTTGTTGGCTGCTTTTGGGTACCGGCGGTTGCAAAAAAACTTTTTAACCCTGGCGCTGGTAGCCCTGCTGGCCGTCCTGGCTTTTTTTAGCAAGCAAACCTACCTGGCCATAACGGCAGCAGTCTTCCTGGACTTGCTCTTTTCCACACCAAAAGACCCGGCTAAAACTGCTTCCCGGCAGGTTGGCGTTTTAAAACATATCAGCCGGGAAGGGCTGTTGAAAGCAGTCGCCTTTGCCGGGATGTTGGCGGCCTGGGCCGGTCTGGGGTTCGGCCTGTTTGGCTGGCTTTCGGCGGGTGAAATCTTTGGCATTTTTGACCCTTCGCGGGCCGGAAGTTTTATTTTCGATAAAGCCCCCGGTTTTGTCGGCTTCTTCCTGCTCGACCACCTGCCGCTTATCAGCCTGGCCCTGGTTTCCCTGTGGCTACAGTGGCGGCAAAACCAGAAATTCTGGGTTTTTTATACTCTCTTTGCGGCCCTGGCTTGCGTCACCATCGTCAAGGATGGCGCGGTAGATTATTACTTCAACGAACTGGCCTACCTGCTGGCCCTGGCTGTTGGCTTGCTGGTGGCCCGCTTTTTTAATTCACCGGCGGAAAGACCGGTTGAAACTTCCAAATTTTTTCTGGCAGCCCGAAAATGGATTGGTCCGGCCCTGGCGGTTCAGGCCGTAATTGCCCTGGGGATGTTTGTCTTCTGGAGTCCCTGGAAGGATTTTAACGCCTCGGAAGGCCCATACCGGCAAGGATTGGCGCTGGTCCGCCAGGCTTACCAGAGCGAGGGCATTGGCGGCAAACCGCCCCTGGTGCTGGTAGATAGCTTTTTAATTGAAACGGGGCGCTCCCGGCAGGTGGGCGACTATTTTATCTACTCGGTCCTGCTGAAAAACGGCAAACGCGAGACCGCGCCGCTGGTTACAGATCTGGAAAACCGGCGTTACAGCCTTATAATAACCGAAACTTTCAACCGCTGGCCGCCCGAAGTTGAAGCCGCCCTGGCAAAAGGTTATAATCCCAGCAGCATTATACGCACCGATGGGCAAGCGATTTATTATGTTTACCGGGTCAAAACGGACCCGACCCCCGGCAAAGGTGATTTCAAAAGTGAGGCTTAACCCTGAAAAGGTACGCCTGGCTATTCCCGGTTGCAGAAAGATTTGGGTTAATATAATGATGGTGCTACCCTAACCTTTCAACTGTCCTTTGACACTTTACCTGCCCATTTTGGGTTTTAAGCCACTGCTGCCAAGCCTGACCAACGCCAGGTTGGAAAGGCCAGGCTAGATTAAAAGCCCCCACATTACCACCGCCGGTCCGGGCGCCGGAGCCTTACTCCAACAAAGCTGTTGAGTTCGAACGATTTTGCCGGGCCATAAACAAGGGCGTCACCCGGTAAATTTAATCATTAAAAGCAGGAAACTAGGAAACGGAAACGTATGAAGACTGAAAAAAGCCTGTCCGGTCAAATTCCAGGTGTCCCCGCGCCCCGCCAGCGCGAACAGGATGTGCAGCAAATTGATGACCCGCTCCGGGCCAGCGTGAGCATGCTTGGCCGAATCCTGGGCGATGTGCTGGTCGAGCAGGGCGGCCAGGCTTTGCTCGATAAAGTCGAGGAGATTCGCAAGCAAAGCATCGAACTCCGCGATGATTTCACCCCGGAAGGTCAGGAAGCTTTACTCGAAAGCTGCTCCCGGATGGACCTCGATTTAACCTTCCAGTTGGTGCGGGCCTTCACCCAGTATTTCCACCTGGTCAATATCGCGGAGGAACGGGGCCGCCTGCGGACCCTGGAACAGCGCGAACGCCGGCACTGGCCCGAGCCGCGTGGCGAAAGCATCGCCGCCGCCCTCAAAGAGTTAAAAGAAGAAGGCGTCCCGGCTTCGGAAGTCCGCAAACTGCTTGGCCGGATGCTGGTTGAGCCGGTCTTTACGGCCCACCCGACCGAAAGCCGCCGCCGCTCGGTCCTCGAACATCTCGAAGAAATTGAACGCCTTGTTGAGAAACTCGACCACCAGGATTTACCGCCTTCGGTCCGCCAGACCGCCGAGGAAAATTTACGCCGCAGCGTTAGCGTATTATGGCAGACCGACGACATCCGGCCGACTCGGCCCACCCCCCTTTTGGAAGTGGCGAACGTCCTCTATTATTTCGAAAACTCGATATTCGGTATGGTTCCCCGGCTCTACCGCGACCTGGAAGCGGCTCTATTAAAGTATTACCCCGGCGAGTCCTTTGTTTTGCCGGTCTTTTTGCGCTTTAACAACTGGACCGGGGCCGACCGGGACGGCAACCCTTATATTACCTCCAGGGTAACCGCCCAGACCGCCCGCTGGCAAAAAGACACCATTTTAAAACTTTACCAGAAAAGTTTAGCTAAACTCAGCACCTATTTAAGCAACAGTTCGCGCCGGGCTAAAGTTTCCCAGGAGCTTTACGACTCTCTTATGGACGACCGGCGGCGCATGCCCAAACTGGCTATCGAACTCGAACAACACAGTTTTTACGAAGCCTACCGCCAGAAGATTTCTTACATGCAGGAGCGATTGCGCCTGACCATCGAGCATAACCAGGCCGGGTCGGACGCTGCTATCGCCGCCCTAAAAATCGGCCTACCGCCTTCTGTCGCCGGGCGGGGTCTGGCTATCGGCGAGGAATGGAAACGGGCGGCCCTCTACCGCGCCCCGAACGAACTGCTGGCCGATCTGGCCGTTATCGAGACCAGCCTGCGCGAAAACGCCGGGCAGCGTATCGCCGATGGACCCCTGGCCGACCTGATGGTCCAGGTCCAGGTCTTTGGCTTCCACCTGGCGGGGCTGGAAGTTCGACAGCATAGCGGCAAACACGCCGCCGCCCTGGCCGAGATTTTCAAGCGAATGAAAATTTGCGATGACTATTTGAGCCTGAGCGAAGATGAAAAATTCGATTTGCTTGACCAACAGGCCTGCAACCCGCGCCCGCTCTTGCCGTCCGAGCTTGATTTCAGCGACGACACGAACGAAATAATTGAAACTTTCCGGGTAATGCGGCGAATGCAGCAGGAAGTCAGCCAGGAAGTTTGCGAAAACTACGTTATAAGCTTTACCCACCAGGCCAGCGACGTTTTAGCGGTCTTGCTTTTTGCGAAGGAAGCCGGTATCGTGCGGTTCAAACCCGGTTCGACCCCGGAAGAACCGAAAATCGAGTGCGACCTCCACATTGTACCGCTCTTTGAAAGCGTGGAAGACCTTCGCAAAAGCCCGCAGCTAATGCGGAAGCTCTACCATACGCCGATTTACCGTCAGGCTCTGGCCGCCTATCACAACATGCAAGAAATCATGATCGGCTACAGCGACAGCAACAAGGACGGCGGGTTTTTGACCTCGAACTGGGAGCTTTACAAGGCGCAAAAAGCCCTGGCGGCGGCCAGCTACGAGGACGGGATTGACTTACGCTTCTTCCACGGCCGGGGAGGTGCTATCGGGCGCGGCGGCGGTCCGGCCAACCGGGCGATTGGGGCGCAACCGGCCGGGACGCTCAACGGTCGCCTAAAGGTGACCGAACAGGGCGAGATTATCTTTGCTCGCTACGCTAACCCGGTCATTGCCCACCGCCACCTCGAACAGGTCACGAACGCGGTGTTCCGGGCAACCCTCAGCCCTAAAGTCCGGGCCGGGCGCGGCGACCTGGAAGAAACCCGCGTTAGAATAATGGAACAGGTCAACGAAACCGCCCTTGAAAGTTACCGCCAGTTGGTCTATGAAAACCCGCGCTTCCGCGACTACTTCCTGGAAGCCTCACCCATCAGCGAGTTAAGCCGCCTGAACATGGCCTCGCGCCCGGTCAGCCGGGGGGTGGGAACCAGGATTTCGGATTTGCGGGCGATTCCCTGGGTCTTTAGCTGGACCCAGAACCGCCATTATTTGCCGGGCTGGTATGGGGCCGGGTCGGGGTTTCAGAAAGCTCTCTATGGCAAAAAGGGCAGCGAACCAGACCTGGAGCGGGTCGAGACTTTCCGGACCATGTACCGGGAATGGCCCTTCTTTACGACCTTAATCGACAACGCCCAGCGCAGCCTGGGGGCCGCCGACCTTAATATTGCCCGGCTCTATTCGTCGCTGGTAGACGATGAAGCGGTCCGCGACGAGATTTTCGGGGAAATTGAGGCGGAATACCGCCGCCTTGTTGACGCTATTTTGCTGATAACCAGGCAGCATGCCATTCTCGACAGCATCCCGGTCTTGCAGCGGTCTATCCGGTTACGTAACCCTTATGTGGACCCGCTTAGTTTTGTTCAGGTCAGCCTGTTAAAACGGCAGCGCCAGGAGTGCGGCCCCTCGGTAATTGACGAGGACCGCGACCGCTGCGACCAGATGATGGATATTATTCTGCACTCGATTAACGGGATTGCTGCCGGGGTCCAGACCACGGGGTAAACCGGCCAGCTTGTTTAAATAAATGCCAGGTATTTTGAGGAGATACCTGGCATTTTCAAGAATTTTAAGCTAAAGGACTAAAATGAACTGGGGTGAAGCGTATTTTGAAAGATTTGTAAAACTCTTTGGCAATCCTATCAACCAGGCTGTCTGGGGGAAGGAAGGGTTTATTGCCATCCAGGTTTTAACTTTCGCGCCTTCACCCGAACTTTTAACCTTTGCCTCGATCGGTTTAACGCTTTATCGGGAGAAACTTGGCGGCGTTTTTGAAGTTTTCCTGCCCGCCGGAGACCGGTTAAGAGATGCACCCAACATTTTAGGCCGGGTTCTCACTATTATTATTGAAAATTCGCTTACTTTAAAAATGGGGGTAAGGTTTCCGGGGCTTGATAAAATGTTCCCGGGCTTTTCCGCGGCTACCGGGAAGGCGGCCCTTTACTTTACCCGCCCGACCGGGCTTGATAACCTAGATACCGTAAGTTTAAGCGACGGCGAACAGGGGAAAATTCTGCTTGGGTTCTTTATTTCGGCAGCGGAAAATAAATTTCTCGAAAATAACGGGCCGGAAAAATTTGAAGCAGCCCTGGCTGGGGCCGGAGTTGACCCCGCCGACCTTAACCGGAAATCTATTTTTTAACCGCCTGAAAACCGCTTTTCTTCTTAGATTGATTCTTCTACTTAAACTCAGGCCGGTCCAAAACGGTGTATAACCAGCAGCAGGCCTTCCTCGAAAAAGACGGTTGCTTTTTCCCCGGTAAAAACATTGCTGATGCCACGGGTCGGGCCAATGAAAAGCGGTTCGCTTTTCAGGGGATAATACAACTCTCCGGTGCGCACTCCCCGCGCTTCCGGGGTCAGGGGAATCAGGCTGAGCAGGTCACCCGGTTTCCCTGCTAGGGCCAGGGTTTCGCCGCCTCGCAAGAGCAGTACTTCTTCCTCCTCACCAAGCAACCGGGCTTTCGCCCCCGCCTGGACAAGTTGGTCCGCCGCCAGCAGGTAGATATTACCCAGGGTATGGTCGAGCCGCCCGCCCAGACCACCCAGGATAGTTATTTCCTTCGCGCCGCGTTCGAGGGCCGTAAGTAAGGCCAGTTCAAGGTCGGTTTCGTCCTTCTCAGCCGGGGCAATTCGTACTTCCACGCCTTGCATATGTCTTAGCACATCCAGGGAAGCCGGAGAAATACTGTCCATATCGCCCACCAGCAGGTCGGGGGTTAAAGCCCAGGCCAGGGCTACCTCGCCGCCGCCATCAGCGCAAATCAAAATAGCCCCGCTCTCTACCGCCGACTTCGCAAAGGTGTAAAGATGGGAGGGGAAATCCCGGTTTTCGATAAACCCGATGATTACAGCTTGCCCCGTTTTCCGCTCCAAAAGTTTCCTCTATTTCTTCCAGCCATTTGCATATTGAAAAAGCTGCCCGGTGTTTCCGGCAATACTATCACAACTCCGCCCGGACGCAAGTGTTTTTATTTCCGGAGTTCCAAAAACTCTTGGAAATTGACCTTCGCCCGCCCCAAATTGACAGGGTGCCCTCGGCGTGATACCATTTGGAGGCCGTTTGAAAAGGCGTTGTGTTAAAAAAGCACCTTTAAAATCTGGAATATGAGTAAATTTGAAGAGTCTCTTTTCGCCTCGCCATTGTGTAGCCGGGGTGCGGCACGAAACCGCCAAAGGAAATGAGCCAAACAGGGGAAGCCGGTGCGAATCCGGCGCAGTCCCGCTACTGTAACCGCTTTACATCAGGTAAACGGAAGCCAGATCGCCTGTCTTCAAATACTACCGTTGCGTTAGCCTTCGAGGGAAAGGACGCACGGGGTCGAGGAATTTTAAACCCGCCCCCTTGCTTTGCTGCCTGCAGGTCAAAGCCGGATGGTGGGTTTTTTGTTACTTATCATGCCGCCTGGCCTGCTCGTTAAAGCCGTACCAGTTTAGAATCTGCCCGGTTCCTTTCTCACCGAGGTATAACGTTCGCTCGCAACTTAATTCTAGCCAGACAAGAATCCGTTTTTATTGAGAAAGGAAAGATTGTTGAAACTCACTTTGAAGAGCCATTTCGCTCCGCCCGGGCTGATAGCCGTCTTGCTATTCAGCTTGCTGCTGGCGGCTTGTGGGGATAATACCGCCACGCCGGTTGCCCCGACAACTGCCGCTGCTACATCTGCCCCGACCGCTACAACGGCTGCTGCTGCCACCGCTCCGGCCACGACTGCCGCCGCTACGACTGCTGCTGCAACTTCAGCCCCAGCCGCGACCGCCATGGCTACCACCGCCGCGACCACCCCGGCTGTGAGTACAGCGGCAGTGACGACAAGCGCAGCCACAACTGCTGCCGCAACAACGTCAGCCGTGGCAAGCACGGCCCCGACCACCTACCCTTTGACCATCACTGATGATGCCAAGAACAGCGTCACTTTCGATAAAGCCCCGGCCCGCATTGTTTCGCTGGCCCCGAGCAACACTGAACTGGCGTACGCGCTCGGCCTGGGTGACAAAGTGGTTGGCGTGGACGATAATTCGAACTACCCCGCCGAAGTATCTAAAGTTGATAAAGTGGGCGGTTTTTCGGGGACAAACCTTGAGAAAATCGTGGCGCTCTCGCCTGACGTGGTGCTGGCGGCGGGTATTACCTCGAAAGATACTCTGACCAGCCTGCAATCACGCAAGCTGAAAGTGGTTATAATCAACCCGTCAAACCTGGCCGGGATTGAAACCAACCTGCGCCTTTTGGGACAGATTGAGAACGTACCGGACAAAGCCGAGGCAGCCGTGAAAACTTTCCAGGGTAAACTGGACGAAATCAGCGCAAAGGTAAAAACGGCCAGCGCCAAACCGCGCGTTTATTACGAACTCGACCCGACCCTGTACACGGTTGGTCCTGGTGCCTTTATTGATGAAATAATCACCAGGGCGGGCGGGCAGAACATTGTTACCGATGCCTCAAACCCCTACCCGCAGCTTAACCAGGAAGCCGTAATCAGCAAAAACCCCCAGGTTATCCTGGTAGGCGATGATACCGGCGGCACTGATACCCCCGAGATTATTTCTGCCCGGCCCGGCTGGAACGTCATTTCGGCGGTCAAAAACAAGCAGGTCTTTGCGGTTAGCGCCGACCTTGTAAACCGGCCCGGCCCGCGGGCGGCTCTCGGTGTGGAAGCGGTCGCCAGGCTGCTTTACCCCGATTTGTTCAAATAAAAGGAAGCTGAGTTGAAAAAGCTGGAGCAACCCGAAATAAAAAACTGGTCCGAAACCCTCCCGGTCAGGCGGGAAAAGTTCGGGGTGTTTGCCCGGCAAAACTCACCTTTCTTCAGGACGCAGCGGCGGCGAGTAATCCTGATAGGCCTGGGCCTGGCAGGGTTAATCACCTGCCTGTTGCTTTGCGTGACCTTCGGGACAGTCCCGGTGCCGCTCGACCAGACCCTGGCTATCATCTGGAACCACACCCTGGGCCGGGTCTGGCCGGTTGCGGCCAACTACTCCAACGGCAACGATACGATAA